>CAXEZH010000125.1:0-9344 GCA_964000695.1 uncultured Mycolicibacterium sp. | reverse complement strand
CGGCGGCGGCAGCAACGGCGGCACCACAGGGGGCACCGGCGGCGGCAGCAACGGCGGAACCACCGGGGGTGGCGCCACCGGCGGACCGGGCAGGATTGGAACACCAGACATTTCAGAGATCGGAGCGCACGCCGCCGCTCCGGCGCCCGCCCCTGCTACGCCCGCTCCCGCCGCCGCAGGCGCTTCACCCGCGGTGGTTTGCAGGCAGTCGTATCCGCCTGCCTGCGCCACGCCGGGGCTCAACGCCAGGGCGATGCCGCACAGCCCGGCACCGACGGCAGCCACTCTGATGCTGAGTCGATCAAAGACCGCCATCATCCACCAACTCCTTCATCTACACTCCACAGTCTTCTCGTTCCGGGCGATGCGGCAGCATGTCTGCCACACCAGTTCATGACGATCCCCAGAACGACGCCGTCAATTTATCGACACACAGAGCGCTGGTGGAACACGCCGCACCACGCCGTTTCCGAATGGTGACGTTGGGCATGGGTTGACACCAGTTTGTGTCGCAAATCCACTGCAAACGAGACGATTTCGATACTTGCGCGTTTCCGTGTCTCAGCCCGGCCGCAATCCGCTCACTTCAGCGTCTCGTCGGGTGAGATCTGTGGGCGCCTCGGGGTCTACGGCCCGGCGAAGTCGCCGACGGCGGTCATTGTGTGACCGTCCCACGCCGTGGCGAAGCCACCCGAGGTGAACCCGCAGTTCAGGATGATCGCCCGGTGCCCGGGGCTCTGCATCCAGAACGCGAGCGCGCCTTCGGCTGTCGCAGCAGACCCGGTGGCCCAGTAGACGATCTCGCCGGTGGACCCGAGACTGCCATAGCCGGCCTGCGCCATGCGGGCGCGTGGCGAGGAACCGTCGGAACCGGTGTGGCTGTAGGCGCGGTTGTGCAGCATGTCGTCGGCGTGTCGCTGCGCCGCCGACGTCAGCCGGGGGTCCTCACCGATCGCCCCGCAACTCTGACGTTGCTGGTTCACCCCGACATATATGCCGGCCGCGCGGCCGTCGGCCCACGCGGGGAAGCCCGCAGTGGTGTCGAGTGCCGTCGTGAGGACAGTGCAGAGAGCGAGTACCCCGACGACCTTGGCTTTCGTCATGATGTTGCCTCTTGCCGTGCCTGCAGTTACCAGTGGTGTTGTCGTGACGCCATAGAAATTTGTTACACGACCGAGATCAAACCGTGCCGGTATCGAAGAAATCTTTATCGACAAACATGAACCGGGTGCACGAAGAGCGCGGTAGCGGACGCCGTGTCGGGAATCGACACTCCGAAGTCGGCCCTCGGTGGGGTGGCGATTCGTGACGGACAGGTTGGGGGGTTGGCAACGCCCATTGAAGGGGGAACAGCCATGGGCGAGCTGGCAAAGTCACCAGCTGGATGAGATTGCCGTCGAACCGCTGAAACAAGAAACCCGCTCCGACACTGGTCAGAGCGGGTTTCGAACGTCGGGCTGACAGGATTTGAACCTGCGACCACTTGACCCCCAGTCAAGTGCGCTACCAAGCTGCGCCACAGCCCGCGGTGCCTCCGGGATCGCCGGTAGGCGGTCGAAAGCCTACCTCAGCCACCCGGCCAGATCCCAACCGCCTCATCGGCCACCGAATCGTCACACTTCGCAGCATCGCGCGGGCCTACCCTCGGACTGATGGCGCGTGACGACACTCCCCTGTGGCTGTTCGCCGACCAGCTCGGGCCGGCCGTGTACGGCGGTGAGCACGCACACCGGGAAGTTCTGCTCGTCGAGTCGAGCGCCGCCTTGCGCAAACGGCGCTACCACCGTCAGAAACTGCACCTCACCCTCTCGGCGCTGCGGCACGCCGAGCGCGACCTCGGCGAGCGCGCCACCCTGCTGCACGCCGACACCTACACCGACGCGCTGCGCCGGTTCGACAGGCCGGTGCTCGTGCACGAGCCCACCTCGCATGCCGCTGAGCGATTCGTGTATCGGCTCAAGGACGAGGGTCTGGTCGCCGATGTGCTGCCCAACCCGACGTTCGCGCTGTCCCGCAACGGCTTCGCCGAGTGGGCCGGCGACCGGCAACGCTTCCGGATGGAGGACTTCTACCGCGACCAGCGGCGCCGCTTCGGTGTGCTGATGGACGGCGACGACCCGGTCGGCAATCGGTGGAACTACGACGAGGAGAACCGTGAGTCGCCGCCGAAGAAGCAATCCACCCTCGGCGTGCCGGCACCGTACCGCCCCCGCGAGGACGACATCGACGAGAAAGTTCGCGCCGACCTCGACAGCATGAACCTCGACACCGTCGGAGCCGACGGGCCGCGCCTGTTCGCCGTCACCCCTGCCGAAGCCAAACGCGCCCTCGCCCGGTTCATCGACCACCGCTTGGCCAGTTTCGGCCGCTACGAGGACGCCATCATGGCCGAGGACTGGGCGATGTCGCACTCGCTGCTGTCCGTACCGCTGAACCTCGGCGTGCTGCATCCGCTCGACGCCGTCGAAGCCGCAGAGCGCGCCTACCGCACCAAGAAAGCTCCCCTGGCGGCTGTGGAGGGCTTCATCCGCCAGATCCTGGGCTGGCGGGAGTACATGTGGCACCTGTACTGGCACTTCGGACCGGACTACACCGCCAACAACAAGCTCAATGCCCGCAAGAGTCTCCCGGCGTGGTGGGCGGACCTGGACGCCGACGCCGTCACCGCCCGCTGCCTGCACGAGGCGTTGGCCGGCATCCGCGACCGCGGCTGGGCGCATCACATCCAGCGCCTGATGGTGCTCGGCAACCAAGCCCTACAGCGCGGCTACCGGCCCGACCAACTGACCGAATGGTTCGCCACCGCCTTCGTCGACGGCTACCGCTGGGTGATGCCCACCAACGTCGTCGGCATGAGCCAGCACGCCGACGGGGGTCTGCTGGCCACCAAGCCCTACACGTCCGGCGGCGCCTACATCAACAAGATGAGCGATCACTGCCGCGACTGCGCCTTCGACCCGAAGAAGCGCGTCGGCGACGACGCTTGCCCGTTCACCGCTGGGTACTGGGCCTTCACCCACCGGCACCGGGACCTGCTGGCCCGCAACAACCGCACCCGACGGGCGGTGTCGACGATGGAACGGCTCAACGACCTCGACGCGGTCCTCGAGCAGGAGTCAGCGCGTGACCGATTCTGAGTCGGTGTCCCCTGCCGTCGCGGCGGCGTCCGCGCCGGGCTCCGGGGCGTAGCGGGGTGCCCGCGAGACCCGCCAGGCGTAGAACACCAGCGACGCCCACACCACCACGATGACGCCGTAGATCACCGACGACCACGGCCAGTCGATACCGAAGAAGTGCACCAACTTCTGGCTGTTGGTCAACACGATGACGCCGCCCACCGCGGTGCCCAGCAACGCCGGGCTGACCCGGCTGACCAGCCACGCCGCGAACGGAGCGGCGATCACGCCGCCCACCATCAAACCGACCACGACCGGCCAGTTGGCCAGGAACTCCTCACGCAGCCCGATCAGGAAGCCCAGCGACGCCGATACCGACACCAGGAACTCCGACGCGCTGACCGAACCGATCACCGTCCGCGGCGCGGTCTTGCCTTGCGACAGCAGCGTGCTGGTGGTGACGGGACCCCAGCCGCCGCCCCCGGAGGCGTCGATGAAGCCGCCGAACAACCCCAACGGCGCAAGGAACTTCGCGCTGTGACTGGTGCCGCGGGCGCCGAAAGTGAGCGGGGTGCGCAGCGAAAACCGCAGCAGCACATAGGCGCCGATCGCGACGAGGATGGCGGCCATCAGCGGTGCCGCGTGTTCGGTGGCCAGCGACGACAGCACCGTCGCCCCGACGAACGCCCCGATCGCACCGGGCGCACCGAGCTTGAGCACCAGGGCCCAGTCGATGTTCTTGAACTTCCAGTGCGACAAACCGGAGGCGAACGTGGTGCCCACCTCGGCCAGGTGCACCGCGGCGCTGGCCTGCGCGGCGCCGACACCGGAGAGCACCAGCAGCGTGGTGGCGGTGACGCCGAACGCCATGCCCAGGGCGCCGTCGACGAGCTGGGCGCCTGCACCGACAAGCGTGAAGATCAGAAGCGAACGCATGGCTTCTTTCAGGGGGTGGGGTCACCGTACGGCGACCGCGATGGACGGATGGGTGCGCGTCAGGGACGCGGACAACACCACTCGTCGAAAGCCATGAGGCGGCGTGAAGGCCAGAACGGTTCCAGCGCGGACACGTCGGACGGCGCGGGCGCGAGCACGCGTTCCGTCATCGACATCTCCATCGTTCGGTCAACCAATTCCGAGCTTCGGTCAGACTACACGGTCAACAACCGATACAAACCAATCAATCCCACCACGACGATCACCGCGCGCAACACGTTCGGTGACAGTCGGCGTCCGTAGTGGGCACCGAGGAAGCCGCCGATCAGCGAGCCGGCCGCGATCAGTCCGGCGGCCACCCAGCTGATCCGGTCGAATGCCACCACCGTGTAGGCCACCGCGGCGACGACGTTGACCACCAACGACAGCAGATTCTTCGCCGCATTCATGCGCTGCATGTCCTCGGGCAGCAGCGCACCCATCGCGGCGATCAGCATGATGCCCTGGGCTGCGGTGAAGTAGCCGCCGTAGACGCCGACCGCGAAGGTGGCCACCACCAGCGCCGCCATCCGCCTGCCCGAGATGTGGTCGACGGAGCGGCCGCTCTTCTCGGCGCGCTGACGTGCCCAGCTCTGGATCTTGGGCCCGACCACCACCAGCGCCAAGGCGATCACCAACAGAACCGGGACCACGGTGACGAACACCTTTTCCGGTAGGTGCAGCAGCAGCCACGCCCCGCAGCCCGCCCCGATGAACGAGGCGGGGATCTGCCACGCCAGCCGCCGGCCCTGACCGCGCAGCTCGCGGCGGTACCCCCAGGTGCCCGACACCCCGCCGGCGACCAGGCCGACCGCGTTGGACATCGTCGCCGTCACCGGCGGCAACCCCAGCGCCACCAGCGTCGGGAAAGTGATCAGGGTTCCGGAGCCGACCAGCGCGTTGATCGCGCCGGCTCCCACGCCCGCCAGTGCAATGAGGATCATGTCGACGACGGGCACTCGGAGAACCCTATCGCCTGCCCGCCGGCTCGAGTCCGCTGGGAGATGGCCGATCCGGCCCGACGCGCGATCTCGCCGCGGACTCGGCGTCAGAGAAGAAAGCTAGCGCTTCGCTCGCTTCTCGCGGACCCTGACGTTGATCCGAATCGGGCTGCCGTCGAAGCCGAACGTCTCGCGCAACCGTCGCTCCAGGAACCGGCGGTAACCGGCCTCCAGGAATCCGGTGGTGAACAGCACGAACGTCGGCGGCCGTGCAGCGGCCTGGGTGGCGAACAGGATCCGGGGCTGCTTGCCGCCGCGCACCGGCGGGGGCGTCGCGGCGACCACCTCTTTGAGGAACGAGTTCAGCTGACCGGTCGTGATTCGCTTGTCCCACGAGGCCAACGCCGTTTCCAGCGCCGGGACCAGCTTCTGTACCGCGCGCCCCGTCTTGGCCGAGATGTTGACCCGCGGCGCCCATGGCAGCTGCGCCAGGTCCAGGTCGATCTCGCGGTCCAACAGATAGCGGCGATCCTCGTCGACCAGATCCCACTTGTTGAACGCCAGTACCAACGCCCGCCCGGCTTCGATCACCATCGACAACACACGCTGGTCCTGTTCGGTCAGCGGCTGCGACGCGTCGATCAGCACGATCGCCACCTCGGCGGCGTCGATCGCTCCGTGGGTGCGCACCGAGGCGTAGAACTCGTGGCCGCTGGCCTGACTTACTTTGCGGCGCAGACCCGCCGTGTCGACGAACCGCCACAACTTGCCGTCCATCTCGATCAACGAGTCGACCGGGTCGACGGTGGTGCCGGCGGCGTCGTGCACCACCGACCGCTCGTCGCCGGACAGCCGGTTGAGCAGCGAGGACTTGCCGACGTTCGGTTTGCCGACCAGCGCCACCCGGCGTGGCCCGCCTCCACCGCCGGCCATCTCGGACACGGTCGGCAACGCGTCGACGACGACGTCGAGCAGATCGGCGACGCCGCGACCGTGAATGGCGCTGACGGCGTGCGGCTCCCCCAGTCCCAGCGACCACAGCTCGGCGGCGTCGGACTCGCCGCGCTCGCTGTCGACCTTGTTGGCCGCCAGGAACACCGGCTTGCCCGAACGTTGCAGGATCTTGGCCGCAGCCTCGTCGGCGGAGGTGGCCCCGACCGTGGCGTCGACGACGAAGATGATCGCGTCGGCAGTGCGCATCGCCACCGAGGCCTGCTCGGCGACCAGTTGCTGCAGGCCTTTCGCGTCGGGCTCCCAGCCGCCGGTGTCCTGCACGACGAACCGCTGGCCGGACCACAACGCGTCGTAGGACACCCGGTCCCGGGTCACGCCCGGCACATCCTGCACCACAGCCTCGCGGCGACCCAGAATGCGGTTGACCAGCGTCGATTTACCCACATTGGGACGCCCCACCACGGCCACGACGGGCGGCGGCGCCGACGCTTCCTCGATCGCTTCGGCTACCTCTTCGGCGCCCAGTTCCCAGTCACGCTCGTCGACCCACGTGCCGTCGGATTCGGTCATCGCTCTGCTCTCTGTTCTCCGCGCACCCGCTTGCCGCCCATCCGTGCCGTGCGCTCCACGAGATCTGCCAAGAACGCGATCACCTCGGACTGCGTCATGTCACTGGTGTCGACCACCGCGGCATCGTCGGCAGCGCGCAACGGCGATACCGGGCGGGTGGAATCGAGGTGGTCGCGGCGCTTCACGTCGGCGAGCACCGCCTCGTAGTCGTCGGGCAGACCGTTGGCGACGTTCTGGTCGTTGCGCCGGCGCGCCCGCTCCTCGGCCGACGCGGTCAAGAAGATCTTCACATCGGCGTCGGGCAGCACCACTGTTCCGATGTCGCGGCCTTCGACCACGACGTCGTCGGCGCCGCCCGCCAGTGCCCGCTGCAGTTCGACCAGTCGCGTCCGCACCGCGGGCACCGCAGAGACCGCTGATACCGCCTTGGTGACGGCGTCACCCCGGATCTCAGTCGACACGTCCTCCCCTGCGAGAAAGGACCGGTCCTCACCGGGGTCGTGACCGACAGCGAGCTCCACGTCGGCGACCGCGCCGGCGATCTCTTCGGTGTCGGACAGATCCACGCCCCGGCGCAGCGCGGCCAGCGTGACGATGCGGTACATCGCACCGGTGTCGAGATAATTGGCACCCAGCGCAGAGGCCAAACCTCTTGCCACCGTGGACTTTCCGGTACCCGCCGGCCCGTCGATGGCGATCACCAGTGCCCGGCTCACAAGCCCACCGCCTTGTAGAGATCGCCGATTTCCTTCTGGGTCAGTACCCGGATGCTGCCCGGGCGCTGCTCGCCGAGGGTGACGGCGCCGATGTCGGTGCGCACCAGTTCCTGGACCGGGAAACCGACTTCGGCCAGCAGCCGGCGCACGATGCGTTTGCGGCCTTCATGCAGTGTCACCCGCACCAGTGATCTGCCCGGCACTGCGTCGACGACGGCGAAGTCGTCGACCCGCACTGGTCCGTCGTCGAGTTCGATGCCGTCGCGCAGCTTTCGGCCCAACCCCTTCGGCACCGCGCCCATGACGGTGGCCAGGTAGGTCTTGGGTACTTCGTAGGAGGGATGCATGAGCCGGTGAGCGAGCTCTCCGTCGTTGGTCAACAACAGCAGACCCTCGGTATCGGCGTCCAACCGACCGACGTGAAAAAGCTTGGCGTTGCCGCGAACTCGGTGCTCGACCAGATCGCCGACGCAGGGCCGGCCGCGATCGTCGGACATCGTGGAGTGCATCCCGCGCGGCTTGTTGATCGCCAGGTGCACCAGGGTGTCATCGATCGAGATCCGGGCACCGTCGACCCTGATCACTGAGACGGCGGGATCGACGCGGGTGCCCAGTTCGGTGATGATCACCCCGTCGACCTCGACGCGGCCGTCGCGGATCATCTTCTCGGCCACTCGCCGGGAGGCGATTCCCGCCTGAGACAACACTTTCTGCAGGCGCACACCGGTCTCGTCGGACATCGTCATTCCTTGTCCACGTCGAACGACGCCTCGGACGGCACCGTGGGCGTTCCGTTGAGCTTCATGAATCGCGGTTCCTCGCTGAGTGTTTCGGACAGATCATCGATCACATCCACATCGGGCAACAGCGGCGCGATGTCGGGCAGGTCGGCCAACGAACTGAGCCCGAGACGCTCGAGAAACAGTTCGGTGGTGGTGAACGTCACCGCACCGGAGTCGGCGTCGGTCCCGGCTTCGGTGATCAACCCGCGCGCCAGCAGCGTACGCATCACGGCGTCGACGTTCACCCCACGCACCGCGCTGACCCGCGCCCGGGTCACCGGCTGCCGGTAGGCCACCACGGCCAGGGTCTCCAGAGCGGCCCTGGTCAGCTTCGAACGGGCCCCGTCGAGCAGGAGCTTCTCCACGTAGGGGGCGTACCTCGCGCGGGTGTACATCCGCCAGCCCCCGCCGGCCTCCCGCAGGTCGATGCCGCTGTCCCGGTCCGCCAGCGCGCCGGCGAGAAGCTGCAGTCGATCGGCGATCCGGGCCGCCGGCTGGTCGGTGGCGGTGGCCAACGCGTCCACCGTGACCGGGGTGTCGACCACCAGCAGCAGCGCTTCGAGCACCGCGTCCAGTTCGGCGTCGTCCAGCGGCGAGTCCGCTTCCGGGAAGTCGGACTCCCGCTCGGGTTCGTCCGCCGGTTCCGGAAGGTCGGACTCCCGCTCGGGTTCGCTCGCCGGTTCCGGCGCGAAGTCGTCAGTCATCGTCTTTCTGTTCTGTGTCACTCGGCGTCGGCGGTGGCCAGCTGCTCGCTGTCGGGCCGCTCTCCGGTCCACGAAATCTGGAGCACACCAAGCGGTTCTGATTGGTCGAATGCTACCGCCCGGGCCCGATAGAGTTCGAGCAGCGCCAGGAACCTGCCCACGATCTCCATCGGCACCTGGCAGTCGGCGACCAGCTCGGAAAACGACGCCCACTGCCCCACCCCGCGGCCCTCCAGCTGACCCAACAGGTGCGCGGCCTGCTCAGGCACCGACACCGAGACCTGATGCAGGTGATCGGTGCCGACGGTGGGCACCGGACGGGGCGTGAATGCTGTCGCGGCGATCTCGGCGAACCGCCCGGCGTCGACGCCGAGCATCACCTCGGGCAGCAGATCCGAGAAACGGTCCTCCAGTGACACCGCGCGCGGATAGGTGCGCAGCGCCGCGGCCTCCAGCTCAGCGAACATCTCGGCGACATGCTTGAACGCCCGGTACTGCAGCAGCCGGGCGAACAGCAGGTCGCGGACCTCCAGCAGCGCCAGGTCGTCCTCGTCGTGGACCTCTCCGGCAGGCAGCAAGCGAGCTG
>CAXEZH010000124.1:0-3850 GCA_964000695.1 uncultured Mycolicibacterium sp. | reverse complement strand
TACAGATGAATGACATTGCCGTGGGTGTCGGCCAGGATCTGCACCTCGATGTGACGGGGATTGATCACCGCCTGCTCCAGGAACACCGTCGCATCCCCGAACGCCGACTCCGCCTCACGGGAGGCCGCCTCGATGGCCTCCCGCAGCGCGCCCGATTCTGCCACCCGACGCATCCCGCGCCCGCCGCCCCCGGCGACGGCCTTGACGAACACCGGGAATTCCATGTTCTCGGCGGCGGCCAACAAATCTTCGACATCGGCCGAGGGCGCCGAGGACGCCAGTACCGGCAGCCCCGCCTCACGAGCGGCCGCGATCGCCCGCGACTTGTTACCCGTCAGTTCCAGCACCTCGGCCGACGGACCGACGAAGATGATGTCCGCCGCCGCGCACGCCGCGGCGAGCTCCGGGTTCTCCGATAGGAAGCCGTACCCCGGGTACACCGCATCCGCGCCGGCGGCCACCGCGGTCGAGACGATCTCATCGACCGACAGATACGCCCGGACGGGATGGCCAACCTCGCCGATCTGATACGACTCGTCGGCCTTCAGGCGGTGGACCGAGTTACGGTCCTCATACGGATACACCGCAACGGTGCCCACCTTGATTTCGTACGCCGCGCGGGTCGCCCGGATCGCGATTTCACCGCGATTGGCGACCAATGCCTTTGAGAACACGTGTCTGTTTCCGTCAATTCTGCCCGGTGGGCACGCGGCCCATGCTCTGCGGGGCGGTCAGGCGTGAGCGTGGAAGGGGGCGCCGGAGACAGCGAGAAGTGCTTCGCCCAGGGCTTCACCCTGGGTGGGGTGTGCATGAATGAACTGTGCGGCAGCGTTGGCCGCGATGCTGAAGTTGTAGAGGATCTGGCCTTCGCCGATGAGTTCGCCCACTCGGTCACCGACCATGTGAACGCCCAGGACGGAGCCGTTGGGTGCGGTGATGACTTTGACTGCCCCTGCAGTCTTGAGGATCTGGCTGCGGGCATTGCCGGCGAGGTCGTGGGTCGCGACGGAGATGGTGTCGCCGTGCAGCTCCCGAGCGGCCGCTTCAGTGAGGCCCACCGAAGCGACTTCGGGTTGCGAGTAAGTGATCCGAGGGATCCCGAGGGCGTCGGGCAGCTCCGGGCTTCTCCCGGCGATCTCCTCGGCCAGGAAGAACCCGTGTTGGAAACCCCGATGGGCGAGCTGGGGACCGCGCACGATGTCGCCGGCGGCGAAGATGGACGGCACGGTTGTGCGGAGGCGTTCGTCCGTGACGACAAAGCCGTCCTCGACGGCCACACCGTGGCGTTCCAGCCGGTTCGGTGTCGTGTTGGGAACACGGCCTGCGGCAACCAGGAGCAGGTCGGCTTCAAACGAGTCACCGTTTCCCGTCGTGACTTTGACTCCGTCGGCGTGTGTTTCGACGCTGGCGACTTCGGTACCGGTCTTGGTGGTCACCCGGCGGCGTCGGAAGGCCCTTTCGAGGTGGGGGGAGACGAACGGGTCCTCGCCCGCCAGCAGGCGCGGGAGGGTTTCGATAACGGTGACCTTGGCGCCGAAAGATGCCCAGAGGCTGGCGAATTCGACTCCGATGACACCGCCGCCGAGGACGATGACCGATTTAGGGATGAAGGACAGGTGGAGCGCTTGATCGCTCGTGATGACTTTCTCACCGAGTTCAACTCCGGGCAATATGCGCGGTAAGGAGCCGGTGGCCAAGACGATTGACTCGGCGTGTACTGCATTGTCGCCGACTTGAATGGTGTGGGGCCCGGCCAACTCGCCGCGGCCGCTGATGACGGTGATGCCGCGGCCGGTGAGGAGCCCGTCGAGTCCTTGGTGTAGCCGTCGGACAATGGTGTTTTTGAACGTGTGCAGTTGGTTGACGTCGATGCCCGAGAAGGCTGCTGTCACGCCGAATTGGTGTGCCTGGCGGGCGCCGTCGGCGATTTCGGCGGCATGCAGGAGCGCTTTGGTCGGGACGCAGCCGCGGTGGAGGCAGGTTCCTCCAACCAGGTCTTGTTCCACGAGTGTCACGGTGAGCCCGAGCTGGTTGGCGCGCAGTGCTGTGGCGTATCCGGCCGGGCCTCCTCCGAGGATGGCGATGTCGGTACTGGTCAAAGGTCTGTCCTTAATGTGCTGTGTCGGTGGTCGCCGTGTTGAGCGGCGGCAAAACGGTCGAGTAGGGCTGCGCGGTACAGGCGGCCGGCGCGGTATGACGAGCGGACAAGGGGTCCCGAGAGCACCCCGAGGAAGCCGATGCAGCGAGCCAGCTTGTCGTAGTCGTCGAACTCCGCGGGAGTAATCCACCGAGCGACGGGATGGTGGCGCGGGCTGGGGCGCAGGTATTGGGTGATGGTGATGAGTTGACACCCGGCCGAGTGGAGGTCGCGCAGAGTTGCCTCGACTTCTCCGGCGTCTTCACCTATACCAAGAATGAGGTTGGACTTGGTGATCAGACCTTGGGTGCGGGCGCGGGTGACAACGTTTAGCGAGGTGCGGTAGTCGAAGGCCGGGCGGATGCGGCGGAACAGTCGCGGAACGGTCTCGATGTTGTGCGCCAGAACTTCCGGGCCGCTGTCGTTGACCTGATCGAGCTGCTCAGTTCTGCCGCCGAAATCCGGGATGAGCAGCTCGACGCCCGTGTCGGGGCATTGTTGGTGGATCTGACGCACGGTTTCGGCGTAGAGCCACGCACCACCGTCGTCGAGATCGTCACGTGCCACACCCGTGACGGTGGCGTACCGCAGTCTCATCGTGGCGATAGATCGCGCCACTCGCCGCGGCTCGTCGCGATCGAGCGCTGATGGCCTGCCGGTGTCGATCTGGCAAAAGTCGCACCTGCGGGTGCACTGGTCTCCGCCGATGAGGAAGGTAGCTTCCCGGTCTTCCCAGCATTCAAAGATGTTGGGGCAGGCCGCTTCCTGGCAGACGGTGTGCAGCTTCTCGTGTTCCACGAGCGCCGTGAGTGCCCGGTACCCGGGTCCGGTTCTGACCTTGGTTTTCATCCAGGGCGGTTTGCGTTCGACGGGCGTGTGCGCGTTGCGAACTTCCAGCCGCAGCAGACGCCGCCCGTCGGGGGACGGTGTGTTCATCGCAGGTGTCTTGTGTAGCCGGTGCGTTACCAGCCGCGTTCTGCGAGGCGGTGCGGGACCGGGATGTCGTCGACGTTGATGCCGACCATCGCCTCACCCAGGCCGCGCGACACCTTGGCCAGCACGTCGGGATCGTCGTAGAAGGTGGTGGCCTTGACGATCGCGGCGGCGCGCTCAGCCGGGTTGCCCGACTTGAAGATGCCCGAACCCACGAACACGCCCTCGGCCCCGAGCTGCATCATCATCGCCGCATCAGCCGGGGTGGCGATACCACCGGCGGTGAACAGCGTGACAGGCAGCTTGCCGGCGCGGGCCACCTCGACCACGAGGTCGTACGGGGCCTGCAGTTCCTTGGCCGCGACGTAGAGCTCGTCCTCGGACAGCGAGGTGAGCCGGCGGATCTCGCCGCCGATCTTGCGCATGTGGGTGGTGGCGTTGGAGACGTCCCCGGTGCCGGCCTCACCCTTGGAGCGGATCATCGCCGCACCCTCGGTGAGGCGCCGCAGCGCCTCGCCCAGGTTGGTCGCACCGCACACGAACGGCACGGTGAAGCACCACTTGTCGATGTGGTTGGCGTAGTCCGCGGGAGTCAGCACCTCGGACTCGTCGACGTAGTCCACGCCCAGGCTCTGCAGGATCTGCGCCTCGACGAAATGGCCGATCCGCGCCTTGGCCATCACCGGGATGGTGACCGCGTCGATGATGCCCTCGATCATGTCGGGATCACTCATCCGCGACACCCCGCCCTGGGCCCGGATGTCGGCGGGCACGCGCTCG
>CAXEZH010000123.1:0-19695 GCA_964000695.1 uncultured Mycolicibacterium sp. | reverse complement strand
GACCGACCTCGTCGACGGCCCGGCCGCGGTGGCGCTGGTAGAGCGATCAGCACAGGCCGAGTTGATCTGTGTCGGCACCGTCGGGATCGACCGCTACGCGCGCTCGATCCTGGGCTCCACCGCGACCGAGATCGCGGAGAAGGCGCAGTGCCCGGTCGCCGTGATCCGCCCGCAGGACGACGAAGCAGACCAGGACATCGACTGGATCGTCGTCACCCTGGACGGACGACCCGAACACCACGTCGTCGTGGAGCGGGCCATGCAGGAAGCCGAGTTGCGTCATGCGCCGGTGCTGGCGTTGGGTGACGATCAGGTGACCACCTGGCAGCAGCGCTACCCCGGTGTGCACGTCTACCCGATCGCCGACGAGGACGACATCGCGCACTTCCTGAAAAAGCACGACGAGCGGGTTCAGCTGGCGGTGATCGGCAGCGACGGGACCGACGAACTGGCCCAGATCGTCGGTCCGCACGGTCATCCGGTGTTCCGGCATGCGCACTCCTCGGCCCTGGTGGTCCGGTCGTGACGGCGCGTCACCGGCAATCGTGACCGGGTCGCGGCCGCGGGTGCTGATCGTGTTCGCGTCCCGTCGTGGCGGCACTGCGGGTTTGGTGGACATGATCGGCGATGCCCTGGAGGCCCAGGGGTGCAGTGTGATCATCTCCCCGGCCGATGGGGTGGCCGACTTCTACGAGATCGACGCGGTGATCGTCGCGGGATCGCTGTACAACAGCCGCTGGCATCGCCACGCGAGTCGCTTCGTGCGCCGCAACGCCGCCGTGCTGCGAACCCTGCCGGTGTGGCTGGTGTGTAGCGGCCCGTTGGACGACTCCGCTGCGCGCGGACAGATCCCGCCCACCAAGCAGATCGCCAGGTTGTCGGCGCTGGTCGGCGCGCGCGGTCAGGTGACTTTCGGCGGGCGGTTGCAGCCGGGAGCTCGGGGACTGCTGGCCCACGCGATGGCCAAGACCAGAGCCGGCGACTGGCGCGACCCGGAGCACGTCGCATCGTGGGTGGCTTCGGTGTGCGGACAGCTGCAGACACGCTGATCGAGGCTCAGCCCGCGAGCCGGCACACCCGTTCCAGCTCGGCCGCCGTGTCGGACACCGGCACCGACGTGTCGACCGGCAGGGCCTCCGGCCACCGCTGCTCACCTTCGCTGAGCGCCGTGGCAATTCCCGGGGTGGCGTCCGACGTGGTCGCAGTGCGCGTCGAGATTCGCTGCACAGCCTCAGAAATCGGTACCGTACAGGCGAATTCGACTACCGGCGAATGGCATTCGGCGCCGACGGACCGGGCCTTGTCACGGTGCCGCCGGTCGCGCCACGTCCCGTCGACGATGACCGCCCGTCCGGTTCCGAGTGCCGCGTGCGCGCGTCGCAGCACTTCGTCGTACACCGCGGCGACGTTCTGCGGCGCGTAGAGCCCGCTGTGCAGGTCGCCGATCGCACCCGCGATGGTGCCCGCTTCGCGCAGCTCACGTCGCACGTCGTCGGTGGAGATCACCACGGCGTCGATGCGCGGTGCCAGCGCATGAGCCAGTGTGGTCTTGCCGGTTCCGGGTCCGCCGCCGATGATCACCAACGGTACCGTCGCCCGCCGCAGATGCGCCAGCGCGATGTCCAGATGGGCGCGGGCGTCGACCGCGGCATCGTGGTGCCCCTGGGTGACCCGCACGCAGTCGACCTTGGCGCGCACCACCGCGCGATAGGCGACGCAGAAGTCGCGCAGCGATCGCGGGGCGGGATCCTCGGCGCTGCGCAGGTATTCGTCGAGGAAGAACTCGCCGAGATCTGGCCGCCCGAGATATTCGAGATCCATGGCCAGGAAGGCGGCGTCGTCCACCCCGTCGACATATCGAAGCCGGTCGTCGAATTCGAGGCAGTCGAGCAGGACCGGCCCTTCGGGCATACAGAAGATGTCCTGGGTCAGCAGATCACCGTGGCCGTCGACGACTCGGCGCCCGGCGATGCGCGAGGCGTAGAGTCCGCCGCGGCCGGCCAGGAAGCGGGTGGCCAGCCGGGTGACCTCGGCCAGTGCAGCTTCGGCCAGCACAGCGCCGGCGTGGCGCCGCAATTCGGTCAGGTTCTCCTGCCACCGCTCCGTCAGCGCAGTCACGCTGGCCTCGGCGTCGACCGCCTCGCCACGCTCGGCGGTGGCGTGAAAACGCGCCAGCGCGGCGGCGATGGCGCGCAGTTCGGCATGCACCGGCACGCCCGAGCGGACGAGGACCGCCAGGCGCGCGGCCTCGGGATAGCGCCGCATCACGATGACCGGTTCGGACGGCCCCTCCGGGCTGTCGAAATGGCCGATGCCCAGATAGCTGTCCGGGGCCAGTCTGCGGTTGAGCTCGACCTCACGGGCGCAGGTCTGTTCGCGGCGCGCCACACTGCTGAAATCGAGGAAGTCGGTGACGACAGCCTTCTTGGTCTTGTAGGCCCGGTCGCCGATCAACGCCACCAGACCGGTGTGCGTCTCGTGTATTTCGGCACCGAGGTTTCCGGGTGTGGTCCAGGGAGGCGCGGTCGAGGGTGGGGTGCCGGTCATGTGCGCCACCATGCCGCGAAATGCGTTCGGACGAAAGGGCCGGAAGGCCCTCCGACCTCGCGCGGGCGGCGTGGCCGGCCGACTCAGGGCCGGCGCGCCACGATGACCGGTATTCGCGCCGCGTGCACGACCGCCGAGCCGACCGACCCCAGAAGCAGCCCGGCGAAGCCGCCGCGGCCATGACTTCCCACCACCAGCAGCTGGGCGGCCCGCGACTCCTCGATCAACCGGTGCGCGGGATTGTCCTGACCCACGACCCGGTGCACGGTCACGTCCGGGTAGCGCTCACACCACCCGGCGAGACGCTGCGCCAGCTCCTCGTCAGCCTGGGTGGCCAGTTCGTCGGTCGCCACGTCGAACGGGAAGTCTGCGCTGTTCATCCACGTGTGCACCGCCGTGAGGTCCACGCCTCGGCGCGAGGCCTCGTCGAAGGCGATCGCTGTGGCGGATTCCGAGGCCGGCGAACCGTCGACACCGACGACGACGGGCGCCGTGGCAGACAGACCCCCGTCCGGGCGGTCGGCGTGGATGACCGCGACCGGGCACTGCGCGTGGTGCACCAGCGTCGAACTGGTCGAGCCCAGCAGCAGTCCGCGTAATCCGCCCACGCCGCGGCGCCCGAGCACGATCATGTCGGCCGCCGTGGAGACGTCGATGAGTGCGGGCATCTTGGCGCCGGTGAGCACCATGGTGTGCACCGGGAATTCGCGGGACTCCGAGACGGCGTCGACGACCACCCCCAACGCGTCGTCGACGATCTCCTGGGACCGGCGGTCGCGCTCGGCCAGGTACTCCTGCGGTAACGCGACCGGGAAATCCAGCCAGGGCCCGACCTCGTCGGCGGGCTGGACGTGCACGATGGTCAGCGGGACGTGCCGCAGCGCAGCGTCGCGGGCCGCCCAGTCGACGGCTGCGTCGGAAGACGGCGACCCGTCGACCGCGACGACGATGCCGTGACTGTCGGTCATGTCGCGTGCGACGGTGCTGAACCGACCCCGGACGGGTTGTGCTGCCTCATTTTTGGCGCGCGGCGATACCCCACGAACGTCAGGTACAGCCCCAGCACCGCCATCACGGCATAGGCGGGCAGCCAGATCGCGGGCATGTCGACGAGTCTCTGCGCCGCGGAGGCCGCGGTGTCCGGGAAGGCCAACAGGAACAGCCCACGCGCCACCAGCAGCCAGCCGACCACCGACACGATGACCGCCGGTGCGCCGTGCCAGCGCTGATGGAACGCCACCACCGCGATGCCCCCCAGCAGCGCGAAAGCGCCCATCACGAAGGGCCACAGCGTCGAGGCGGCGAACTCCTCCAGCAGCGCCGACATGTCGGGTGCACGGATCGCCACCACCGCCGAGAGCACCAGGAAGTAGGGACCCAGAACGCGGGCGAACCGACGCGTCGGTTCGGCGACGTCATGCGCGATGCTCATGTTCACCTCGCTCGGACGGCAGGATCTTCCTCAACCACACGCCGCGCCGGGTCCGTCGCGCTAGAGCACAAAGTCCCGGATCGTCCGCGCGCCCACAACCCTCATGTCACATCCAGGGCCGGGGTGATCACCCCGTAGTTGCCGTCGATGCGGCGGTAGAGCACGCTGGCGCGCCCCTGGGCGGCATCGATGTAGAACAGGAACGGCAGGGCGAGGAGAGTGAGCCGTTCCACGGCGTCCTGCTCGCGCAGGCAGGGCGGCGCCGCATCGCTGACGGTGACGGGGCGGTGGAACTCGCTTAGTCCCTCGGCGAGGTCCGGCGCCACCATCGCAAGCCGGTAACCGGTGGAGCCGGCTCGGTACATGACTCCGACCGCGCCGGTGGCCTTCTCGGTGAACAGATGGAAATCGTAGTCGAGCAGATCCATCTCGTCGGCCGCGTCGTCGACGGTGCAGGGCGCCATCGCGAACGTCTTACGCCGGATGACCTCTGCCTCGTCGGCCGACCGGGCCGGATGCCCGGGCCGATGCTCCTGCGCCCACGGGCGGCGCGGTGCCCGTGCGCCCTTCTTGGGTAGCTCCCAGTGCTCGGCGAGGTGTTCCAGCTGGCGCCGCAGAGCAGCCTCGAGCCGGTCGATGGCCTCTCGCGCGGTCGCCCCGTGGACCTCAGCCCGCACAGCCCGTCCGCTGACGTCCAGGTTTCCCTGCGCGACCACTGGGTTCTGCACCGCCGGGTCGTGGTGGCGGGCCAATTTGACTCGCGCGTACAGCACCGGTCGGTGGGCCAGCCGACCCAGGTCGCCGATCTTGGTCCGCGCGTAGTCGGCCGCGCCGGGGAACTCCCCGTGCGAGGTGACGTCGACGTCGAAGACAGGCTGCGCATCCGTTGTGTTGCTCATACCTCTAGTACTACGGCGGGTAGCAACCGCGCGGGAGGGGCTAAGGTCACCTGTCGGCGGCAGCGGTGTCGACCGTGGCGTGCAGCGCCGCCTCCAGGTTGTGCAGGGCGGCGTCACTCAAGCCCTGCGCGAGCTCCCATTGGTAGCCGCGTATTGCCAGCAGGTACGCCTCGGGCACGAAGTCGAAACACTGCCGCGCAGTGGCCAGGATGGCCGGCACCGAGAGGGCGTGCGAGGTGAACGTGAGATCCATCTTCGGCTGCGGCCTGGTCACGGTGAACGTGTCGACGGCGCTGTCCTTGGTGGCGTCGACGAACAGGACACGCCGGTAGTGGTGGATCAGATCGGCATCTTCGAGGTTGAGCTGATAGGCGTGCCGCAGCTGCGGCTTCGGGCCGCTGCGCACGGACAGGCACGCTTCCAGGCCGTCGACGTAGGCCCAGCCGAGTCCGTCGTCCTGCCGTCCTGCGTTGCCGATCCCGAGCACGAGCGACGACTCGCAGGACAGCAGATCGGCCGGCAGGCAGAGAGATTCAGCGGACCCGGAGTGTTCATCGGGCCGGGCGTCCTCAGCGGACACGGTGGTCGACGACGTGGCCCCGCGAGTCGACCAGCGACACCGACAGCGGCATCTGTCCCAGCGCGTGGGTGGCGCAGCTCAGGCACGGATCATAGGCCCGGATGCCCACCTCGATCGCGTTCATCATGCCTTCGGTGATCTCGGCCTGCCCGCCCAGATAGTCCTCGGCCACGCTGCGCACGGTCTCGTTGAGCACGTGGTTGTTCTGGGTGGTGGCCACGATCAGGTTGGCGAAGGTCACGTTGCCCCCGCGGTCGGCACGATAATGGTGCACCAGTGTGCCGCGTGGGGCTTCGACGACACCGACCCCCTCGCCCACCCAGGCGTGTTCGCCCGGCGACACGACCAGGTCGCCGGCGACGATGTCGGGGTCGTTGAGCAGGTCTCTGACGACTTCGGCGGCGTGGATGATCTCGATGGTGCGGGCCCAGTTGGTGTGCAGGGTCATGGAGTTGGCCGACCCGTCGGTATAGGCATGGAACCTCTGCAGAGCTTCGGCGGCCAGCGGAGTCGGCAGCGTGTCGGTGACGTTCATCCGCGCCAGCGGACCCACCCGCACCGAACCGGCGTCAGGCCCGAGGTCGGTCAGATACGGGAATTTCATGTAGCTCCACTGCTCCACCCGCTCGGAGAAGTGCGCCAGGTAGTCGCGGTAATCGAATTCCCTGACGACTTCCCTGTTCCCGTCGACGACGCGCAGGTGCCCGTCGTAGTAGTCGACGTTGCCGGCGTCGTCGACCAGGCACATGTTCAATGCGGGCACGGTGGCGAACCGGTCGACCTGTGCGCGGTGTGCGTCGTGGAAGTCGTGGAACATCTGCAGGCCCAGCTGGGCGTCGTCGATGACCTGGTCGATCGACGGCAACCCGTCGTCACCGTGCAGGAACCGCTCGACGTCGGCCGCGGTCAGGCACTTGTTGACTCCACCGGGAACCGACGAGATGCCGTGCATCCGCTTGCCGAAGACCGCCTCGATGACCTCTTGGCCCCATTTGCGCAGCCGGACAACACGTTTGACCAGTTCGGGGTTGGCTTCGATCAGTCCGATGAAGTTGCGCTGTTCGGGTGCGGCGTCGATGCCGAACAGCATTTCGGGCACCACCAGGTAGAAGTACGCTGTGACGTGCGACTGCAGCATCTGCGCGTAGTGCCCGAGTCGGCGCATCTTGACCGCGGTGGGGGTCAGCGCGGTCCCCGACGCCGGCCCGACCCCGATCATGTCGTCGAGTGCCTTGGCGCCGGCGAGGTGGTGGCTGACGAAGCAGATTCCGCAGATGCGTTGCATCAACACCGGCGCCTCCCAGTACGGGTGCCCCTGGATGAAGCGCTCATAGCCGCGGAACTCCACCACGTGCAGCTTGGCGTCGACGACGTTGTGGTTGTCGTCGAGTTCGACCACGACCTTGCCGTGCCCCTCGATTCGGGTGACCGGATCGATCACGATGGTCTTGCTGGTGGACTCAGTCATGGCTGCGATGTCCCGTTCACTCGTAGTGGTTGAGCGAGGTGGGCAGGTCGACGGGGCGGCCGTGCACCAGGTCCTCGAGCACGGTGAGGATGGCGTCGGCGCTCGGCGGGCAGCCCGGGATGAAGTAGTCCATGTGCACGACCTCGTGACAGGGATGGACGTTGTTCGTCAGCACGGGTATCCGGCGGTGGTAGGGCACCACCGGCGTCGCGTCGAGGGGTGCGGTGGGCGACCGCGGGTACGCCTCGGCGAGACAGTCTGTGAGGCCGACCGGGTTGCGCAGCGAGGGCACACCGCCCCAGATGGCGCAGGCGCCCACCGAGATCAGCACATCGCAGTTCTCCCGGAAGTGCCGCAGCGTCTCGATGTTCTCGTCGTTGGCGACCCCGCCTTCGATGAAGCCGATGGCGCACCGTTCCGGGATGCGCTTGATGTCGGTGAACGACGAACGCAGAATGGTGATCTTGTCCAGCAGATCGATCATCCGCTCGTCGATGTCGAGCAGCGACAGGCTGCATCCCCAACAACCGCAGAGGCTGATCATCGACACCTTGATCTTTCCGGCCCTGGCGGCGGCGATCTCGGGATCCAGTGCCGTCGCCGGAAGTTCGTGGGAGGCCACCTCGTTCGGTTCGGACGCGGTCACCGGTCGGTCCCTCGCGCGGCGTCGAGGGCCCGGTCTCTGACCGATTCGACGTCGTAACGCCGCCGACCGATCGGCTGGTCGTAGCCCACGCCCTTGTGCAGGATCGTGCCCACTGGACAGATGTCGACGGCCTGCTGGATCTGCTCGGGTGGCATCTTGTCGGCCAGCTCGGCGTCGATCTCGATGCGGGCGTGGGTGCCGCGGCCGCTGATGGAGAAGATCTTCTTGCCGGTGTCGCGGTCGCGGATGAACTCCACGCAGCGTTGACAGAAGATGCACCGGTCTCGCTCCAGCCAGATCGACTGCGCGGCATGGTCATTGACCCGACGAGGGAACTGGTAGGGGAATGGGGAGACCGCCATGTCCACTTCGTAGCCGACGGCCTGCAGCGTGCACCGGCCGGACTTCTCGCAGCTGGGGCAGTTGTGCGTGCCTTCGGAGAACAACATCTCCACCAACGCCTTGCGCGCGGCGGTGGTCTCGGGTTCGGCGACCTCGACTCGCATCCCGTCGGTGACGGTCACCGTGCAGGCCGCCATCACCCGGCCGTCGACCTTGACCGAACACACCCGGCACGTCCCCAGGGCGGGGTGGTCGGGCAGGTAGCACAGAGCGGGGATGTACACCCCGGCCGCGGCCGCGGCGTCGACGAGCGTCGCGCCTTCCTCGGCCGTCACCGTGACGCCGTCGATCTCGATCTGAATGCTCACACTGACTCCTGGGGGGCGAGTTGCGCGACGGCGGAGGCGTGATCGGTCAGTTCGGCCTCGGGATCGAAGGAGGGCAACAGGTCCTCGACCGTTGCGCGGGGACGCACCGGGTAGATCTCGGGGAACTTGGTCAGCGTCGTCAGGATCGGATTGGGTGACGTCGCGCCCAGTCCGCAGCGGCTGGTGTGCGCCACCACCCCGCCCCAGGCCACCATCTCGTCGAGGTCCGACGACGTTGCCTGCCCGTCGGCCACCAGCGCGACCTTCTGTCGCAGCAGCACGTTTCCGGCCCGGCACGGGACACAGATGCCGCACGACTCGTCGACGAAGAACTGCATGAAGTCGCCCACCACGTCGAGTAGATCGCGGGAGGCGTCGAACACCATGAACGAGCCGTTGCAGGACAGGTCGTCGTAACCGAGCACGCGGTCGGCGTCGGCGGCCACGGACAACATCTCCCCCGACGGACCGCTGATCTGCACCGCGCGCGCATCGTGCGCGCCGATCATGTCGAGCACCGCGCGCAGCGTGGTTCCCCACTCGACTTCGTAGATGCCGGGCGCGGCGCAGTCGCCGGACACGCTGAGCAGCCGGGTGCCGGTCGAGCCCGGGACACCCATCGCGGCGAACCAGTCCGCACCGTGGTCCACGATGTGGGCCGCCGCGGCGAAGGTCTCGACGTTGTTGACCACCGTCGGCATTCCCAGGTATCCGCGCTGGACGGGGAACGGCGGTTTGAGCCGGGGGGTGCCCCGCTTGCCTTCGCACGACTCGATGAGTGCGGACTCGTCCCCGCAGATGTAGGCGCCGGCCCCCAGTTGGATGCGGATGTCGAAGCCACCGAAGCCCTCGGAGCTGTGGCCCAGGACGCCGCGTTCCCGCAGCGCGGCGAGCCGGCCCTCCAGGTAGTCGGCGAGATAGGCGTATTCGGCTCGCAGGTAGACGATGCCGCGGACGGGAACGGAGGCGCTGTCGGCACCGGCGGCACCGACGGCGTGCGCGGCGATGGCCATCCCGGCGAACACCGTGTCGGGTTCGTGCGTCAGCAGCGCCCGGTCCTTGAAGGTTCCCGGCTCACCTTCGTCGGCGTTGCAGATGATGTATTTGGTCGCCCCCGGCGCCGCCCGGCAGGTCTGCCATTTGGTGCCGGTGGGAAATCCCGCTCCTCCCCTGCCCCGCAAGCCGGACGCGGTGAGGGTGGCGATCACCTCGTCGGAGGACTGCGCCCGGCATCGTGCGAGCAAGCTTTCGTGATCAGTCTCGCCGCGGAAGAACACCGGGCCCGTGGTGTGCACGGTGCTGGCCGACAGGGCCTCGACGTAGGCGCGGTCATGCCGGGGCAGCCCACGAGGGTTGGCCAGCTCCTCGGGAGTGCTGCCGCCTTTGAGGCCGGCGACGATCTCACCGACGGACTCCGGGGTCAGGCCGGTGAACACGACTCCGTCGATGAGCATCGCCGGTTCCTGGTCACTGAGCCCGATGCACGCGGTCTCGAACAACCCGAACTCCGCGGAGGCGGGTTCGCCGAAGCGGACACCGGTCTCTCGCTCCAGCGCCGCATACACCTCGTCGTAACCGTGCATTTTGGCAATGACCGTGTTGCTCAAATAAATTCGGTGGCGGCCGGCCGGGGCGGTATGGAAGAAGTGGTAGAACGTCGCAGTCTCGAGCACGTCCTCGACAGACATCCCGAGCCGGTCCGCGATCGTCGCGGCAGTCTCGGTCGAGATGTATCCGGCGCGCCGCTGCACCTCCCACAGCATGTCCAGCAAGCCGGTGCGGTCGCGACTGTGACCCTCGAGCATGGCTGCGATGTCAATCGTCATCGTGGCAGTACCACCCACCCCGTGCGGTTCGATGCGGTCGCCGCGGGACGATGGGCGAACGGCACGACCTCGGCGGCGCGCACTGTTCGGGGCTTCCCGATCACCCGAGAGCAACCTGTGGCGTGCTCGCGAAATTACCACAGGCGTCAGGCGTTCCGCTCGGAGACGAGAACCCGCCTGGGCGGGCTCACCCGATGACGAGGACGTCGAGGGTGCGCGGCCCGTGCACGCCCTCGACACGGTTCAACTCGATGTCGCTGGTGGCGCTGGGGCCGGAGATGAACGTCAGCGGACGGTGCGGATCGAGCGCGGCGAAGCCCTGCGGCACGGTGTCGACCACCTGATCGGCACGGACGATGCAGATGTGGTGGTCGGGAACCAGCGTCAGCGCCCGTCTCCCCTGGGCGGTTCCGCCGTCGAGGACGATGGTGCCGGTGGCGGCGATGCCGAGCGCGCAGCCGGTCACGACGACGTCCACCTGGTCGAGGCGTTCGACCGGCAGCGGGTCGGCGGGGTCGTCGAACGCCACCTCGAGTCCGTCGACCCACCACCGGGGCAGGTCGGCCGGCGCGACGACGTGTCCGCCGCGAGCGAGCAGCCCGGCGATGGTGGCAGCGATGCCGGATTCGTCGACCCGGTGCACCCGGGCACGGTACTCGCCGACGGTCTCGGCGAACCGGTCGACGTCGCCGGGTCCGCGCAGAGGTCGACGGTCGTAGCCGCGTTGCACGGTGAGCGGGGCCGCGTCGGATTCGGCCAGGGCAGCACGAATACGCTGCAGGATCGCCATTTTCGCGTCACCGTTGCTCATCGCGAATGCCGTCCCCGGCTGCGGGCCCACCACTGCCGGAAAGTCTCGGGTGGGGGTTCGGGCAGGTCGCGGCTGGCGGTCCAGCGTGAGGCCGGCCAGGGCAGGGCGGTGATCCGGTGATCACGGTTGGCGAGCAGCCGTCCAGCCGACAGTGCCTTCTCGGCGAGGGCGAACCGGCGCGAGGACCCCATCGCCCACGCTGCCGCCGTCATCGCGGCCTGCTCGCCGCCCGGCACACCGCCGCGTTCGCTGTCGACCTGAGCGACCCGCAGATGAACCAGGATCGACGGGATGTCGATGCGCACCGGGCAGGCGTCGAAACACGCCCCGCACAGCGATGACGCGTACGGCAGCGACGCGTTCGGGTCGCGGTGGCCGGTGGTGCCGGTCAGCTGCGGACTGAGAATGGCGCCGATCGGGCCGGGATAGATCGACCCGTAGGCGTGCCCGCCGGTGCGCTCGTACACCGGACACACATTCAGGCACGCGCTGCAGCGGATGCATTTGAGCGCATCGCGACCCACCTGGTCGGCAAGCACCCTGGTGCGGCCGTTGTCGAGCAGGACCAGGTGGAACTCGGCCGGACCGTCGCCGGGGTGCACGCCGGTCCACATCGAGGTGTACGGGTTCATCCGCTCGGCGGTCGATGACCGGGGTAGCAGCTGCATGAACACCTCGAGATCGGCGAAGGTCGGCACCACCTTCTCGATCCCCATCACGGTGATCAGCGTGTGCGGCAGCGTCAGGCACATCCGGCCGTTGCCCTCGGACTCGACCACCGCCAGCGTGCCGGTCTCGGCGACCCCGAAGTTGGCGCCGCTGACCGCGACCCTGGCCGCGAGGAATTTTCGGCGCAGGTGACGCCGGGCGGCCATCGCCAGCACTCGGGGGTCGTCGGTCAGCTCACCGGCATCAGGCATCTCCCGGGTGAAGATCTCGCGGATCTCGGCACGGTTGCGGTGGATGGCTGGAACCAGGATGTGGCTGGGCTTGTCGCGGCCGAGCTGCACGATCAGCTCGGCCAGATCGGTTTCCACGGCGGTGATGCCGTGCGCTTCGAGGTGTTCGTTGAGGCCGATCTCCTGGGTGGCCATGGATTTGACCTTGACCACCTCGTCGGCGCCGGTGGCGCGCACCAGGGAGGTGACGATCGCATTCGCCTCGTGGGCGTCGCGCGCCCAGTGGACCACTCCCCCGCGGGCGGTCACGTTGGCTTCGAGTTCTTCGAGCAGCTCGGGCAACCGGGCCAGCACATCGTCCTTGATCGCGCCGCCGGCCTCGCGCAGCTCTTCCCAGTCGGGACACTCGCTCACTGCACCAAGCCTCTTGGTACGAATCGTGTGGGTGGCATGACCGACGTTGCGCCGCATCTGGGTGTCCCGCAGTGCCCGGCGCGCGGCCTCGGGGAACGACTCGTCGCCGCGGAGATTCCCGCTGCCGGGCATGCCGAGGAACGTCATCGCGGACCCACCTGCGCCGTTTCGGTCGCGGCCAGGATCTCGGCCAGATGCACGGTCCGTACCCCCGACCGGATCCGCGAGAGCCCGCCCCCGATGTGCATCAGGCACGAGGAGTCACCGGCGCTGCACACTTCGGCGCCGGTCGCCATGACGTGCGCCATCTTGTCCGCGAGCATCGCGGTGGACGTGTCGGCGTTCTTGAGCGCGAAGGTGCCGCCGAACCCACAGCACGACTCGGCGTCGGGCAGCTCGACCAGGGTGAGGCCGCGGACGTTGCGCAGCAGACGCAGCGGTTTGTCGCCGACCCGCAGCAGCCGCAGCGAATGGCAGGTCGGGTGGTAGGTCACCCGGTGCGGATAGTAGGCGCCGACGTCGTCGACACCGAGGACGTCGACGAGGAACTCCGAGAGCTCCCAGGTCCGTGCGGCCAGGGCGGCGGCCCGCCTTGCCAGATCGGGGTTGCCGGCGCGGCGGGCGACCATCGCGTGCTGGTGGCGCACCGAGCCGACGCAGGACCCCGACGGGGCGACCACGGCGTCGCACCCGGCGGTCTCGAACTCCTCGACATGGCGGCGCACCAGTGCGGTGGCCTCGGTGAGGTAGCCGGTGTTGACGTGCATCTGCCCGCAGCACGTCTGGCCGGGTGGGAACACCACGTCGTGGCCGAGGCGTTCGAGCAGTTCGACGGTGGCGATGGCGGCCTGCGGGAACAGCGCGTCGGCCAGACAGGTGACGAACAGGGCGATGCGCATCGGTCCCCGGATCGGCTACCCGGCGCGGTCGTCCTCGGCGGCCGCACGCAGCAGGTCGTCGCGGGCCCGGGCCACCCGGGACCGGATGGTGCCGACCGGGCATCCGCAGACCTCGGCGGCCTCGGCATAGGTCATCCCCAGCACCTGGGTCAGCACCAGCGCCTCACGCCGCTCGGGGTCCAGCCCGTCGAGCAGGATTCGGATCTCGACCATGTTCTCGATGCGGCCGCCACCACCGGTGACGTCGTCGAGGTCGACGACGTAGGCCGGGCGCGGGCGCGACGTGTTGTAGCGGATCTGGTCGACGACGACCCGTCGGGCGATGGACAACAGCCAGGTCTTGGCGGTCGAGCGGCCGCTGAACCGCGGCAGCGACTTGATCGCGCGCAGGTACGTCTCCTGGGTGAGGTCGTCCGCGCTGGCCGGATCGGCCAGATAGGCGACCGTGCGCCACACGTCACGGCGGGTGGCCTCGATGAACTGGGTGAGCGCCACCCGGTCGCCCCGACCGGCCGATTTGGCGAGCTGAGTAACTTGGTCTTCGTCGCCGGCGGTCGCCACCAGGAAAGAGTAAGCGATGGCCGGGCGGAACTCTTCGCCGCATTGGCACGACTACTTGGACAGGCCAGGTAACCGCAGGAGGTGGGCACCACGACGTCGACACAGACACCGGCCGGCACCGACGTGCCGGTTGCCACGATGGACCGTGCGCGGGTCCAGCTCGACGTGTCGGGCATGTCGTGCGCGTCCTGCGCCGCCCGGGTACAGACAGCGTTGAACAAGCTGCCGGAGGTGCGTGCCTCGGTGAACTTCGGCACCCGGGTGGCGACCATCGAGGCGCCGGCGGGCATCGACGACACGGTTTTGTGTGATGTCGTGCGGAAAGCCGGCTGCGACGCGTCTCCTCGCGAGGCCGGTACGGCCCGGATCGATGACCCCGACGCCGAGCACGCCCGCACCCTGATGTTGCGGCTCGCAGTGGCAGCGGTGCTGTTCGTGCCGCTGGCCGATCTGTCGGTGATGTTCGCCGTGGTCCCCAGCACGCGGTTCACCGGCTGGCAGTGGGTGTTGACCGCGTTGGCAGCGCCCGTGGTGCTGTGGGCGGCGTGGCCTTTCCACCAGAAGGCCTTGCGGATGGCCCGCCACGGCGGCGCGTCGATGGAGACGCTGATCTCGGTCGGCATCCTGTCGGCCTCGGTGTGGTCGCTCTACACCGTGTTCAGCAGCGACCACACCGACACCGCCACCGGCATCTGGCAGGCCCTGGTCGGCAGTGACGCCATCTACTTCGAGGTCGCCGCGGGCGTGACCGTGTTCGTGCTGGCCGGACGCTACTTCGAGGCACGCGCCAAATCGAAGGCCGGCAGTGCCCTGCGCGCGCTGGCGGAACTCAGCGCCAAGGACGTCACGCTGCTGCTGGCCGACGGCTCGGAGATGGTGATCCCGGCCGACGAACTCGCCGAACAGCACCGGTTCGTGGTCCGCCCGGGCCAAACCATCGCTGCCGACGGCCTGGTCACCGACGGGTCGGCGGCGGTCGACATGAGCGCGATGACCGGCGAGGCGAAGCCCCAGCGGGTGCATCCCGGAGACCAGGTGATCGGCGGCACGATCGTGCTGGACGGTCGGCTCGTCGTCGAGGCCGCGGCCGTGGGCGCCGACACCCGCTTCGCGGGGATGGTGCGCCTCGTCGAAGAGGCGCAGGCGCAGAAGGCTGACGCGCAGCGGCTCGCCGACCGGGTGTCCGCGGTGTTCGTGCCGTGCGTCTTCGTGATCGCGGCGCTGACCGCCGTCGCCTGGCTGCTCACCGGCGGCGGCGCCAACCAGGCCGTGTCCGCGGCGTTGGCGGTGCTCGTCATCGCCTGCCCGTGCGCGCTGGGTCTGGCCACCCCCACCGCGATGATGGTGGCATCCGGGCGCGGCGCCCAACTGGGCATCTTCCTGAAGGGTCATCGCGCGCTGGAGGCGACACGCGCGGTGGACACCGTCGTGTTCGACAAGACCGGGACCCTGACCACGGGACGGCTGACCGTCAGCGCCGTCACCGCCGAGCAGGGCTGGGACGGCGAGGAGGTGCTGGCCCTGGCGGCGGCCGTGGAAGCCGGTTCCGAGCACGCCGTGGCGCTGGCCATCAGTGCATCGGCGCCGCACCACGCCCCGGTCGAAGACTTCCGGTCGATTCCCGGCCGCGGCGTCTCCGGCGTCGTCGGGGGACGGACGGTCCGAGTCGGCAAGCCGGCGTGGATCGCGGCCTCGGGTCTGTCGCCGACCCTGACCGCCGCCCGGCGGACCGCGGAGTCCCGCGGCGAGACCGTCGTCTTCGTCGAGGTAGACGGCCGGCCCTGCGGCGCGGTCGCGGTGTCGGACACCGTCAAGGACTCCGCCGCCGACGCGGTGGCCACGCTGCATGCGCGCGGATTGCGGACCGTGCTGCTGACCGGGGACAACCCCGCCTCGGCGGCCGCGGTGGCCGGACAGGTCGGCATCGACGAGGTGATCGCCGACGTACTGCCCGACGGCAAGGTCGACGTGATCGAGCAGCTGCGCGAGCAGGGCCGCGTGGTGGCCATGGTCGGGGATGGCATCAACGACGGTCCCGCGCTGGCGTGCGCGGACCTCGGCATGGCGATCGGCCGGGGCACCGACGTCGCGATCAGCGCCGCCGACGTCATCCTGGTGCGCGACGACCTGTCCACGGTGCCGGTCGCGCTCGGCCTGGCCGCGGCCACCATGCGCACGATCAAGGTCAACCTGGTGTGGGCGTTCGGCTACAACGTCGCCGCGATCCCGATCGCTGCGGCCGGTCTGCTGAACCCGCTGATCGCCGGCGCGGCGATGGCGTTCTCGTCGTTCTTCGTGGTGTCGAACAGCCTGCGGCTGCGCAACTTCGGCTCCGTGATGAACCGTTGAGACTGCGGTAGCTGCGGGGTTCACTCGCACTTTCGCGCACTGGACGCAGTCTCAACGGGGTTGGGCGGGAACCAAACTGCGCCCTCCCCCGACTATCTGTGCGTGACGACGACGCTGAGTTCCACCCGCCGATCCGATGCCGCAGTGCTGCGACGAATCTGGCGACTGCACTTCTGGATCGGGCTGTTCGCAGCGCCCGTCCTGGTGGTGCTGGCGTTGTCGGGTCTGGTGATCCTCTACAGCCAGCCGCTGGACAGCTGGCTGTCCCGCGATCTGGTGACCGTCGCGCCGGGGCCCGACACCGTGCCGCTCGACGCACAGGTGGCCGCCGCACTGCAGCACGTCCCCGACAGCTACGAGGTCGATGCGGTCACACCACCCAGCGGCCCGGATCGCTCCACCCGCGTCGACGTCGTCGACCCGACCGCGCCCACCTACCCCGACGGCGAAGCGAACCTCACCCAGGTCTTCGTCGACCCCTACACCGGGCGGTACCTGGGCCAACGCGACCAACTCTCCGGCCTGGTGGGGTTCGCCAACCAGGTGCACCGAATGTTCGGCAACGACGGCCCGCAGGTGCAGCTGCCGTCGCTGGGCCACCTGATCGCGCCGTCGTCGTATCCCGAGGCGACGATCCCGGTGGGCATCGCCAACCTGTGGATGGAGGTCACCGCGGTCTGGATCCTGGTGCTGCTGGCCAGCGGTATCTATCTGTGGTGGCCGCGGGCGATCGAGAGCGCCAAGCCGCTGTTGCGGGTGCGCTGGGGCAAGGGCGGCCGCATTCGGTGGCGGGATCTGCACGCACTGACCGGGGTGGTGCTGGCGGTCGTGCTGATCTCCTACATCCTGTCGGGCCTGACCTGGTCGAGGTACTGGGGTGAGAACTGGCGGGCGTTCTCGGCCGAGGTCGCGCCCTCGACGGAGGTCGAGGCCGCCTCCACGCCGGCGCAACTGGGTGACTACGACCGACTGGGCCGGCGCGTCGCCTGGGCGGCCGTCGACGAAGCCATCCCCGCCTCGCAACCGGCTGGCCCGACGGCAGCACCGCTGAGCTACGCCGACATCGACCGGATCGCTCAGGACGAGGGCATGGTGCCCGGTTACGCGATCATCGCGCCCGCGGACTCCACCGTCGACGGCCAGACGGTGTACGGCAGCTACGCCGTGGTCAATGCCTGGCCGCAGAAGCTCTCTGAGCAGCGCACGCTCTACCTCGACCAGTTCACCGGCCAGACCATCACCAACGCCACCGCTGAGCAGGACGGTGCGTTGTCGCGACTGACCAGCTTCGGCATCGCGATGCACATGGGTAACCAGTTCGGCCTGCTGACCCGGATCCTCGCGACCACTGCGTGCCTGGGCGTATTGCTCAGTGTGGCAACAGGTTTCCTGATGTGGTGGAAGCGGCGCCCGGCAGGCAAGTCCGGTCTCCCGGCGCCGGCCAGCGACGCGACCCGCGCCGCCACTCCGAAGAAAGCGCTTCTGACGGTGACGGTGGCCGCTGTGGTGCTAGGGGTGGTGTACCCGGCGTTTGGGGTGTCGCTGCTCGTCGTGCTCGCCGCGGAGGCCGTGCTGGCCCGTCGCCGGCGACGCATCGACGAAGACCCCGGAGAAATCCCCGTTGGTGCCGAAACCCGTTGAAATGCAACGTTGAGACTGCGTCAGCTGCGGCCTCCACTCGAACTTTTCCGCGCTGAGCGCAGCCTCAACGCATCTCGACGCGCCTCTGCTGCACCGCACCGACGACGACGTCGACGGCCAGGAACGCCAGCAGGCTCAGACCCAGCAGTGGCATGAGATAGCCAACACCTGCCGCGGTGACCACGACAGCGACGGCGGCGGCCGGCGGCAGGCCTGTGAGCGCGCCGCGTACCGGCGGTCGGCCCACCCGCCGCGCGCCCGTGACCGGGCGTCGCCGCCACCACATCAGATATCCGCGGACGATGACGGTGACCAGCACCCCGGCCAACGCAAGCAGGACCAGCTGGTTGGGCAGACCGAACAGTGTTCCCATGTGCAGCTGTATCCCCCACGCCGACAGCTTGGCCGCCAGCGGCCAGTCGGCGAACCAGGATTCGTCGGTGATCGTGCCGGTGGCTCCGTCGATGGCCACCGAGTTGTTCGACAGCACCCAGGGCTGACGGGTTTGGGCCACGGTGAGTGCGGTATCCGCGGTGTTCGGGATGCTCACCTCGACCGCGCCGCCGACCCCGGCCGCGCGGGCCGCGGTGAGGGCATCGTCGACCTGGCTGACCGACGTGGCCGTCACCGCTGTGTCCGCGTCGGGTGCGGCCAGCGGCGTCCCGCCGTGCCCGTGGCCGGCGTGGTCACCCGCCTCTGCGGCCGGCTCCGCCGGCGCCAGGTCCGTGGCCACCGCCGGGGTGGTCCAGGACAGTGCCGACCGGATCTCGGAGACGTGATCACCGGCGTACTTGGACCAGGTCAGCCCCGTCGCCGACAGGAACAACAGCCCCACGGCGATCCACATCCCGGCAGCGCCATGCCAATTGAGCGTCCGGGCGCGTCCGGCGACGGACCGGTCGACGCTCAGCAGCCGTGCCCGGCCGGTTCCGCGCCGGGTCATCTGCCGGTACCGGCCGACCCACAGCACCACGCCGCCGACCGCGATGACCCACAGCCATGATGCCGCCAGCTCGCTGTACACCCGGCCGGGCTCGCCGATCAGCAAGCTGCGGTGCAGGTTGGACAGCCAGGTGCGCACGGGCAGCGCCCCGCTGCTGCCGTACACGGTGAGCTCACCGACCGGTTCGGCGGTCACCGGGTCGACGAAGACGCCCCGCCGCTCCGATGACGAGCTGAGCGTGGGGTCGGTGAACATGACCCGGGTGGTGTCACCGGGCTCGGCGGCCGGGCGTACCGCCGTGACCGTCAGATCGGGTCGGACCTGCTGGGCTGCCCGGATCTGGTCGGCCACCGGTTGGAACTCGCCGCGGGTGTCGGAGTGCAGATAATCGCGGTAGATCCACTGCTCCAGACTCGGCGCGACGGCGTAGAGGCCCCCGGTGATGGCAGCTACCAGTAGGAACGGTCCGACGAACAGCCCAGCGTAGAAGTGCAGGCGTAGGAAGAAAGACCGGTAGGCGCCCGACGTTCTCGCGTTCGTGGCGGACGGCGCTTCGATCAGGTCGGTCGCCTCGGTGGCGTCATTTTCGATGGTCGACATCAGGCCTCTTGTTCGACGGTGCCGCGGGTGGCGGCCTTCCCCCTACTAGTCGACGACGAGGCGCGTGAGGTTCCCTGAGCGCCGTGACATATTGCGTTGAGACTGCGTCAGCTGCGGCCTCCACTCGCACTTTCCCGCGCTGAGCGCAGCCTCAACGCAATTGTCAGCGGCGCATGTCGGGGTGGGTGCGCTGCACCGGCGCGGCGAGCAGCGTCAGCCAGGCGACGGCCAGGCACAGCACTGCGACGTCCGCGGCCCCGACCAACCAGCTCAGGGTGGGGCCGGTGGCGCCGGTGCGCACCCACCAGAAGCCCCCCAGACCCACGACGGTGCCCAGACCGCACAGATAGGCGGCGGCGCAACACCACCGGAACCGCCTGGTCGCCCGGGCGATCAGCGAGGTGCCCGCGGCCAGGGCGAGAATGATCAGCACCACGGTGGGAACGATCAGCGACATCCCTGCCGGCGGG
>CAXEZH010000122.1:0-13686 GCA_964000695.1 uncultured Mycolicibacterium sp. | reverse complement strand
TGCTGGTTCGAGTCCAGCCGGGGGAGCCACCTCTATCCCGCCCATCTGCCGGGCGGTCCGCCGCAGAACCGGTTCCCCTCGAAGCCGCTGTGTGGTCGTTGACAATGCGCTGTCGAGCCGACAGGCCGGTCGCGCCGCGGACGTAGGCTCCAAGTAGCCACGCCGCTGTGGATAGTCCAGACCTACAACCCCTTTCGCGCGCTGCGCGACGAACGGAATGTGAATTGTCCATGAAAATCAAGCTCATTGGCGCCGCGGTGGGGTCGATCGCGCTGCTCATCGGCGTGGGTGTCGACGTCGCGCATGCCGGCACCTATCCCAGCGGAGGCACCTACCACGACGGCGGGGGGGGGAGCACCGTCGAGCCGCAACCGGATCCGACGACGCTGGCCACCGCGTCGTTCGCTCCGGCGATCACCGCCGAAGCCCCTTGTGGCGCAGTGATTTGGGGTGGCGGCTGCGGCTGAGGTGCACCGTGTCCGTCTCCGGGTCTCGCCGCGAAGTCTGCCCACTCCGCCGTTACGCTGACCCCGCACGGGGACGCGGAATCGAAGGGGACGCGATGACGATGCGGTTCAAGAGAAGTGCTGCATTGATCGGAGGCTTGGCGGTGGTGAGCGGTTTCGGGGCGACCATCGCCCAGGCCGGCACCTATCCGAGGGACAGCACCTACGAGATCGGCGGGGCGGGGGAGACCCTCAAGCCCGGCGGCTCGGAACTGCACCTGGAGAAGTCGTCGTTCTCTCCGGAAATCATCGCGATCCCGCCGTGCGGCGCCGAACCGTGGAGCGGTGGCTGCGGCTGACAGGCCCGACGATCGTAAGCTGGCCGCCATGCGAACGTTCGCCGTGTTGGCAGCGACGGGTCTGCTGGCCGCAGGCTGCGGGTGGAGCCCCCCCGCCGCGCCGCCCACCAGCACCGCCGACTGCGGGCCCGGCCCGACGGCGGACGCGGTGACCGCCGAATTCGCCCTACTGCCGCCGGCGCCGTGGCAGGAGAGTTCGCGAGGACATACCGCCGACTGCCGGATGTTCTGGGTGGTCGTCGACTCGGGCGACGACGCCGACAGCCCACAGCAGGTGCTGTTCTTCGCCGACGGCGCACCGGTGGGCTCACCCACCCCCGAGCCGCGGCCGTATCTGTCGGTCAGCCCACAGGGCGACCACAACGCGGTCGTGCAGTACCAGTGGCGTCAGGGCGCCGACGAGCCGTGCTGCCCGACCGGTATCGGCACCGCGCGGGTCACCCTCGAGGACGGCAGGCTGACGATCCTGGATCCGATCCCGGGACCGTGAGAACCGTCACTCCGCGATGTTCTCCGGATGCATCATCTCGGCGTAGCGCAGCTGCTCGGGGATGCCGAAGCCGTCGACGAGCATCTCGGCGTAGGGGCGTAGCCGCCGGCACCGGTCGTTGATGCCCCGGGTGACCGCCTTGGCGCGCTCGGTGGACAGAAAGCGGTGCTCGACGAACCATGCCTTGTCGCCCTCGATCACCGACAGCGCATACAGGTCGCACACCATGCCCAGGATCTCGCGGGCCTCCTCGTCCTCGCAGGCGTCGATGCCGGCGACGAAGGCCTCCAAGATGATCCGGTCGATGTGGGCCGTGGCGGCGTGCAACACATGGTCCTGCACCGAGTTGAACGCGTCGAAGGCGCTCATCTCCTTGGATTTGGCCTGCAGTCGCCGCGCGACCGAAGCCAGCATGTACTCCTCGCGGTCCTCGAACATCTGCACCTGGGTGCCGCGGTTGAACAGGCTGCCCTCTTCTTCGTTGTCCTGCCGGGTGTCCAGGATCGTCTGCATGATCGTCTGCGCCGCAGTGCGTTTCATCACCCGCTCGCTGGCGAAGTTGGCCGCGAAGCGCACCCACTCGACCGGGCTCATGCCCTTGATGTCGTCGGCGTAGGCGGTCAGCAGCTCCTTGGCGACCAGCTGGGTGAGCACGTGGTTGTCGCCCTCGAAGGTGGTGAACACGTCGGTGTCGGCCTTCAGCGCGATCAACCGGTTCTCCGCGAGATAGCCGGCGCCGCCGCACGCCTCGCGTGCCTCCTGGATCGCGGTGGTGGCGTGCCAGGTGTTGGCCGCCTTCAACCCCGCAGCGCGAGATTCCAGCTCACGCTGTTCCTCCGGATCGGGGTCGTCGGCGGTCTGCAACTCGTGGGTCTTGCTGACCAGCTCGTTCTGGGCGAACTGCAACGCATAGGACTTCGCGATCAGCGGAAGCAGCCGCCGCTGATGCACGAGGTAGTCCATCAGCAGCACTTCGGTGTCGTCGTCAGGTGCGGCGAACTGGCGGCGTTGCAGCGCATAGCGGGTGGCGATGTCCAGGGCGACGCGGGCTGCGGCGCCGGCGCTGCCGCCCACGGTGACCCGGCCGCGGATCAAGGTGCCCAGCATGGTGAAAAACCGGCGGTTGGGGTTCTCGATCGGTGAGGTGTACGTGCCGTCGGGCGCGACGTCGGCGTATTTGTTCAGCAGGTTCTCCCGCGGGACACGCACGTGGTCGAACTGGATGCGGCCGTTGTCCACGCCGGGCAGGCCGCCCTTGTAGTCACAGTCCGAGGTCGTCACGCCGGGCAGGTCGTTGCCCTCGTCGTCGCGGATGGGCACCACGAGACAGTGCACGCCGTGGCCGGTGCCGTCGGCGGTGATCAGCTGAGCGAAAACAGCGGCCACACGCGCGGTTTGCGCGGCGCCGCCGATGTAGTCCTTGCGCGAGGTCGGCGTGGGCGAGTCGATCACGAACTCCTGGCTGTCCGGATCGTAGGTCGCCGTCGTCTCCAGCGCCTGCACGTCGCTGCCATGGCCGGTTTCGGTCATCGCGAAGCAGCCGAGGAGGTCCAGGTCGATGAGCTTCTGGACGTAGGCCTGGTGGTGGCGTTCGGTGCCGAGGTTCTCGATGGCGCCGCCGAACAGGCCCCACTGCACGCCGGCCTTGACCATCAGCGACAGGTCGCTCATCGCCAGCATCTCGATCTGGGTGACCGCGGCGCCGACATCGCCGTTGCCGCCGTGTTCTTTCTTGAAGCCGTCCTCGGCGGCGCCGCGGGACGCCATGATCCGCATCTGCTCGTCGACCTTGGTGCGGGCGATCACCGTGTTCGGCGTGTAGTGAGGCCGGAACACCTGATCGGAGAGTTCGTGGCGCATCCGGTTCTTCACATCCCGGAAGCGTCCGTCCAACGTGTTGCGAAGATGCTCGGCCGTGGTGGTCATATCTCGACGGTAGCCCGCCGAACCGGCTCGCAAACTGTGATGTGCAGAACCGAAGGTGAACCTTAATTAGGCGAGGTCACCGCGGTGGCGTTGAATCGTGCAATGAGTGCTGAGGGGAACGAGCCGATCTCGCCGACGGGTCTGCCTCATGTGGCCGATCACCGCCACGCCGACGTCACCGGCGGCTGGCTGCGCGCGGCGACGTTCGGGGCGATGGACGGGCTGGTGAGCAACACCGCGCTGATCGCCGGCGTGGCAGCCGCGGCCAGCGCGCACACCGTGGTGATCAGCGGTGTCGCGGGGTTGCTCGCCGGCGCCTTCTCGATGGCGATGGGGGAGTACGCCTCGGTGACCACGGCCAACGAGCAGATCGACTCCGAGGTGCGGGTGGAGCGCCGGTCCTTCAAGCTGCACCCCCAGGCCGAGCGGGCTGAGTTGCAGGCGATGCTCACCGACATGGGCTTGACTCCGGACACCGCGGCCAAGGCCACCGAGGAGATCCACCGGGACGAGGCCAAGGCGCTCAATTTTCATCTGGTGCAGGAACTCGGAGTGGATCCCCGGGAGAAGCCCTCCCCGTGGGTGGCCGCCGGGTCGTCGTTCGTGCTCTTCGCGATCGGCGCGGTGATTCCGCTGATCCCCTACCTGCTGGGCTACGAGTCGCTGTGGCTCGGGCTGGCATTCGGCGGGGCGGGGCTGCTGCTCGCCGGAGCGTCGGCGGCCCGGTTCACCCGCCGCCATCCGGTGTGGGCGTCGTTGCGGCAGTTGGCCTTCGGCGCGGTCGCGATCGCCGCGACCTACCTGGTCGGGTTGCTCGTCGGCGGCGTGGTCACCTGACGGGTGGATTCGGCGCGCCCAAGCACCGGCAGGGTGCTTGCGCGCGCCGGATTCGCGGCGGAGCTCAGCTGTCGCTGCCGACCGTGACCGCGCGGGCCTGGTCGGTGAGTTCGTCGAGCGCGGGTTCGTCGTCGTCGATGTGGGCCAGGTGCGGTCGGGTGCTCAACAACACGCCGGCCGATGCGAGCACCGCGGCCGCGCCGACCCAGAACGGCACGTGGGCGTTGATGTGCTCACCGAGCAGCCCGGCGAGCCACGGGGCCAGCGCCGCTCCGCCGAACCGCACGAAGCTGTAGGCCGCCGACGCGACGCCGCGCTCGACCGGCGCCGCCTTCATCACGGTCTCGGTGATCAGCGTGTTGTTCACGCCGATGAACAGCCCGGCGATCACCACACAGCTGGCCAGCACCGCTTTCGAATCGGTCCACACCGCCATCGCGGCCAGCGTCGCGGTCATCAGCACCAGGTTGACCACCAGCGTGCGCAGGGTGCCGAAGCGGTGTTGGAGCCGCGGCGCGACCACGACCGAGGTGAAGGCCAGCGCGATGCCCCAGCCGAAGAAGATCAGCCCGATGCCCTGGGCGCTCATGTCGAGCGGGAACGGCGTGAACGCCAGCAGCGTGAAGAATCCGAAGTTGTAGAGCAGCGCGGTGACCGCGACCCCGAGCAGCCCGCGGTGGCGCAACGCGCGGAACGGGTCGGCCAGTGTGGTGGCCCGTTCGGCGCGCGGGGTGGCCGGCAGCAGCAGGGCGGTGACGATGACGGCGACGGTCATCAGTACCGAGACCCCGAAGAACGGGCCGCGCCACGAGATGGAGCCGAGCACGCCGCCGACGAGCGGTCCGACGGCGATGCCCAGGCCCAGCGCGGCCTCGTAGAGGATGATCGCCTGGGCTACCGAACCGCGTGCCGAGCTGACGATGGTGGCCAGTGCGGTCGCGATGAACAGCGCATTGCCCAGCCCCCACAGCGCGCGCCAGCCGACGATCTCGCCAACCGTCTCGCTCATGCCGGCCAACCCGGCGCCGGCGATGATGATCACCAGGCCCAACAGCAGCGTGCGTTTGGGCCCGATGCGGCTGGACACCACGCCGGTGATCAGCATCGCCACGCCCATCACCGCCATGTAGCTGGTGAACAGCAGCGACACCTGTGACGGCGAGGCGTTGAGGTTGTCGGCGATAGGTTTCAGGATCGGGTCGACGAGTCCGATGCCCATGAACGCGACGACGGAGGCGAAGGCGACGGCCCACACGGCTTTGGGTTGGCGCCACATACTGGCGGGTTCTCCTAACGGGTCGGAGGGGGAGATGCTCACCTGCGCGACGGCACCGGAGCGCCGGCGTCCCGCAGCAGGCGGCGCATCACGGTGACGGCTTCGGCCAGGCATTCGCGGTCGGCGGCGCTGAGCCGCTCCAGGTACGGGTCGATGGCCGCACCGCGGTCCAGGCGGGCCTGGCGCAGCGCATCGACGCCTGCGGGGGTGATCCGGATCAGCACCGCGCGCGCATCGCCGGGGTCGGCGGTGCGGGTGACCAGTCCGGCGTCCTCGAGACGGCGCACCTGGGTGGTCATGGTGGGCTGCGAACAGTTGTCCAGCGTCGCCAGGTCCGAGATGCGGGCTTCGCCCTGGTCTTCGATGGTGGACAGCAGGCGAGCCTGCGCGAACGGCACGGGCATGCGGACCCGCTGGTTGGCCAGCCGGTTGATCCGGGCCACCACCGCCAGCAGGTCGGCGCCGAGAGTCGAGGACATGGCGACCATGATTACATAGGGTTGCTATACATGTCGAACCGCCCAGGTCGGAGCGCCATGCATCGACCGGCCCGCAGGTCCTACACCTGTCAACTGGCAGAATCGTGAAATGACGTCACCCGGCCCGAAGAGCGAGCCGCGAAGGACCGGTTCGCTCCGACCGGTGGAACTCGCCCATGCCGCGGTGATGGCAGCGCTGTGTGCCGCGATCGCCATCATCGCCGTCGTCGTGCCGTTCGCCGCCGGCCTGTCGCTGCTGGGCACGGTGCCGATGGGGCTGCTGGCCTACCGCTACCGGCTGCGGGTGCTGATCACCGCGACGGTGGCCGGCGGGATCATCGCGTTCCTGATCGCGGGCATGGGCGGGTTGATGACGGTGGTCAACTGCGCCTACATCGGCGGACTCACCGGCATCGTCAAGCGTCGCGGGCGCGGCACCACGACGGTGGTGGCGGCGGCCCTGGTCGCCGGCGCACTGTTCGGGCTGGCCATCGTGGCGGCTCTGGCCGTGCTGGCCCGGCTGCGGCATCTGATCTTCGAGTCGGTCACCGCCAACGTCGCCGGGGTAGCCGCGATCCTCGAGCGCATCCCGAACATGCAGGGCGCGGCCGAGCGACTGACCCGGGACTTCGGCACGGTGCTCGACTACTGGCCTGTCCTGTTCTTCCTCGCGGGGGTCTTCTCCATCACCTGGGTCAGCCTGGTCGGCTGGTGGGCGCTGTCCAAGGTGCTGGCCCGGCTGCTCGGTGTGCCCGACGTGCACAAGCTCGAGCCGTCCGCCGACACCGGCCCGGTGGTCCCGGTGCCATTGCAGCTGCGCGACGTCGTGTTCCGCTACCCGGGCACGGACCGCGACGCGCTGGGTCCGGTGTCGCTGGACGTGCAGCCCGGCGAGCACGTGGCGGTGACCGGTCCCAACGGATCGGGCAAGACCACGCTGATGCTGGTGCTCTCGGGTCGCGAACCGACGTCGGGCACGGTGCAGCGCCGGGGTGCGGTCGGGCTGGGCAAGCTGGGCGGAACGGCGGTCGTCCTGCAGCACCCGGAGAGCCAGGTGCTCGGTACCCGTGTCGCCGACGACGTGGTGTGGGGCCTGCCCCCCGGCGTCACCATCGAGGTGGACCGGTTGCTTGGCGAGGTCGGCCTCGACGGGTTCAGCGAGCGGGATACCGGCGGGTTGTCCGGGGGAGAGCTGCAGCGCCTCGCGGTGGCCGGGGCGCTGGCGCGCGAACCGTCGCTGTTGATCGCCGACGAAGTGACCAGCATGGTCGACCAGGACGGCCGCGACGCGGTGATGTCGGTGCTGTCGGGGCTCACCCGCAATCACCGCACCGCGCTGGTGCACATCACGCACTACAACAACGAAGCCGAAGCCGCCGACCGCACCGTCAACCTCACCGGCCGGGGGATCGCCGACAACACCGCTGACGTGCCGATGGTGGAGAAGGCCGACGTGCACCCGGCGACGGCCATCGACGACGTGCCCCGCGGCGCACCCGTGCTGGAACTCAACGGCGTCAGCCACGAATACGCCCTGGGCACACCGTGGGCGCAGACGGCGTTGCGGGACATCGACTTCGCCGTGCACGAGGGCGACGGCGTGTTGATCCACGGGCTCAACGGGTCGGGCAAGTCGACGCTGGCCTGGATCATGGCCGGCCTGCTGGAACCGGCGTCGGGCAGTTGCCTGCTCGACGGTCGACCGGTGTCCGACCAGGTTGGGGCGGTCGCTATTTCTTTCCAGGCCGCCCGCCTGCAGCTGATGCGAAGCCACGTGGCGTTGGAAATCGCGTCGACGGCCGGATTCTCGATGTACGACCAGGCGAAGGTCACCGAGGCGCTGCGGACCGTCGGTCTGGAGCCGACGCTGGCCAGCCGGCGCATCGAGCAACTCAGCGGCGGGCAGATGCGGCGCGTGGTGCTGGCGGGCCTGCTTGCCCGCAAGCCCCGCGCGCTCATCCTCGACGAACCCCTGGCCGGCCTCGACGGCGCCTCCCAACAAGGCCTGTTGCAGTTGCTGGTGGACCTGCGTCGACGCGAGCGGTTGACCGTCGTGGTCATCTCCCACGACTTCGCCGGCCTGGAGGAACTCTGCCCGCGCATCCTGCATCTGGAGAACGGCGTGCTCGCCGCGACGCCGACCGCCGCCGGAGGCATGTCGTGACCGAACGCAAACCCCGCAAGCAGGTGGTGCTGCTGCGGCCGGTGCCCGGCACCAGCGTCATCCACGACCTGTGGGCCGGAACGAAGCTGCTCGTCGTCGCATTGATCGGGGTGCTGCTGACGTTCTACCCCGGCTGGGTTCCGATCGGTGCGGTGGCGCTGCTGATCGCCGTCGCCGCGATGCTGGCCCGAATCCCGCGCGGCGTGCTGCCCACGATTCCGCGCGTGCTGTGGGTGCTGCTGGCACTGGGCGCGCTGACCGCGGCGTTGGGTGGCGGCAGCCCGGTGCTCTCGCTCGGCTCTGTCGACGTCGGGCTGGGCGGGTTGTTGTACTTCCTGCGCGTGACCGCGCTGTCCATCGTGCTGCTGGGCCTGGGCGCGATGGTGTCGTGGACCACCAACGTCGCCGAGGTGGCGCCCGCGGTGGCCACGCTGGGCCGCCCGCTGCGGGCACTGCGCATCCCCGTCACCGACTGGGCCGTCGCACTGGCGTTGGCGCTGAGGGCGTTTCCGATGCTGCTCGACGAGTTCAGGGTGCTCTACGCCGCGAGGCGGCTGCGGCCCCGCGACGTCGACGGTGACGGGCGTAACCGGCTGCGCCGCTGGGCGACCGAGCTGATCGATCTGCTGGCCGCCGCGATCACCGTGGCACTGCGCCGCGCCGACGAGATGGGTGATGCGATCACCGCCCGGGGTGGTGCCGGCCAGTTCTCGGCGGCGCCGTCGCGACCGAAGACCCGCGACTGGGTGGCCTTCGCGGTGGTCGTCGCGGTGTGCGGCATCGCCCTGGCGCTCGAGCTGACCATTCTGGGCACCAGCGGCACGCGGCGCTGAGCGCATCGGCAGCCGTTACGGTGAAGGTGTGACGGGGCACCGACGAATCGACACCGACTTCCTCGCGCTGCCGCGCCACTCGCTGGCCGACGCTGCGCTGACCGCCGCGACGCAGGCCGGTGCGAGCTATGCCGATCTGCGCATCCATGCCATCACCACCGAGACGGTGGCGTTGCGCGACGGCGCGCTGGAAACCGCGGTGACCGACTACGAGATCGGGCTGGCGGTGCGCGTCATCGTCGACGGCACCTGGGGTTTCGCATCACACGCGCAGCTGGACACCGGGGCGGCCGCCGACACCGCGCGCCGCGCGGTACGGGTGGCGCGCACGCTGGGGAGGTTGAACGCCGAACCGATCGAGCTGGCTCCCGAGCCGGTCTATCGTGACGTGTTCTGGGCCTCGCCGTTTCGGGTCGACCCGTTCACGGTGGCCGCCGCGGACAAGATCGGCGTGCTCGAGGACTACTCCGAGCGGCTCCTGGCTTCCGACGGGATCGACCACGTGTCGGCTGCTGTGCACGCGGCCAAGGAGCAGACGTTCTACGCCGACACGTTCGGATCGACGATCACCCAGCAGCGGGTGCGGGTGCTGCCGAGCCTGGAGGCCGTCGCGGTCGATCCGTCGGCGGGAACGTTCGAGACCATGCGTACCCTGGCGCCGCCGACGGCCCGCGGATGGGAGGCGGTCGCCGGCGACGAGGTGTGGGACTGGACGGCCGAGCTGGCCGAATTGCCGTCGCTGCTGGCGGAAAAAGTCAAGGCGCCCAGTGTGGTGGCCGGGCCGACCGACCTGGTCATCGACCCCACGAATCTGTGGTTGACCATCCACGAGTCCATCGGGCACGCCACCGAGTACGACCGCGCCATCGGCTATGAAGCCGCCTACGCCGGAACGTCGTTCGCCACCCCGGACAAGCTGGGCACCATGCGCTACGGGTCGCCGGTGATGAACGTCACCGCCGACCGGACCGTCGAGCACGGGCTGGCGACAATCGGTTTCGACGACGAGGGTGTCGCCGCGCAGAGTTGGGATCTGGTCCGCGACGGGGTGTTCGTCGGATACCAACTCGACCGGGTCTTCGCACCGCGGCTCGGTGAGCCCCGCTCCAACGGATGCTCCTACGCCGACTCGGCACACCATGTTCCGATCCAGCGGATGGCCAACGTGTCCCTGCAGCCCAGTGCTGACGACGTGAGCACCGACGATCTGATCGCCCGGGTCTCCGACGGCATCTACATCGTCGGTGACAAGAGCTGGTCGATCGACATGCAGCGCTACAACTTCCAGTTCACCGGGCAGCGGTTCTTCCGCATCCGTGACGGCCGCCTCGACGGGCAACTGCGCGACGTCGCCTATCAGGCCACCACCACGGACTTCTGGGGCGCGCTGGAAGCTGTTGGTGGGCAATCGACGTGGCGGCTCGGGGGCGCGTTCAACTGCGGCAAGGCCCAACCCGGCCAGGTGGCCGCGGTCAGCCACGGTTGCCCGTCGGCGTTGTTCCGGGGCATCAACGTGCTCAACACGCGCGAAGAAAGCGGGCGGTGACCGGTGATCGGTGCACAACAAGTCGTCGACATCGTGCTGGCCGAGGCGCGCCGGCGTGGCAGAGCCGACGAGACCATCGTGCTGGTGACAGACCGCGTCGATGCCGCGCTGCGGTGGGCCAACAACACCATGACCACCAACGGGGAGTCGACCAGTCGCACCACCACCGTCATCTCGATCGTGCGGCGTGACGGCCGGGCCTACGTCGGTTCGGTGCGCTCCAGTGCGGTCGCCCCGTCGGTGCTGATGGACCTGGTCGTCGCCTCCCAGGCCGCCGCGGCAGCGGCCCCGCCCGCGCGGGACAGCGCTCCGGCACTGCCCGCCGACGCGGCACCCACCGACTGGGACGCGCCGAGCCCGCGCACCGGCATCGACGCCTTCGGCGGAATCGCCGACGCGCTGACGCGCGGGTTCGCCGGCCGGGAAACACTTTTCGGGTATGCCCGCCACGTGGTGGAGACCACCTTCGTCGCCACCTCGACCGGGCTGCGGCGCCGGTTCACCCAGCCCACCGGATCGGTGGAGATCAACGCCAAACGTGACGGCGCCAGCGCATGGGCCGGGGTCGGCACCCCCGACTTCGTCGACGTGCCGACCGATGCGATGCTCGAGGACCTCGCGACCCGGCTGTCGTGGGCGCAGCGCAGCGTGGAGTTGCCCGCCGGACGGTACGAGACGATCATGCCGCCCTCGACGGTGGCCGACATGATGATCTACCTGTCGTGGACGATGGGCGGTCGCGGCGCACAGGAGGGACGCACCGCACTGTCCGCGCCGGGTGGCGGCACCCGCGTTGGGGAGAAACTCACGTCGCTACCACTGACGCTGTACTCCGACCCGCATTCCCCCGGGCTGCAGTGCACCCCCTTCGTGGCGGTGTCGGGTTCGTCGGAACGCGCGTCGGTGTTCGACAACGGCATGCCCATCGAGCGGGTGGACTGGATCCGCGACGGCGTGATCAACGCGCTGGCCTATCCGCGCGCGGCGGCCACCGAGTTCGACGCGCCCGTGGCCGTCGGCGCCGACAACCTGCTGATGACGGGTGGGACGGCTTCGCTGGCCGACATGGTGGCCCGTACCGAGCGCGGCCTGCTGCTGACCACCCTGTGGTACATCCGCACCGTCGACCCGTCAGTGCTGCTGTTGACCGGGCTGACCCGCGACGGGGTGTATCTCGTCGAGGACGGGCACGTCACCGCGGCGGTGAACAACTTCCGGTTCAACGAAAGCCCGTTGGACCTGCTGCGCCGCGCCAGCGAAGCCGGCGTCAGCGAGGTCACGCTGCCCCGCGAATGGGGCGACTGGGCCACCCGCGCGCAGATGCCGTCGCTACGGATTCCCGACTTTCACATGTCTTCGGTCAGTCAAGCGCAATAATCCCAAGAATGGGTCGTACCGCTGTGGCTGACCGACTGACCGGGATGGTGGCGTTGTCCTCGGGCGATGACCGGGCCGACACGCTGATGCGGCTGATCTGCGCGCGGACATTGGCGTTGCCGCCGCTGCCGCTGCCGGTCGAGGTGCCGACGGAGAACACCGACGCCGAGTCGGTGCTCGTCGCGTTCGCCGAGCAGTTCTCCACCGACGTCACCGGCATCGGGGACAACCAGCGCGCCCGCTTGCTCGAGGCATGGGGCGCGAACGCTTTTCGGACGGTGGTGACGATGTACGTCGCCGATTTCGTTCCGCGGGTCTGGGCCGGTTGCGAGGCCCTCGGGCTCGGTATGCCGGGGCGTACCGCCGAGGTGGACTTCGACGGCCAGGCCGATCCGATCGACTTCGTGCTCAACGGGTTCGTGCCCGAGGTGGCGCGGATGCGCGCACTGGACCCGGTGACCACCGAGGTGGTGCGGCTGCGCGGGGCGGCCGCGCACAACTGCCGGTTGTGCCAGTCGCTGCGAGAACGTCATGCGTTGGACGCCGGTGGGTCCGAAGATGTCTACAGCCAGATCGCCGACTTCGAACGCGCTGACAATTTGTCCGACGCGCACAAGGCCGCGCTGCGCTACGTCGATGCGCTGATCTGGACGCCGTCGAACATCGGTGAGGACGTGGCGGGCGGGGTGCGCAAGCATTTCTCGACCAAGCAGGCCCTGGAGCTGACCCTCGACGTGATGCGCAATGGTGCCAACAAGATCCTGGTGTCTCTGGGCTCCGACGCCGCACGGGTGGACGAGGGCACCGAGCTCTACGAGATCGACGAGGCGGGCCAGACGATATTCGCCTGAGCAGGCGTGTGCGACCATAATGGCCGCGCACGACGTGCCGGGGGCGGTAGCTCAGTCGGTTAGAGCCGTGGACTCATAATCCATTGGTCGCGGGTTCGAGCCCCGCCCGCCCCACTCAACAGTCTCCTCGTGAACGCCCGTCGCAGACTGACCAAGGGCCGGTGTCGTTGCTGCTGAGCTTTCCGGATATACATGGACCACGGTCGGATGCTTGGCGGAGGCCAGATGATGGAGACGAATGCCCGGCGGCGGGCGCTGGCAGGAATAGCGCTGGCTGCTTGCGTCGTTGGCGCCGTGGCAGCGTGTTCCGGCGGTCAGCAGCCGTCGGCGGCGTCCGAGCAGACGAGCTCGCCGAAGTCGGCGCCGACGACTCTCGTGATGCCCGCATTGCAATGCATGGCCTGGACCGACGCGGAACCACTGTTGCGCGACGCAGGTTGGCATGGCGTGCTCCAGAGAGGCGAGGATGTGACCAACACCGCCTGCCTGCCGAATCAGATTGGCTGGCAAGATCCTTCGCCGGGGGAGGTGATCCCCAGCGACGCACCGATCACGGTGCGGTTCGTGCCCTGACCACCGCCACCGTCTCTTACTCGCAGCCGGTGCCGTTGCCGTCGCGATCCAGGCCGTAGATGTCGGTGCCGACGACGGTGACCGGACCGGAAACGTAGGACGGGCCGTTACCGCTGCCGCCGGCGCAGTCCACGTCACTGTCGATGGGGACGCACGCACCCGAGTAGTTGGGGTCGCACGACGATCCCGGCTGCAGCGGAACAGGGTTCGGGGCGGCGTACGCTGCCGGTGCAATGGCGAAAGCGACAGCAACGGCACAGGTCAGCACAGTGAATCTAGCCACGGCGGCAAAGCTTAGCTCAACTATCAAGATCAGTCGGTAGCGTTCCCGAAATCGGCGACTCGCCTCCCACTCGGCGAGTGAAAGGACTTGGTTTGTCAACGGCTTCGATACGTGCCGCCGCAGGAACGTGGCTGGTCGGTGCGGCGGTATACCTGACCGCCGAAGTGGTCACGGCAACCGGTGTGGAGAGTTACAGCTACCTCGACGACTACATCAGTGAGCTGGGCGTGTCCGGACTGATGAACC
>CAXEZH010000121.1:0-13639 GCA_964000695.1 uncultured Mycolicibacterium sp. | reverse complement strand
GGCAGTTCGCACTTCACTCGGAGGTCTTCGTCATGTCACCACGCCACGCCGTACCTAACGTCCATGGTCAGTACACCTAGATGTCGTATTCCCATCGGTCGGCGTCGTTCTCGCGGGCACGTCGGCGGTGTTCGACGCGTTCGTCGGCGTCCTCCGCACCCCGGTAGCGCACCCGCGACACCGGGTGATGGGTGCCGTTGCCCCGCTGCTGCGGAGGTTCACGGCGAGGTTCGTAGCCGAGGTCGGGGCGGTCGTAGCGGTCATAGCCGCCGAACGTCTCATACCCCTCGTATCCGTTGTAGCGGCTGCGCCGTTGCGGCGGACGCTCACGGTCGGCTCGCTCGCCGCCGTCGTACTGCACGCGACGGTCGTTGTCCGGCGCGGCTCGGCGGGGCTCGCGGGCCGAGGTGCCCCTGGCCCGGCGTCGTTGATCCGGCATCGGCGCGTCCTCGGGACGCGGCCGGCGTCGGCGCGGACGGTCGGTGGCCACCTGCTCGATGATGTCGGTCTCGTCGGGCCGGGGCCGGCGGGCTGCGGGCTTGGAGCGCTGGCGATCGCCGCGCGCCGAACGGGATGCGGAACGTTGTGCTGAGGCGGAGCGGCGGTCCTGCTGGCGACGGCGCCTCGGGGGCGCCTCGCCTCCGGCCTTGGCGGTCGTGGCCGCCTTGGCCGGGGTGGCTGTGGTGGCTGTGGTGGCTGTGGTGGTCGACCGGCCGCCGAACAACGCAGCGACCATCGCCGGCAGGCGTCCCGCCTTGACCGTCCCGCCACGCGTGGACTGGCCGGCGGTGGCGGTGTCGTCGCGGCTGGCCGACTGGCCGGACGCCTGGCCGAGGTACCAGCGGGCGAGGCCGATCAGCAGCACCGCGGCGGAGGTGAAGAACATCAGCGGGAACCGCTCGATCAGCGGGTAACCGCAGTTGATCAGGATGTCCTTGAGGCCCTCGATCGAGTCGTGGTGCATCAGGAAGTAGGCGCCGGGCACCATGACGAACAAGATCAGCGGCGGCTGGATGACGGCGGTGAACAGCCCGTTGCGCCGCACCGCGAGCACCGCGGCCAGGCAGCCGAGCACGAACAGTGTGGCGAACACCGCGGTCAGTTCCCCGTTGCCCGAACCGGCGTCGACGGCGAATCCGGCGGCGGATGCGACGACAGCGATCAGGACGGCACCCCACCACGGAACACCGGGAATGTTGGGGTGCGCAGACCGGTTGTCGGCCGCCTCCGACGGCCGCGCGCGCTGTCCTGACACACGTCGACCGTACCGGCTCGGGCAATCAGACGTCGCCAGCGCACGGGGGCGTGGCGATCACATCTGGCAGACTGTGGACTCCGTGGGCTTGAATCTGGGAATCGTCGGACTACCCAACGTCGGAAAATCGACGTTGTTCAATGCGCTGACCCGTAACGAGGTGCTGGCGGCGAACTACCCGTTCGCGACCATCGAACCCAACGAGGGGGTGGTCGCGCTGCCCGATCCCCGCCTGGACGAGTTGGCCAAGATCTTCGGCTCGGAGAAGATCGTGCCCGCACCGGTGACGTTCGTCGACATCGCCGGGATCGTCAAGGGCGCCTCCGAGGGCGCCGGGCTGGGCAACAAGTTCCTGGCCAACATCCGCGAGAGCGACGCCATCTGCCAGGTGGTGCGGGTGTTCGCCGACGACGACGTGGTGCACGTCGACGGCAAGGTCGATCCCAAGTCCGACATCGAGATCATCGAGACCGAGCTGATCCTGGCTGATATGCAGACCTTGGAGCGGGCCGTGCCGCGGTTGGAGAAGGAGGCCCGCACCCACAAGGATCGCCGGCCCGTCCACGACGCGGCGGTCGCCGCTCAGGAGGTCCTCGACAGCGGCAAGACTCTGTTCTCCGCCGGCGCGGACGTCTCGCTGCTGCGGGAGCTGAACCTGTTGACCTCCAAGCCGTTCCTGTATGTGTTCAACGCCGACGAGTCGGTGCTCACCGACGCGGCGCGCGTCGCTGAACTGCGCGAGCTGGTCGCGCCGGCGGATGCGGTGTTCCTCGACGCCAAGATCGAAGCGGAATTGCAGGAGCTCGACGACGAGTCTGCTGCCGAATTGCTGGAGTCGATCGGCCAGACCGAGCGCGGGCTGGATGCGTTGGCGCGCGCCGGTTTTCACACGCTGAAGCTGCAGACCTATCTGACCGCCGGCCCGAAAGAGGCCCGCGCGTGGACGATTCACCAGGGTGACACCGCGCCCAAAGCTGCCGGGGTCATCCATTCCGACTTCGAGAAGGGCTTCATCAAGGCCGAGATCGTGTCCTTCGACGACCTGGTAGCCGCCGGGTCGATGGCCGCCGCCAAGGCCGCAGGCAAGGTGCGCATGGAGGGCAAGGACTACGTGATGGCCGACGGGGATGTCGTGGAGTTCCGCTTCAACGTGTAGCGACTGAAGAAATCGACGGGGCCACCTTGTCGGGGTGTGCACCTACCATCCGGCTCGCTGAGCCCAACCGCCGATTATCCGGTGTCACCCCCCAGGAGAGTCCCGATGAGACTGGTTTCGATCCGCATCATCACTGCCGATGTGAAGCGATTGGTCACCTTCTACGAGATGGTCACCGGCTTCGCCGCCATCTGGGGTAACGAACTCTTCGCCGAGATTCCGACAGCCGTCGGAGCGCTGGCCATCGGCAGCGACAAGACCGTCGCCTTGTTTGCGCAAGGATCTGCTGAGCCGGCTGCCAACCGGACCGCGATCGTCGAGTTCATCGTCGACGACGTCGACGCTGAGTACGAGCGCCTTCGCGAGCAGATCTCCGACGTGGTCACCGAGCCAACGACGATGCCGTGGGGGAACCGTGCGTTGTTGTTCAGGGATCCCGAAGGAAACCTCGTCAACCTGTTTACCCCGGTGACTGATGCGGCGCGCGCCAAGTTCGGTATGTGACTCTGAACGGCTGCTCGATCGTAATGTCGGTCTGAGAGCACCACAACGCACATATATCCATCGCAGAGCTGTCAGCCTGACATTGCGCACCGCCCAGAGACCAGGGTGCCGGGCCCTTGAGATCACTACATCGGGCCTTGCCGTACGTCGGGCCGTCGACGCCACTACATCGGGACCATGAGCGCACTAGCCTCTGGCGGCCATCTCGCGTGGTTCCGCAACGTCAAGGCCAATCCGACCGTGACGCTCCTCGGAGGCGGATTCAAAGGTCGGTTCACCAGTCAGGAGGTCGTCGGTACCGACTAAGACCGCCTGTGGGGCATGGCCAAGAAGTGGCAGGCCGGCTACAACCGGTACGAAGCGTCGGCGGGTCATCGACGAATCGTTCACCCCAACCGCTTAGCGTGAAGGCGTGGTCGAGATGCGCGCCGCAGAGCCTGAAGGCCACATCTCCGATGGGGCCATCCGGAGACTCACCGAGGAGCGCCGATGACGATACGGGTGAACGTCGACAACTTCGTCCGGGCCGAAAGCCACCGGATGTTCGCCGACAACCAGGCCGTTGCCGGCGGTGCGGGCGTATTCCTGCACAACCGGACCCCGGCAGACATCAATCAGCAGACCGTCATCAGGCTCAACCGCGACACCCTCTACAGCTTCGCGATCGTCGACCTTGCCGAGCCCGTCCGTTTGACCCTGCCCGACGCCGGCGGCCGCTACCTGTCGGCGATGGTCGTCAACGAGGACCACTACATCAACGCGGTGCTGCACGATCCCGGCGAGCATGTGCTCACCGGCGAGAAGTTCGGATCCCGCTACGTGTTCGTGGCGGTGCGGATCCTGGTCGACCTGAACGACCCCGACGACGTCGGCGCCGTCTCGCGGCTGCAGGACGAGCTGCTTCTCACCGCGGCGTCGCAGGAGCCGTTCGTGATGCCGGACTACGACCGCGAGAGCATGGATGCGACCCGTGGCGCGCTGCTCGAACTGGCCCGCGGACTCGACACCTTCGACCACACCTTCGGCTCGCGTGACGACGTCGATCCCGTGCGACACCTGATCGGGTGCGCCGCCGGCTGGGGCGGGCTGCCCAGCTCCGAAGCTGTGTACGTCGGGGTCGATCCGCGAGTGCCGGCCGGGGACTACGCCCTGGTGTTCGACGACGTTCCGGTGGACGCGTTCTGGTCGGTCTCGGTGTACAACGCGCGGGGATTCTTCGAGCCGAACGACGCGAACCTCTACACCGTCAACAGTGTCACCGGCGTCCGCGACGCCGACGGTTCGGTGACCGTCCGATTCGTCGCCTCGGCACAGGGAGCGCATCCACCGAACTCGATCGTCACGCCGCCGGGGTGGAACTACCTGATCCGGCTCTACCGGCCGCGTCGGGAGATCCTCGAGGGTCAGTGGACCCCGCCGACGCTGACGCCGCTCAGCGGCGGGCCAGCCGGCGCAACCGGTTGACGGGCGGCGCCGCCCCGCGGCGCATCGCGGGCCGCAGCCGCCGGTGCGTCGATCGCTCGACCTGGCTGACGGCCATCAGCAGCGCCAGGACCAGCGCCTGACGTCCTAGCACCGTCCGGCTGGTGCGCTGCTGCCACGTCGGGACGCGCGGATTGGCGCGGCGGCCGGCCAGGTAGCCGACCCCGAGGGCCGCCACCACCAGCACGACGATTCCGGCGGCAGACATGCCGTCGAGCCTTCCCGGTGCTGATCGCGGTGAGATCACGAACCAGCGTCGGTGACCCTACGGTCTGGCCTCCCGGTACTCCACGATCGGGTCGCGGCTGTACAGCGTCTCACCGTCGATGACGACCAGCTCGGTGGCCGAGAGCCGGTAGGTGGTCGCGCCGTTGCGCGCCTCGAACCCGGCCGGGATCGTGCGTACGTCGTCCAGGCGCAGCGATGCGCCGTCGCTGAGGCGCACGCCCTGATAGACGTAGTCGCCCTGCGCGTCGCGGCAGATCACCACCGCCGCCGTATCGGTGCGGGCGATCGCCACCGCCTGCTCGTCGTCGGTGCAGCGCGCTTCGGAATCGACGAAGCCGAGCTCGTCGATGACCGGCGCCGAACTGGGCGCCGCAGCGGGCGCTGAACTGGGCGCCGCCGGCGGCGGCGCTGCCTGCGGGGGAGGGATGTCGAGGCGGGTCTGCGGCACCGGCGGCTGTGACTGTGGAGAGAATGTCTGCGGCTGGGCAGGAACGGAACGCACCTCGCCGGACTGCTCGTTCGACGAGTTCAGCATCACGAACAGGATCACCAGCGTGGCGATCGACGCCAGGACGATGGCGATCGCCGACCATTTGGTACTACGCATCTTCGGCTCCGCGAGATCCCCGGACACGTCCTGGCCGGGTGGTTGATCGGTGGTCGTCGGCATGCCTGCACTCCCTCGTTGCGCTGCCGAATGCGGGCGCCATCTCAGCAAACCACTATGACCTGCACGATCGGGTGATCTCGCGCGGCGTTTCGCGAGGCGGCCGGCGCGGGTTTGCTCACGTCAGCACCGCGATCTCGGCGCCCAGTCGGTAGCCCTCTCGCAGCGGCAACGTGTCACCGCTCCAGAACGACCCCGGGTCGAACCAGTTGTAGTGCTTCTCGGTCTGCAACAGACCCATCTCCTCATAGGTGATGGCGACGGTCTCTGCACAGTATGCGGTTTCCAGCCCGGCGTTGGACTGCCGTTGCTTGCGTCGTTCGGCCGACTCGCGAACTTTCCTGTGTACGAACGGGATTCCGCGGGTGAAGTCGCTGACGGTGGGCATCCTGCCCCGCATCCAGCGGCCGGTGAGCCGTGCGGTCGACGGGAACGGGGTGCCGTCCATGCGGGCAATGACCCGCAGCATCCGGTCCTCCTGCTCTGTGGTCGCGTGGGGGGAGAGCTGGCGAAGCCAGCAACGTTGTCCGTAGCTGTGCACCCAGCGCTCGACCGCTTCGCGCAGATCGTTGAGCTGGACACCGCGGTGATGGGTGCCTGTCCACATGTCCAACAACTTGTCGCCGAGTTCGGCGTGCCAGATCAGCGGCGGCAGGTCGTCGAGCGCGACGGTCATGCCCACATGATTGACCGGGCTGTTCGTCATCGACTGAATGGCCCGGTCGGGTCCGGAGCGTCCGCGGAACAGCCAGATGTCGCCGGTGCGGGTTTCCTCCAGCGCGCGCTGCAGGGTTACCGTGCTTGGCTTCACCCCCGCAGCTTATGCAGACTGGCGGCATGCGTGGGATCTGGAAGTGGGTCGGTCTGGCCGGCGTCGCGGGAGTTGTGGCAGGTGGGGCGCTGGTGGCGCGCGACCAGCGCCGACGGAATTCCTACACCCCCGACGACATCCGAGCGCGCCTGCAGCAGCGGTTGACCGAGGCCGAGGCGGCCGGGCCGGCCGCCGAGAAGCGCGACTAGACCTCGACCGGAAAGAGCCGGTGCGTGCCGGAGAACCCCTTCAGCTCCACGTCCCGGCCGGCGCCGAAAGCGGTGTCCCCGTCACCGAGTGCGTCGTGCACCGCCTGGCTCACCAGGATCTCGCCACCCTCGGCCTGCCCGGCGACGCGGGCTGCCATCGCCACGTTGCGGCCGAATAGGTCGTCGCCGCGCAGCACCGACTTGCCGCTGTGGATCCCGATGCGAACCCGAATGTCGTTGGGCCGCTTGCTCAGCGACCGCTGGATGTCGCAGGCGCAGCCGACCGCCTGATCGGGGTGGGCGAACGCCATCATGAATCCGTCACCCTGGCTTTTGACCACGTACCCGTCGTGACGCTCGACATAGCGCCGCACGGCCTTGTCGTGCTTGCCGATCAGCCGCACCCAGGCCCGGTCACCGATCCGCTCGTTGAGCGCGGTGGAGTCCTCGATGTCGGAGAACATGATCGCGACCCGGCCGCCCGGCGCCAGCCGGGCCAGGTCCGGGCGCTCCACCTCGGCCCAGTCGGCCAGTTCCTCGATCGAGGACCGCACGGCCGCGCCGAGACCGTCGCGCCGCAGGATGTTGGCCGTCTGCCATACCGTCTTGACGGCTTTGCTTCCCCCGGTGAACAGCATGTTCCGGGTGTCGAGGCGGCGGCGTAGCTCGTCGGCCTCGTGTTCGGCGGCCCTCCACTGTCGCACCACGACGGCCAGCGCGATCGCCTCCCCGACGACGAGCACCGCCAGCACCCATGCTGCGATCTGTGCAACGGTCATGGCCCCAGTATTGGATGCTGGACCCGTGATCGTCCGCAAGGCCCCCTTCTACGAGAGTCGCTTCCTTCGCGCCAACGCAGCCGGTAGTCGGCGAGCGTTGTGGCTGCGCGAGACGTTGTTGCTGCCGACGGTCGGCGAGTCCTGCGCCGACGTCTGGGTGATGGTGTTCGACCCGTCAGGTCACCGAGCGATCAGGCAGTCGTATCCGATCGAGGCGGCGCACTTCGCCGACGAGCCTTGGACTGCGCGACTGGCGGGAACGGAACTCGACGACTCCCACGCCCACGGGGCGCTGCCCGACGGCACCCGCTGGGATCTGTCGATCGCGCCCGGCGGGCAGCTCGGGGTGCGGGTCCTGCCGGAGCGGTCCTACCGGGCCCGGTTCCCGACCGCCAAGACCCACGTGCGACATCCGCTGGCACGCTTCGACGGTCGGCTGCAGTCACCGGATCTCGATCTCGACCTGGACGGTTGGGTCGGCAGTATCAACCACAACTGGGGCGGCAGGCACACTCCTGCCTACGCCTACGGGCAGGTATGCGGATTCGACGAAGCGCCGGAGTCCACCCTCGAGATCGTCACTGCGCGAGCCGGGGTGGGGCCGGTCCTGTTGCCCGGCGTGACATTGTTCGTCTTCCGTCACGCCGGCCTCGAGTTCGCCGTGCGCTCCGTCCTGGGCAGCATGCAGACCCACGGCCGGTACCGCCCGTTCAGCTGGACATTCGGTGCGCGGGTGGGGGAGCAGATGATCGAAGGCGAGATCAGCACCGTCGTCGGCGACGTGATCGGACTGACCTATCCCGACACCCACGGCGGGGTCAAGTACTGCTACAACTCGGCGCTCGCGAACTGCCGAGTCCAAGTGGCGGGCAAAGCTTTCGAGCGAGCCGAACTGAGCAGTGACCGGGCCATGTTCGAGATCCTCACCGACGACACCGTGACAGGAGTGCCGCTGCGGGCTTAACCCGACACGCCGAACTGCAGCTCGGACAGCGCCCGGTCGAGGGTGTCGACGTAGAAGTCGGCGGCCTCGACGTCGATGCACAGCGGAGGCTTGGTCTTGAGGATGTTCGAATGGTCGCCCGTGGGTTGGATGATGACCCCGAGTTCGAGCATGCGATCGCAGACCGCCCGGGTTTCTCGCGTGGCCGGCTCCAATGTCGCCGCATCGCGGATCATCTCGACACCCAGGTACAGCCCGAAGCCGTGCACGGTACCGATGATCGGGTGCCGGCCGCGCAGCGCCTCGAGCCTGGTCTTCAAGTGCGCCCCGACATGACGGGCGTTGTCCTGCAACGCTTCGTCACCGAGGACGTCGAGCACCGTCATCCCCAGCGCGCACGACAGTGGGCTGCCGCCGGTGGAGGAGAAGAAGTACCCCTGGCTGGCGAACGCCTCGGCGACGGCGCGGCTGGTGATCACCGCGCCCAGCGGATAGCCGTTGCCAACCGACTTGGCCACCGACACGATGTCGGGCACCGTGTCCTGCTGTTGGAATCCCCAGAACCATTCGCCGAGCCTGCCGTAACCGACCTGGACCTCGTCGGAGATCGCCAGCCCGCCGCCCGCGCGGACCGCGGCGTAGACCTGCTGCAGATACCCGTCGGGTAGCGCCATGCCGCCGGCGTTGCCGTAGACGCTCTCGCAGATGAACGCCGCGGGCGCCCGGCCTCCGGCAACCAGCGCCTCGATCTGCGCCACCGCGTCGGTGGCGTACCGAGTCGCGTCGGCGCCGCGATAGGTGCCACGGAAGCTGTTCGGCGATTCCACGGTGTGCACCCAGTCGGGCCGGGTGGCCAGCGCGTTCGGGTTGTCCGCGGTCGACGTCGACACGGCGTCGGTGCCGTAGGTCCACCCGTGGTAGGCCTCCCGGACCGCGACGACGTCGCGCCGCCCGGTCGCGGCGGTCGCCAGCCGGATCGCCAGATCGCTTGCCTCGGAACCTGAATTGACCAGGAACACCGTGTCCAACGGGTCGGGCAGCAGTGCGGCCAGCCGCTCGCTGAACTCCACGACGGCCGAGTAGTTGAACCGAGAGTTGGTGTTGAGCTTGCGCAGCTGGCGCGCCGCGGTGTCGGCGATCCGTGGATGGGCATGCCCCAGCACGGTCACGTTGTTGACCATGTCCAGGTAACTGCGGGCCGCGGTCGACATCAGGAAATGACGCCGGCCACGTTCGATCTGAGGGGGAGTGCGGTAGTAGAACTCCTGCACGGGAGCAAAACTCGCGTCGCGGCGGGCCAACAGGTCGCCACCGTCGGCCCCGTCGACGGGGGGCAGCCCGAGCAGCGGCCGCGGATCACGGGTCAGCGCCGACCATCCGGGCCACAACTCGGCGGAGGTGAAGGCGGGAGCCGACGGTGCCCCGATGGGCCGCGCGGTGATCTCCACCCGGCCGCCCACCCGCGCGAGCTGCCGGCCTCGCCCCACCGCGCCGAGCGTGACGTCGGTGACCCCGACCAGCGTCAGCTCCACGCTGTCGGTGTGCAGCGTGACCGCACCCGGTCCGGCTTCGCGTGCCTGTCCGTCCCACGGCGCGCTCAACACCGTGCCGGGCGTCGCCCAGAGGCTGATCCCGGTGGCCACCACCGAAGGGGTGTCCTGGCTCAGCCGGGGCGCCCTGCTCAATCGGGCCTCGCCGTACCGGCTGACGACGACGCGCGCCCCGTGCTGCAGTGCGGCGGCGGCGAAATCGTCCTCGGCACCGACTCGCAGTGCTCCGGCGTCGTCGAAGGCGTCATCGTAGAGATCCGACGTCGCCGACAGGTCCAGCGTGTGCACCTGCGCCGGGTCCTCGGCGATGAGCGGTGCCGCCGGAGGCAGCGGTGCCGGCGCCGACGCCAGCCCGAGATCGGCGGCGATGAGTGCGCTCATCACCTGCGGCGCAACGGAGGTGGCGAGCTCGAACATCTGCCGCTCGGCGTCGGCCTGTTCGGTGAGGTAGTCGTTGTCGGGATCGAGGACCGCCTGCTGAGCGCCGCTGACGATCAGGACGACGCTGCGCAGCACCAGCATCGGCCACAACGCCGCCGCCTCGACGGGCGAGAGCGGGCGCACGGCGTGGAAGGCGCGAACCGCCGGCAGGATCGACGTGACGGACGCGCCGGGGTGTCCCAGCACCGAGGACGCCGTGATCGCCAGCTCCGACACGGCCCAGGTGCGGCACAGGTCGCCGAAGTCGATGACCCCGTCCGGCCGCGGTCCGTGGCCCGTGCCCGGGGCGGCGGACAGCACGACGTTGGCGTCGGTCAGGTCGATGTGCGCGGCCTGCTGGGGGAGCGCGTCATCCAGCGGAGCCAGGTGGTCCCACGCTTCGCGGGCCGCGGTGTGCAGCCGCTGGCGCAGTCCGATGTCGCCGACGTGTCCGATCAGCGCGTCGACGACGTGCATGCCGAAGCGCAGGTCCCACTGCAGGACCCGGTCCAGACCGGGATGGTCGAAGTCGCGAAGCGCCCGGCTGACGCGGCCCGCGACGTCGCCGAGCCCGGCGACGAGCTCGGGGTCCAGATATCCGGCGGTATCCAGCGTTCCGCCGTCGAGGTGGCGCAGCAGGCGCACGTAGGCCGTGCCGGCCAGCATGCCGTCGACCGCGGTGCACGCCGCGCCGGCCGTGTTTGGCAGCGGCACCGCGACCCGCAACTGCGGCTCGGCTTCGGCGATGTGGCGGGCCGCGCGATCCTGGGCTTCGATCTCGACGGCGCCGAATGCCGGGTTGGCGATCTTGAGCACCCCCAGAACGCGGCCGTCGGCGCTGCGGGCCAGGAAGTTCTTGTCCTGCTGGCTGCCCAGCGACTGGACGGCGGCCTGGATGCCGTAGTGCTCGGCGAGGATCGTGCGCGCTTGAGTGTCGCTGACCGCGGGAGCGGGCAGCTCGGGATGTTCGAGGAAGTTGAAGCCCCCGGACCCGGATGTGCTCACCGCAGCACGAATTCGACGACGGCCTCGGAGAACGCGTCGTTGTCGTCGCCGGCAGCGGTGTGGCCCGCACCGGACAACTCGACGAATTCCGCGGTGGGTACCTTGTCGAGGAAGTCGGCCACCGCCTCCTCGCTGACCACGTCGGAAAGCTTGCCGCGAATCAGCAGTAGCGGGATGCCCAACTCGACGGCGGCCTGCTCTAGCTGCTCGACGCGCACGAACGGGTCTTCGTTCGGTTTGGTCAGAAACGCGGGATCCCAGTGCCAGTACCAGCGTCCGTTGCGGTGTCGCAGGTTCTTCTTCAGCCCCTCCGGGCTTCTGGGCCGGGCGCGGTGCGGCAGATAGGCGGCGACGGCGTCGGCGGCCTGCTCCAGCGAGTCGAAGCCGTGTACGTGGCTGAACATGAACTCGCGGATGCGGGCGCTGCCGTCCTTCTCGTAGCGCGGCACCACGTCGACGAGCACGAGTTTGGTGACACGCTGCGGTCCGGCCTGACGCGCGACGAGGATGCCGGTGAGCCCGCCCATGCTGGCTCCGATCAGCACGACCGGCCGGCCGATCTGGTCGATCACCTCCAGCGCGTCTGCGCACAGCGCCTCGATGGTGTACTTCGCGTCGGGGGAACGGTCGCTGTCGCCGTGCCCACGGCTGTCCAGCGCGACCACATGCAGTCCCCGCGAGGCCAGAATCTGGCCGGTCTTCTTCCAGGAGAACCGGTTCTGCCCGCCGCCGTGCAGCATCAGCACCGACGGTTCAGAGCCCTGCGCCGCCGACCCGGCGCCGTTCCACTCGTCGGCGACCAGGGTGAGCCCGTCGGAGCCGCGAAACCGCCTGGTCGTCGGCTCCAGCTGACCTGTGTTCATCGACGTTCCTCTCGGCCTGCCCCGACGGTCAGGTTACCGAGCGGGGTATTTGCGGCCATCCGGGGTCCCACACGGCACCGGTTCCCTAGAATTCTGCTCCGTGCAGCCCGCTGCCGACCACACCGACGACCGCCGCCGCATCATCGAGGCGGCGTATCGGTGTCTGTCCGGTCCGCATCCCGGGCCGATCCTGATGTCGGAGATTCTGCGTCGGGCGCAGGTCTCGACCCGCGCGTTCTACCGTCACTTCGAATCCAAGGACGACCTGTTCCTGGCCCTGTTGCGGCAGGAATGCGACGCGTTGGTCGCCGACGTGGACCGCGTCGCGGCGGCGGCTCTCGGCACTCCCGCCGAGCAGCTGGCCGCCTGGATCGGGGAGATGTTCGACATGTGCGCCGATCCGCAGCGCCGCCTGCAACTGACGGTGATCGACTCCGACGAGGTGCGAGCGGCCAAGGGCTATCGGGAAACCCGGGCGCGGGCCCAGGCCGACCGGGAACGTTCGTTGACCACGATCCTGTGCCGGGGCCGTGCCGATGGCTCCTTCCCGCTGACCGAGCCCGACATCGACGCGGTTGCGGTCAGTTCGCTGGCCTCGCGGGTGCTGGCCGGTCAGGATCCCGACGACGCGCACGCCCTCAAGCAGGCTCAAGCCCGTGTGCTGGATTTCGCGCTGCGCGCAGTAGGTGCCGTCACCGCGGGCTGAGCCACGCGCGATGAGAACCGAGGCCGGTTGAGGTCTCAAGGGGGACAGTCCGCGACAACGTCGCGGCACGGGCGCGACAAGGAGGCCCCATGCCCGCCATCACTCCCTCGCTGTGGTTCGACAACGACCTCGAGGACGCCATCGCGTTTTACACGGCGATCTTCCCGAACTCGTCGGTCGACCGGGTCGACCGGTTCACCGACGCCGGCCCGGGGACTCCCGGCGAGGTGGTGTCCGCGACGTTCACCTTGGACGGGCAGCAGTTCATCGCCATTAACGGCGGACCCCAGTTCCCCTTCACCGAGGCGGTGTCGTTCACCGTGCACTGCCGTGATCAGGCGGAGGTCGACTATTACTGGCAGCGACTGCTCGACGGCGGCGGCCAGGAGTCGCAGTGCGGCTGGCTCAAGGACCGCTTCGGGCTGAGCTGGCAGATCGTGCCCGAGCGGCTCGACGAACTGCTGCGTGACCCCGACGCGGCTCGTGCCGCGGCGGCGACGCGAGCGATGCTGGGCATGGGCAGGATCGTCGTCGCCGACCTGGAGAGCGCGGTCGCCGATGAGCGCTCGCGCGAAGAGAAGAGGGGGCCGATGAGCGCTCGCGCGAAGAGAAGAGGGGGCCGATGAGCGCTCGCGCGACGAATGAAGAACCAAGCCACAGCGCCGTGTGACGGTCCCGTCCTTCAACGGATGAGGCGGTCGATCGCCTCGATCGTCGCGTCGCTGATGAGCGCGACGTCGGCCTCGCTGTCGCAGAGGATGACCAACGACGACGCCTCGGCCAGAATCGCGCTCAGCATCCGCAGAAGCAGCTGACCCTGCGGTGACGGATCCGCCGCCACCTCGGGGGTCCAGCGCCGTAGGGCGTCACACAGGCGGCGTTCGCGCAGGCGGGCGAACCCGGCCGGCCCGTCGTCGGAGCCGAACACCACCGCCACGTCGCGGTGCAGCCACAGCGCCTCCAGGTAGGCCTGGGTCGCCGCCGCGGACATCGCGGCGGCGTCGCCGTGGCTCGTGTCGGTGGCGGCGGCGACGTACCGGTTGACGTCGGCGACCAGCCGG
>CAXEZH010000120.1:0-10497 GCA_964000695.1 uncultured Mycolicibacterium sp. | reverse complement strand
GGTGGGTACGGGCCCGGCTGGCCCGGCGGATGACGTCCCAGCGCAGCGCCGTCAACCCGGTGCTCGAGCCGCTGGTCGCGGTACACCGGCAGATCTATCCGAAGGCAGACCTGACGCTGCTGCAGAAGGCCTACGACGTCGCCGAACAGCGCCACGCCGACCAGATGCGCAAGTCCGGTGATCCCTACATCACCCATCCGCTGGCGGTGGCCAACATCCTGGCCGAGCTCGGCATGGACACCACGACGCTCGTGGCGGCACTGCTGCACGACACCGTCGAGGACACCGGCTACACGTTGGAGGCGCTGACCGAGGAGTTCGGCACCGAGGTCGGCCACCTCGTCGACGGGGTCACCAAGCTGGACAAGGTCGCCCTCGGTACCGCCGCCGAAGGCGAGACGATCCGCAAGATGATCATCGCGATGGCGCGCGACCCACGCGTGCTGGTGATCAAGGTGGCCGACCGGCTGCACAACATGCGGACCATGCGCTTCCTGCCGCCGGAGAAGCAGGCCCGCAAAGCCCGCGAAACACTCGAAGTCATTGCCCCGCTGGCGCATCGGCTGGGTATGGCCACCGTCAAGTGGGAGCTCGAGGATCTGTCGTTCGCGATCTTGCATCCGAAGAAGTACGAGGAGATCGTGCGGCTGGTCGCCGACCGGGCCCCGTCGCGCGACACCTACCTGGCCAAGGTGCGCGCCGAGATCAACGCGACTCTGTCGGCGTCGAAGATCAGTGCCGTCGTCGAAGGCAGGCCCAAGCACTACTGGTCGATCTATCAGAAGATGATCGTCAAGGGCCGCGACTTCGACGACATCCACGACCTGGTCGGCGTGCGCATCCTGTGCGACGAGGTGCGCGACTGTTACGCCGCGGTCGGGGTGGTGCATTCGTTGTGGCAGCCCATCGCCGGGCGTTTCAAGGACTACATCGCCCAACCCCGCTTCGGGGTGTACCAGTCGTTGCACACCACGGTGGTGGGTCCGGAAGGCAAGCCGCTGGAGGTGCAGATCCGCACCTTCGACATGCACAAGACCGCCGAATACGGCATCGCCGCGCACTGGCGGTACAAGGAGGCCAAGGGACGCAACGCCGCCCCGCCCAGCCACTCGGCGGCCGAGATCGACGACATGGCCTGGATGCGTCAGCTGTTGGACTGGCAGCGGGAGGCCGCCGACCCCGGTGAGTTCCTCGAGTCGCTGCGCTACGACCTCGCGGTGCAGGAGATCTTCGTGTTCACCCCCAAGGGTGACGTGATCACGCTGCCGACCGGGTCGACACCGATCGACTTCGCCTACGCGGTGCACACCGAGGTCGGACACCGCTGCATCGGTGCGCGGGTCAACGGCCGACTCGTCGCGCTGGAACGCAAGCTGGAAAACGGCGAAGTGGTCGAGATCTTCACCTCGAAGGCGCCCAACGCCGGACCGTCGCGCGACTGGCAGACCTTCGTGGTCTCGCCGCGCGCCAAGGCCAAGATCCGACAGTGGTTCGCCAAGGAACGGCGGGAAGAGGCGCTGGAGACGGGTAAGGACGCGATCGCGCGAGAGGTGCGCCGCGGCGGACTTCCGTTGCAGCGCTTGATGACTGCCGAGTCCATTGGCGCGCTCGCCCGCGAATTGCGCTACACCGACGTCTCGGCGCTCTACACCGCGGTAGGCGAGGGGCACGTCTCGGCCCGGCACGTGGTGCAGCGACTGGTCGCCCAGATCGGTGGTGACGACGACGCGGCCGACGAACTGGCCGAGCGGTCCACGCCGGCAACGATGCCGGTGCGTCAGCGTAGCAGCGACGACGTCGGCGTCGCCGTCCCCGGTGCCCCAGGTGTGCTGACCAAGTTGGCCAAGTGCTGCACCCCGGTGCCCGGCGACAACATCATGGGCTTCGTCACCCGCGGCGGCGGCGTCAGCGTGCACCGCACGGACTGCACGAATGCCGCCTCGCTGCAGGATCAGTCCGAACGGATCATCGACGTGCAGTGGGCGCCGTCGCCGTCGTCGGTGTTCCTGGTCGCGATCCAGGTGGAGGCGCTGGATCGGCACCGGCTGCTCTCCGATGTCACCCGGGTGCTGGCCGACGAGAAGGTCAACATCCTGTCGGCTTCGGTGACGACGTCCAACGACCGGGTCGCGATCAGTCGCTTCACGTTCGAGATGGGCGACCCCAAGCACCTCGGCCACGTGTTGAACGTGGTGCGCAACGTGGAGGGCGTGTACGACGTCTACCGGGTGACTTCGGCGGCGTGAGCCGCGGTGGGGCAGGAGCGGCGTGAGCCGCGTCATCGCGCCGGCATCAGCACCGTGCTCAGTATCCGCTTCGTCCGGTCCTTGCCCGGCCGGTGTGTGGACAGGGGTACGAGGAGTTCGGCGAGCTTGCGGCGCAACGTCGCCAGCTCGTCGTCCGACAGCCACAGTGTCATCTGTGTGAACGACACTCCGTCACCCACCGGGTCGGCGTCGGCGCCGTCGAGGTAGCGGTCGAAGTCTGCGAGCAGTGCCGCCGCGTAGGCGGTGAAGGCGCGCCGGTGATCGTCGAGACTGAGCGCGCGGGCCTCCGCAGGGCCGACAGCCGCGCTGGGCAGATGCAGCGCGTACCTGCGCTCGACCGTGCCGCGCACCGGCCTCTCGCCGGTGACGACGAGAACGCCGGCATCGGCCAGCATCGCGACGTGTCGGTACAGCGATGCGCTGGGCACATCCGTCAACTGCAACTTGAGCTGCTTGGTGGTCAGCGCGCTGCCGTCGAGCAGGGCCTGGATGATGCGGATGCGGATCGGGTGCAGGAGGAGATCGATCGACGGCATGACCCATTATCACTGATGCTATTATTCTCATTGTTGAGAACAATGAAGAAGGGTGGACGATGGCGAGGATCGCGCGGGTCGGCGACGACGTGACGGTTCATCTGGGCGTGTGGGAGAAGATAGCCGGGCTCCACGGCGACCTCCGCTTCCCGGCCTCGGCGATCACTGCGGTCGAGGTGGACCACGACCCGCTGTCGAGTGTGCGCGGCATGCGCGCGCCCGGCCTGCATGTGCCCGGCCGGGTGAAGATCGGCACATGGCGACGCTCCGGGCGCAAGACCTTCGCGGTGGCCCGTCGTTCCACGCCGGCGGTGCGGCTGGACCTCACCGGGCAGCCTTACGACCGCATGGTCATCAGTGTCGCCGACGCAGCGACGGCTGCGAACAGCCTGCGTTGAAAGCCGGGGCCCGGACGATCGCCGAGGACTTTCGGCCGTAGGCGGCGGGCGTCTCCGGCCATAGCATTCGCTGCAGGAGCAGGCGCGCCGCCGTGGCGCACCGCGTCAACGGTGGGAGGACCGCAGTGGGACGACACGTGGGTGATCGATACGAGTGTCAGGAGTGCGGAGCGCGGCTGGTCTACGAGAAGGCATGTCCGTGCCCGCCCGAGATGGAACACAACGAGATCTGCTGCGAGAAACCGATGACTCCGGTGCCGGCCACGAGTTGAGCTAACCGCGCTCCAGCACGGCGCGCAGGAATTCCCGGGTGCGCTCGTGGTCGGGATCGGTGAACAACTTGTCCGGGGCGGCGTCCTCGAGGACCCTGCCCCCGTCGAACATCATCACGCGGTCGGACACGTCACGCGCGAAGTTCATCTCGTGCGTCACGCACAGGAAGGTGATCTCGGTGGTGGTGGCGATGTCCTTGAGTAGGGCCAACACGCCGGTGACGAGTTCGGGGTCCAATGCCGAGGTGACCTCGTCGAGCAGCAGCACATCGGGCTGCATCGCCAGCGCACGCGCGATGGCCACCCGCTGCTGCTGTCCGCCGGACAACTGGGCCGGGTGCGCGTCGGCCTTGTCTGCGATACCGACCATGTCGAGCAGTTTGTCTGCACGGTCCTCAGCTTCAGCGCGGGGAAGGCCCAGGGAGCGGATCGGTCCCTCGGTGATGTTCTGTCGCACCCGCATGTTCGGAAACAGGTTGAACTGCTGGAACACCATCCCGATGCGCTTGCGTATCCGGCGCTGGTACTTCTCGTCGGCGGGCATCTCTCGTCCGCGCCGGGTCATGTGGCTCAGGCAATCGCCGCCGACGTAGATGCGACCCTCGCTGACCTGCTCGAGTGTCATCAACAGGCGCAGGATCGTCGTCTTACCCGAACCGCTGGGACCGATGAGGGTGACGAATTCGCCCGGCTGGACCGCGAAGTCGAGCCCGTCGAGCACGACATTGTCGCCGAACCGTTTGACGACATGCTCGAATCGGATCATGTCAGTGGCTGTATCGGACACGTCGCTCCATCCCTCGCACGAGTAGGGAAGCCGAGTAACTCAGCACCAGGAACAACACCCCGGCGATCGTGATCGGCTCCACGTAACGGAAAGCCCGCGAACCCAGTTGGTTGGCCACGCCGACGATGTCGAGGACACCGATCATCAGCAGCAACGGCGTTTCCTTAAGCATCGAGATCGTGTAGTTGCCCAGCGCGGGCAACACGCGCGGTACTGCCTGCGGCAGGATGACCGCCGTCCAGGTGCGTATCCGCGGCAGGTTCAGCGCGACGGCGGCCTCCCACTGGCCCACCGGCACCGCCTCGATGCCGGCCCGGTACACCTCGGCGCAGTAGGTCGCGTAGTGCACACCGAGCGCGATGACGCCCGTGGTCAACGGATCGAAGCGCACCCCGAAATCGGGCAGCACGAAAAAGAAGAAGAAGATCTGTACCAACAGTGGTGTGCTGCGGACCAGTTCGATGAACGCCCAGGCGGTGGAGCTGACGAGGCGGATCGGCGAACGACGCAACAACGTCAGCAGCAGACCCAGCGCGTAGGCCAGCGCCGAGCCCAGCACGGTCGCCAGCAGCGTGATCCGCAATCCGTCGACGACGATGTCGGGAAAGACTTCCCAGGCGTACTGCCAGTCCCAGATCACCGCTGCTCCACCCGGTCGCGACGGAACAACGCACGCACGCTGCGGCGCGGTGCCGCCGGACGCCCGACCAGGGCGGCAGCCCACCGCTCCAACAACCGCATCCCGGCGGTGATCACCACCGCCAGCGCCAGGTAGAACAACAACACGATCGTCCAGATGGTCGCGGCCTGGGAGATGAACCGGTCGATCAGGACTTCCCTTGCCTGATAGGTCATCTCGTGGACCGTGATGATGGTCAGCAGTGAACTGCCCTTGAGTAGCTGGATGAACAGGTTGTTGAAGGGCGGGACCATCTCCACCAGTGCCTGCGGCAGGATCACCCGCAGCATCCGCTGCCGCGGCGTCAGCGACAGCGCAATGGCGCCCTCGTACTGGGCGCGAGGCACCGACTGCACCGCCCCGCGCACGATCTCGGCGCCGTAGGCGCCGAAATTCAGACCCAGCACGGCGATACCGGCCGCCAGCGGCACGATCTGGTATCCCACCAGAACCGGCAGCACGAAGTAGATCCACATCAGCTGCACGACTTCGGAGGTGCCGCGCCAGATCTCGACATAGACGCGGGCCAGTGCCCGCACCGCACGCCACCGCGACAACATCGCCAACCCGAACGCGAAGGACAACACGGTCGCGATGACGATGCCGCCGACGGTGGCCTCCACGGTCAGGAGCAGACCCGCGGAGATGGTCTCGACGAACAGTCCGACGTTGTCGAACACCGGCTCAGCCGGCGGCGCAGAGCTGCTCGGTGCTCACATCCTCCGGCGGCACGTTGTCCTCGGTGAAGCCGAACGGCTCGACGATGCTCAGCCACTCGCCTGAGCCGTGCAATTCGTTGAGGTGGGTGTTGAATTCGTCGACCAACTCGTCGTCGCCCTTGCGGAACACGAAACCACCGGCCTGGATCTGTTCCTCACCGTCGATCACCGGGACGAAACCCTCGGTGACCTCGAGGGGCACCCCCGGGTTGTCGGCGACCATGCGCCGCAGCGAGATGTCGGTCAGCGCTCCGGCGTAGGCGCGGCCGTCGAGAAGCGCCTGCAGCATTTCGGGCTGGCCCTGATACGGCTGGATCAGGTTGTCCGGGATGCCCATCGACTGCGCCACCGACTCCTCGACGGTCCCCGACAGGACCGCCAGCGGCACACCCTTGGCCAGGACGTCCTCGAAGTTCGTCACCTGTTGTGGGTTGCCGGCGGGCACCAGCAGGGCAGTGGGGGTCACGTAGTCCACCGCGGAGAACTGGGCGTTCTCGCAGCGCTGCGGCAGGATCGCCATGCCGGCGGCCACCATGTCGTACTGGCCGGCGTTCAACGCCGGGATGAGCTGGCTGAACTCGACCTGGGTGGCGTCGACGTTGTCGATGCCCATCGCGGAGAACACCGCTTTGGCGACTTCGGGTGCCTCGCCGGTGACCTCGCCGCCCTCGGTGTAGCCGTACGGCACCTCGCCGGCGATGCCGACCTTCACGGTGCCGGCGTCCTGGATGCGCTGCAGGGTCCCGCCCTGCTCGCTGTCGGGGACCTTCGAGCAACTCGTCACGAGCGCCGCGCCCAGCACGGTCGCCGCGGTTGCCGCCCCCAGCCTGATGAAACTCCGTCGTATCGAATCGGCCATGACCCATCCCTCGTCGTTTTCGTATCCACACGTGCGTTTCGGGTGCACTTCAGCCAAACGAACGTAGGCGTAAACGGCCGGGCAGGTCAAAGGGTCTCGAAACCCCCGACCCCCCTTGTGGGCGATTCGCCGACCGGTGTCAGTCCAGCTGGATGGACTCCACGATGACGTCCGCGGCGGGTGGGCCGTCCTGCCCGCCGCCCTGCACACCCTCGGCGGCGATCTTGTCCAGGGTGGCCAGACCGGTCTCGTCGATGGTGCCGAACACCGTGTACTGCGGCGGCAACTGCGAGTCCTGGTAGACGAGGAAGAACTGGCTGCCGTTGGTGCCGGGGCCGGCGTTGGCCATCGCCAGCGTGCCGCGGGGGTAGACGACGGGCTGCATCAGCGCCGGGTCGTCGGGCTGGTACTGGGTGGTGGGGTACTCGTTGGCGAACTCGTAGCCGGGGCCTCCGGTGCCTTCACCGGTCGGATCGCCGCACTGCAGCACCGACAAGGATTCGCTGGTGGTCAACCGGTGGCAGGGGGTGTCGTTGAAGTAGCCCTGCTGGGCGAGGCTGGCGAAGCTGTTGACGGTGCACGGCGACTTGCCGTTGTCCAGCTGCAGCCCGATGTTGCCCTGGTTGGTCTCCATGCTGGCGCTGACCTGGGCCGGCTCGGTGGGCACCTCGCCGGTGCGGGGCGGGTTGTTCGCCTTGCTCGCCTCCTGGGCGGCCGGATACTGACAGTTCTGTCCGAGTCCGTCCGGGGCGGTGAACTGCGGCAGTGCGGCGATCTCGCCGGGCGCGGGAGCGTCGAACGGATCCTGTTCGGGCGTCTGTCCGGTCGTCTCGGCCGTCTCGCTCGACGAACCCGAGGCGGTGGAATCGGAATTGCCGGTGGTCAGGACGATGGTGGCGACCACGGCGCCGATCACGACCACCGCGGCGACCGCCGAACCGACGATCGTGTATGTCCGGCGTTTGCGGTCCTTCTCGGCCCGTCGCTCGAGCTGGCGCTCCAGCTTGCGCTTGGCTGTCGCCCGCCGTTGTTCGTTCGTCGGCACCCCGGGTCCCTCCTTGCAGTCGATCCGGTCGGCACCGAGTGTGCCAGTTCACGGCGAGTGAGGGCGCTGCGACCCTCGTGAACAGCGGTGCGACCTGGGCATGGGAAGCTGGGAGGCGTGTTGATCACCGGATTCCCGGCCGGCATGCTGGCGTGCAACTGCTACGTGCTGGCCCCGCGGCAGGGTGCCGACGCCATCGTCGTCGACCCGGGCCAGCGGGCGATGGGTCCGCTGCGCCGCATACTCGACGAGAACCGGCTCACCCCGGCGGCCGTGCTGCTCACCCACGGCCACATCGACCACATGTGGTCGGCCCAGAAGGTGGCCGACACCTACGGCTGCGCCACCTATATCCACCCGGCGGACCGGTTCATGCTGGCCGACCCGATCAAGGGCTTCGGCGCGGGCTTCTTCGCCGGTGTCGGCCGGTTCGCGGTGGCGGCGATGTTCCGTGAGCCCCGTCAGGTTGTCGAGCTGGACCGGGACGGCGACAAGATCGAGCTGGGCGGCATCACCGTCGCGGTCGATCACACGCCCGGCCACACGCAGGGCTCGGTGGTGTTCCGGGTGGACGGGGGCGTGGGGAGCGGACCCGAGTCGGTGGCATTCACCGGTGACACCTTGTTCAAGCAGTCGGTGGGTCGCACCGACCTGCCCGGCGGCAGTGGCCGCGATCTGCTGGAATCGATCGTCACGAAACTGCTCGTGCTCGACGACGAGACCCTGGTGCTGCCGGGGCACGGCGAGAGGACCACGATCGGTCTCGAACGCCGCACCAACCCCTTTCTCGAAGGTTTGACCCCGTGACCGACACTTCTGCCAGTTCCTCACCTCTGCATGCCTTTCGGGCGCCGAAGGGGGTGCCGGACTATGTACCGCCGGAATCGGCGGAGTTCGTCGCGGTGCGTGGCGCGTTGCTGGAGGCGGCGCGCCGCGCCGGCTACGGGCACATCGAGCTGCCGATCTTCGAGGACACCGCGTTGTTCGCGCGCGGCGTGGGCGAGTCCACCGATGTCGTGTCCAAGGAGATGTACACCTTCGCCGACCGCGGAGACCGGTCGGTGACCCTGCGCCCGGAAGGTACCGCGGGGGTGATGCGGGCCGTCATCGAGCACGGGCTGGACCGGGGCGCGCTGCCGGTCAAGCTCGCCTACTCGGGTCCGTTCTTCCGTTACGAGCGTCCGCAGGCCGGCCGGTACCGGCAGCTGCAGCAGGTCGGGGTGGAGGCGATCGGCGTCGACGACCCGGCCCTGGACGCCGAGGTGATCGCCGTCGCCGACGCCGGATTCCGGTCCCTGGGACTGACCGGGTTCCGCCTGGAGATCACGTCGTTGGGCGATGACAGCTGCCGTCCGCAGTACCGGGAATTGTTGCAGGAGTTCCTGTTCGGGTTGGAACTCGATGACGAAACGCGCCGTCGCGCGGAGCTGAATCCGCTGCGTGTGCTCGACGACAAGCGACCCGAGGTGCGGGAGATGACCGCCGCCGCGCCGTTGATGCTCGATCACCTTTCCGAGGCGGCCAAGAGTCATTTCGGGACGGTGCTGGCGCATCTGGATGCGCTCGGCGTGCCGTACACGATCAATCCGCGCATGGTGCGTGGCCTGGATTACTACACCAAGACCACGTTCGAGTTCGTCCACGACGGACTGGGAGCCCAGTCCGGCATCGGAGGCGGTGGTCGCTACGACGGGTTGATGCGTCAGCTGGGTGGGCAGGACCTGTCCGGGATCGGATTCGGTCTCGGCGTGGATCGCACGCTGCTTGCGTTGCGTGCGGAGGGCAAGAGTGCCGCCGACGCGGCACGGGTCGACGTGTATGCGGTGCCGCTCGGCGGTGACGCCAAGATCGCCCTGGCGGTGTTGGCCGCGCGGCTGCGCGCGGCCGGCGTGCGCGTCGACGTCGCCTACGGTGACCGCAGCCTCAAGGCCGGCATGAAAGGCGCCGACCGCTCCGGCGCCTCGATCGCGCTGGTGGCCGGTGACCGGGATCTGCAGGCCGGCACGGTGGGGGTCAAGAGCCTGGCGACCGGCGAGCAGGTCGACGTGGCCGTCGCCGACGTCGTCGCCGACGTGTTGTCCCGACTGGGCTGACGACTTCCGCGAGCACGCGCGTCCGCACGGCGACACTCCGTGTCGGGCCGTGCCGGACGGCGCGCTCGTCAGAGGGGAGTACCGTGAACTGCACGCGTGAGCACCGCGTCGAGGTTGCCGACAGCGCCGCCGAACGGGTTGCCGCGCTTGAGGACTCGCGTGCCGTCGGGCGTGACGGCGACCAGCTTGGGCGAACTGGACGTCATCTGCATCCGGCGCTCGAATCTGACCTGGCCCAACGGCGCAACCACGGCCCCGGTGCCGTCGCGGTACACCCGGGCGGTTCGGTCGAACACGGCGACCGGTGTGAAGGAGGTCAGCGGACGGCTGCGTTGGCGACGTACGGTCTTGGCCGAGATGTACATCGCCGTCGCCGCGGCGCCCGCCACCGCGAGCAGCGCGACGCCCAGCCACGCCGAACCTGTGGACATCCCGCCCGCGAGCGCCGACCACACCGACACCGCGCCGAAGCCGCCGAACACGAGGGTGACGACCACGAGCACGAATAGGACGATCTGCGTCGGGCCGATGCCGCGGTCGACCAGTATGACCTCAGGGCCTCGTTCGGCGACCACCAGTCCGCCGTGCTCGGCGAGGATGACGGGCTCCCTGGGCGTGCTCATGGACCAACGATGGTCGAAACCTGCGGCGACGGCACGCGTTTGTACGAATCTCGCGGCGCGTCGCCCTACAGACGCGCGCGCTCGCGGAACCAGGCGCTGGGCGGCCCGCGTCAGATGGCCATGGCGGCGCGCACGTCGGCTTCCGAGGACGAGCCGCCGGTGCCGGTCGAGGTGATCCGACCCGATTCCAGGACGTAGTAGCGCTGCGACGACTGCAGC
>CAXEZH010000119.1:0-16434 GCA_964000695.1 uncultured Mycolicibacterium sp. | reverse complement strand
TGTCGCCGACATCAACACCGAGGGCGCCCAGAAGGTCGTCGACGGGATCAAGGGTGAGGGCGGTACGGCCTTGGCGGTCAGGGTCGACGTCTCGGACCCCGACTCTGCCAAAGAGATGGCCGCCCAGACTCTCTCGGAGTTCGGCGGCATCGACTACCTGGTCAACAACGCCGCGATCTTCGGCGGGATGAAGCTGGACTTCCTGATCACCGTCGACTGGGACTACTACAAGAAGTTCATGAGCGTGAACCTCGACGGCGCGCTGGTGTGCACCCGCGCCGTGTACCGCAAGATGGTCAAGCGGGGCGGAGGCGCGATCGTCAACCAGTCGTCGACCGCGGCGTGGCTGTATTCGAACTTCTACGGCTTGGCCAAAGTCGGCGTCAACGGACTGACCCAGCAGCTGGCGACCGAGCTCGGGGGACAGAACATCCGGGTCAACGCCATCGCGCCGGGCCCGATCGACACCGAGGCCAACAGGACGTCCACCCCCCAGGAGATCGTCGAGGACATCGTCAAGAAGCTGCCGCTGGCCCGCATGGGCGAGCCCGAGGACCTGGTCGGCATGTGCCTGTTCCTGCTGTCGGATCAGGCCAAGTGGATCACCGGCCAGATCTTCAATGTCGACGGCGGACAGATCATCCGATGGGCGCTCGCGCGAAGAGCAGACGGCGGCGCTCATGAGTGAACCCAAGCTCGGCTACATCGGCCTGGGCAACCAGGGGGCGCCGATGGCCAAGCGCCTGGTCGACTGGCCGGGCGGCCTCGTGGTCTTCGACGTCCGCGCCGACGCGATGACCCCGCTGGCCGAATTGGGAGCCACGCCGGCCGACAGTCTCGCCGATGTCGCCGCCGCCGACGTGATCAGCGTGACCGTACTCAACGACGATCAGGTGCGCGAGGTGGTCGGCGAACTCGGTGAGCATGCCAAGGCCGGAACCGTCATTGCGATCCACTCGACGATCGAACCGGAGACCGCTCCGGAACTGGCAGTCAAGCTGCGCAGCAAGGGCATTCATGTGGTGGATGCCCCAGTCAGCGGTGGCGCAGGTGCGGCGGACGAGGGCGAACTGGCCGTGATGGTCGGCGCGGACGACGAGGCCTACGACATCGTCAAACCGGTTTTCAAGAAATGGGCTTCGATGGTGGTGCGGGCCGGCGAACCCGGTGCGGGAACCCGGATGAAGCTGGCGCGCAACATGCTTACCTTCGTCGGCTTCGCCGCCGCGTGCGAGGCGCAACGACTCGCGGAGGCGGCCGGCATCGATCTGCAGAAGCTCGGCCGGGTGGTGCGGCACAGCGACGCGCAGAGCGGCGGACCCGGCGCGATCATGTACCGCGACGACACCACGCCGCTGTCGTCGGATCATTTCCTCCACGACATGTTCGTCCACACCCGGGGGCTGGGGGAGAAGGACCTACGGCTGGCCCTGCGCCTGGGCGAGGCCCACGGGGTGCAGCTTCCGCTGGCCGACATCGCCCTGCGGGACCTGGCCGCCGGTCTCGGCGTGCCACACACGACCTCGACCGTGAAGGAGTAACGCGGATGGACGAGACGCGCCGCAGAGGCCTGGAGAAGATGAACGAGGTCTACGGCTGGGAGATGCCTAACGTCGAGGGCGATCCGTACTTCGACCTCACCGTCGACCACCTCTTCGCCAACATCTGGACCAGGCCGGGCCTGTCGATGCGGGAGAAGCGGATGATGACGCTGACCGTGGTGACCGCGGTCGGCAATGCCGATCTGGCCGAGATCCAGGCAAACGCCGCCCTGGCCAACGGGGAGCTCACGGTCGACGAACTCAAGGAGATGGCGGTCTTCCTGACCCACTACCTGGGTTTCCCGCTCGGATCCAAGCTCGACGGCGTCGTCTCCAAGGTGGCCAAGCAGCGCAAGAAGGCAGCCGAGAAGGGGCAGGCCGAGGACAAGCGGGCGAACGTCAACGCTGCGGTGAACATGCATTCGGGAGGCAGTCTCGGTGATGAGTAGATACGCAGCGCTGTCCCGCGAGGAACTCGCCCTCCTCGTCCCGGAGTTGCTGCTCATCGGTCAGTTGATCGACCGGTCCGGAATGGCTTGGTGCATCTCGTCGTTCGGCCGCGAGGAGATGCTGCAGATCGCCATAGAGGAGTGGGCCGGCGCCAGCCCGCTCTACACCAAGCGGATGCAGAAGGCGCTCAACTACGAGGGCGTCGACGTCGTCACGATCTTCAAGGGTTTGCAGCTGGACATCGGGGCGCCGCCGCAGTTCATGGATTTTCGGTACACCGTGCACGACCGGTGGCACGGCGAGTTCCACCTCGACCACTGCGGCGCTCTGCTCGACGTGGAACCGATGGGCGAGGACTACGTGCGCGGGATGTGTCACGACATCGAGGATCCGACCTTCGACGCCACCGCGCTCGCCACCAATCGGCGATGCCAGGTGCGTCCGATCCACCGGCCGCCGCGCACACCATCAGACCGGCATCCGCACTGCGCGTGGACGGTGATCATCGACGACTCCCACCCCGAGGTGGACTTCATCCCGCAGCTCGACATCGTTGCCGCCACCAACGCGCACAATGTCGTGCTCGAGCCGATCGACCCCGAAGAAGAAGGGCGCGCGGACTATTCCGGACCGCTGGTGTCCGACGTCGACTTCGCTGCGTTCTCCCATTCGGCGCTGGTGCGCATCGCCGACGAGGTGTGTCTGCAGATGCACCTGTTGGTGCTGTCATTCAATCTCGCGGTCCGTGCGCGCGCCAACGGCGATTCCGCGCTGGAGGAATCGATCCGATACAAGGCGCTGACCGGTATCGCCGGGGTGGCCGCCGACCGTATTCGCGCAGCGTTGGGAATCCCCGCCGACGCCAAGGGCGCGTTGCGGGTGCTGGAACTGCACCCGCTGCTCAACCCTGCGGCCTACGTCTTCGCCGACATCGATCCCGAGTACGTTCATGTGCGGCGTTCGCCGGCCCACGACGACGGAGCATGGATCTCGCTGGTATCGCCGGCGGCCGACCGGCCGGTTCAGGCGATGGTCCAGGCGGTCGACCCACATCTGCGGGCCGAGCTGAGCGGCACCGAATTCGACTGGACGGTCCGGGTGGTCACCACCGACACCGCTGCCGAGGAATTCTCCGAGGTCTCGGTGTGCAAGGTCTCGGGTGGGGCATCCTGGGTCTTCGAGGACCGGAAGTCGCTTCCGCTGACAGTGGTCTAGCTCGGCCGCAGCGCATTGCCGACCCACCTGCGCAGGTAGGCCCGAAGATCGTCACCCCGACGCGGCGGTCGGCCCGGGTCGATGACGAACGACTGGATGATGCGCAGCAGGTGCTCGGACAGCTCGTCGATGTCGGCCACGTCGTAACCCGCTGCGGCCCAGTCGACGTCGAGTCGCTGCACCATGTCGCGGGCGAAGCGCAGCGCGACATCGGAGGTGACTGATTCGACATGCCGGGATCCGCCGGGCACCATGATCAAACCGATGTACTTCTCCCGCGGCAGCCATTCCAGTGCGGTGGCCACGGCTTCGGTGACCGCCTCGGGCGGGCTGGTGAGACCCGCGACGTGCTCGGTCAATCGGTCCAGGAATCCGTCGACCGCATGCACCGCCGCGGCGACCAACAGCGCCTCGGTGCTGGCGAAGTATCGATAGACGGTCTGGCGGGTCACCCCGACCGTGCGGGCCACGTCGCTGATGCTGAAGTCCGCGCCATGAAGTTCGATGGTCTTGCCGGCCGCGTCGAGGATGCGCGCGATGGCCTCGTCATCCGAGGCCGGCTTGGCTCCGGACCAACCGTGGGTGCGCACGGATGCACTCTAGCCACCGTCAGCAGTCACCGTTGAGGCTGCGCTGGCGGCGGGCGTCACTCGCACTTTCCCGCCGTGGATGCACTCTCAACGCAGGTTCTAGCGGTAGGAGACCGCGAGTTCCTTGACGCCGTTAATCCACCCTGAGCGCAGCCGCTTCGGCTCTGCCAGTTTGGCGATGTCGGGAACCTGGTCGGCGAGCTCGTCGAAGATCAGTTTGATCTCCATGCGGGCCAGGTTGGCCCCGATGCAGTAGTGGGCGCCGTTACCGCCGAATGACAGGTGCGGGTTGGGATTACGCAGAATATCGAACTCGAACGGCCGGTCGAAGACGTCCTCGTCGAAGTTCGCCGAGCTGTAGAACAGCCCCGCGCGCTGGCCTTCCCGGATCGTCACCCCGCCCAGTTCGACGTCCTCCAGGGCGGTGCGCTGAAAGCAGTGCACCGGAGTGGCCCACCGGATGATCTCATCGATTGCGCTGTCGGGGCGTTCCCGCTTGAACAACTCCCACTGGTCCGGATTGTCGAAGAACGCGTTCATGCCGTGGGTCATCGCGTTGCGGGTGGTCTCGTTGCCGGCCACCGCCAGCAGGATCACGAAGAACGCGAACTCCACGTCCTCCATCGCCTCGCCGTCGATGTCGGCCTGGACCAGCCGCGTCACGATGTCGTCGGCAGGACAGCGGCGCCGTTCCTCAGCCATCGTGTACGCGTAGCCCATCAGTTCTGCGTTGGCGGTTGTCGGGTCGGAGTCGAAGTCCGGGTCGTCGGTGTTCATGATGCTGTTCGTCCAATGGAAGAGCCGCTCGCGATCCGCCTCCGGTACCCCGATCAGATCCGCGATGGCCTGGAGCGGCAGGTTCATCGCGACGTCGGCGACGAAGTCGCCGGAGCTCTTGGCGGCCGCGGCGGCGACGATCTCCCGGGACGCGACGGCCAGCTTCTCCTCGAGCGCGGCGACGGCGCGCGGGGTGAACAGCCGCGACACGATCTTGCGTAGCCGGGTGTGTTCAGGTGCGTCGTGGTTGATCAGCAACGCCTTGGTCAGATCCAGCTGTTCTGCGGTGACCCCGTCGGGCAGCCGCATCACCGCACCCTTGCGGTTGGTCGACCACTGCCCGCTGTTGCGGGAGATGTCTTTGATGTCGGCGTGACGGGTGATCACCCAGTAACCGCCGTCGTCGAAGATTGTGTCGGTCTGCTCGTTCCACCAGACCGGCGCGGTCTTGCGCAGCTGCGCGAACTCCCCGACGGGGATGCCTTCGACGAGGACGTCGGGGTCGGTGAAGTCATAGCCCGGGGGCAGGAATGGGCAGTTCGCAGCGGTGGTCATGGTGATCGCTCCTGTGTGACGTAACGCACTCCGTTCTGACCATACATCAGTAATGCTGACTGTATGGCCGGGATGGCTGCCTCGCGTGGCGGGCGGGCATTAGGGTGGTGACCTGTGCACGTCCTGGTAGTCGGATCCGGAGCCCGTGAACATGCGCTGCTGCTTGCGCTGCGCCGAGACCCGGAGGTCGACACGGTGTCGGTCGCGCCCGGCAATGCCGGGACCGCGGCCGTAGCCGACCAGTACGAGGTCGACGTGACGTCCGGCGAGGACGTCGCCGCGCTGGCCACCCGGATCGGGGCCGATCTGGTCGTCGTCGGGCCCGAGGTTCCGTTGGTGCTCGGGGTGGCCGACACGGTGCGCGCGGCCGGGATCGCCTGCTTCGGCCCGACCAAGGAGGCCGCTCGCATCGAGGGGTCGAAAGCGTTCGCCAAAGACGTCATGGCCGCTGCCGGCGTGCGGACGGCGACCAGCGAGATCGTCGACAACCCCGCCCACCTCGACGCCGCCCTCGACCGCTTCGGCCCCGGGGGCGGGTTCGCGGCCTGGGTGGTCAAGGACGACGGTCTGGCCGCCGGCAAGGGGGTGGTGGTCACCGCTGACCGCGATGCCGCCCGCGCACACGCCGCGAGCCTGCTCGAGGCCGGTCACCCGGTGCTGCTCGAGTCTTTTCTCGACGGCCCCGAGGTGTCGCTGTTCTGCGTCGTCGACGGCGACGTCGTCGTCCCGTTGCTGCCCGCTCAGGACTTCAAGCGGGTCGGTGACGGGGACAGCGGACCCAACACCGGCGGCATGGGCGCTTACACCCCGTTGCCGTGGCTGCCCGACGAGGTGACGACAGGCATCGTCGACGAGATCGTCAAACCCGTTGCCGCGGAATTGGTCAGCCGCGGCTGCCCGTTTTCGGGGTTGCTGTATGCCGGGCTGGCTGTCACCTCACAGGGGCCCGCGGTGGTCGAATTCAATTGCCGCTTCGGCGATCCGGAGACCCAGGCGGTCCTGGCTCTGCTCGAGTCCCCGCTCGGTCAACTGCTGCGTGCCGCCGCCACCGGTGAACTGTCCGGCCAACCGCCCCTGCAGTGGCGCGATGGCGCGGCGGTCGCGGTGGTGCTGGCCGCCGAGAACTACCCCGGCCGGCCGCGAGTGGGTGACGTCATCCAGGGCGCGGACGGCGACGGCGTTCTGCACGCGGGTACCGCCCGTCGCGACGACGGCGCCGTGGTGTCCTCCGGCGGCCGAGTGCTCTCGGTGGTCGGCGTCGGTGACGACCTGGCCGCGGCGCGCGACGCTGCATACGCCCGGATCGGCTCGATCCGCCTGGCCGGCAGCCACTTCCGCAGTGACATCGGCCTGGCCGCGCAGGAGGGCCAGATCTCGGTCTAGGCCGTCAGTAACGGCGCCGCCCAGACCAACTCCGGGCTGAGCTGCGACGACCAGTACGCAGCGTTGTGGCCACCGGGTGTGAAGCCGCCCGCCGGCGGATTCGGCAGCTGGGCGATGAACTGCCGGGTCGCCGCGGAAAACGGGTCGTCGTCACCGCAGTCGATGCGCAACGGAATGCCGTCGAGCGACGCCAGCCCCCACACGCTGTTGGCGGCATAGTCGTCGGGTCCGTCGAACGCCCCCGGGGCGGCGGCACCGGCACTCGTCCACAGCGCCGGGCTCACCGCGCAGATTGCCGCGGTGCGTGCCGCGCCGAGTCGGGAACCCAGCAGCATCGCGCCGTATCCGCCCATGGACCAACCGAGGAAGGCCACCCGCGACGTGTCCAGACCGTGGTCGGCGAGCAGCGGGAGGAACTCGTCGAGCACCATCGCCCCCGAGTCGTCTCCGGAGGCCCGTCGGTGCCAATAGCCGTTCCCCCCGTCGACGGCGGCCAGCGCGAACGGAGCCACCCCGGCGGCCACCGCGTCGGCCAGAAACCGTTCGGCCCCCATCGACATCACCGTCTGCGCATTGGAGTCCTTGCCGTGCAGAAGGATCACTGGACGCAGCGGCTCGGTCTGCCCCGGCGGGCGCGCGATGATCCAGTTGGTCACCACGCCGCCGCGGGCCACCGATGTGAACGACCCCGACTCGTACGTCGGGCGCGGTGGTGCCAGAGGTGCTGGCGGTACGGCTGCGGCGGGGGTGCTCGCCAGAGCGGAGCCCGCGGTGCAGGCGCCCAGCGCCGCGAGTCCGGCGCGTAGCCCCAGTCCCAGTGCCGCGCGGCGGTTGATGGCAGACATGCGCGCCATCATGCCACCGGTCCGAGCTGAGGATTAGCTGGTGATTGGTCAAAAGGCCGATGCGCAAACCCTGTGACTGGCAGCATGCAAAGAGTGACGGCTGCGGTCACTCCCAAGGGAGAACGACGGCGGTGTGCGCTGGTCAGCGCCGCTGCCGATCTGCTCTGCGAGGGTGGCTTCGACGCGGTACGCCACCGAGCCGTCGCGCGCCGGGCCGGGCTCCCGCTGGCGTCGACGACGTACTACTTCTCGTCGTTGGACGATCTCATCGCCAAGGCGGTCGAGTACGTCGGAACGCAGGAGACGCAACAGCTTCACGACAAGGTCGCCATGCTGTCTCGGCGCCGGCGCAGTGCGGAGTCGATCGCCGACATTCTCGTCGACCTGCTCGTCGGCGACAGCCCAGAACGGGTCAGCGAATATCTGATCTCGCGTTACGAGCGGTTGATCGCCTGTGCCCGGCAGCCGGGTTTGCGCAATGTGCAGCGTCATGTCCTCAAGCAGCGCACCGAGGCCGTCGTCGAGATCATCGAAAGGTCCGGCAGATGTGTGCGCCCCGAGTTGGTGAGCGCTCTCGTCTGCGCGGTCGACGGAGCCGTGGTCGCCGCGCTCGTCGGTGACGGGGTGAGTCCGCGCGAGACGGCCAGAGCGACGTTGATCGGCGTGATCGACGTGCTGGCACCGATCGTCTCGTTTGCGAAGTGACCAGCTTGGTTACTTCCCTCTCCGTGGCGATCCGGAAATCCCTGGGGGGCGTCGTCGACACGGCGCTGGACCGGTCGGTCGTGCTGGGCTATACCAAGCTCGGCTCCGGTGTGCGTCGCCTGTGGTGGCCGGCCGATCCGGCGGCGAACGCCATGGCCGGCAAGCGGGTGGTGGTCACCGGCGCGACGTCCGGCATCGGGGAGGCAATGGCCGGTAGCTTCGCGCGACTCGGCGCCACCGTGCACCTGCTCGGCCGCGACGCCGCGAAGGTGTGCCGCAGCGCTGGCGCGGTCCGCGCCTCGGTCCCCGATGCGGAGGTCGTCGAAGAAGTCTGCGACGTTTCCGACCTCGACGCGGTACGGGCTTGGACGACGGATCTGGCCGGCCGCATCGACGCGCTGCACGGCGTGGTCCACAACGCGGGCCTGATGCCCAAGCGTCGCGACGAGACTGGGCAGGGGCATGAGATCCAGCTCGCGTGCCATGTCCTGGGTCCACACCTGATGACTGTGCGGCTGCTCGATCTGCTGCAGGTACCGGACCGGGCTGCCGTGGTGTTCATGTCCTCTGGAGGGATGCACACCGAACCGCTGCGGACCTGGTCGGTTGACGAACTCGAATCCCGCGACGGCCCCTACAACGGCGTCCGGACCTATGCACGGACCAAGCGGATGCAGGTTGTGCTCGCCGGTGAATGGGCGAAGGCCCTGGCCGGCAGCGGCATTCATGTCTACAGTGCCCATCCGGGGTGGGTTGAGACGCCGGGGGTCGCCGAAGCCCTGCCGGTGTTTCGGAGTGTCACCAAGCCGTTGCTGCGGCACGCCGAGGACGGAGCCGACACCGCGGTGTGGCTGGTGGCGACGTGCCCCGAGTCCAAGCCGGGTCACTTCTGGCACGACCGCGCGCAGCGGCCGACGACGTTCGGTTGGCAACGCCGCCAGGACCCGCGAGCCGTCGCTGCCCTTCTCGACGAGGTGTCAGCGCTGACGGGCACCGAGCACAGCGTAGTGTCCGGGCACAACTAATCATCTGGGGGAGGCGCGATGTCGGAGTCGGTCGCAGGTCAGCAGACCGCCGAGAACACCCCGGAGCTCAAGCGTGTGATGGGCCCGGGGTTGCTGCTGTTGTTCGTCGTCGGTGACATCCTCGGCACCGGCGTCTACGCACTCGTGGGCGATGTGGCGGGTGAAGTTGGTGGGGCGGCGTGGCTTCCGTTCCTGGTGGCCTTCGCCGTGGCCACCGTCACCGCATTCAGCTACCTGGAGCTGGTGACCAAATATCCGCAGGCCGCGGGCGCAGCGTTGTACGCGCACAAAGCATTCGGCATCCACTTCATCACGTTCATCGTCGCGTTCGTGGTCATGTGCTCCGGAATCACCTCGGCCTCAACGGCATCACGTGCCTTCTCAGCGAATTTCTTCGAAGGCATCGGCGTGGCTGAGCCGTCGAAGCTCGGGGTGGCGCTGCTTGCCCTGGGATTCATGGCGGCGCTGGCGGCGATCAACTTTCGTGGTGTCGGTGAGAGCATCAAGCTCAACGTGGTGCTCACCATCGTCGAGATCACCGGCCTCGTCGCCGTGATCATGGTCGGCATGTGGGCCTTCAGCGGCGGTGACGTCGACTTCTCGCGGGTCGTCGCGTTCGACACCGCCGACCAGAAGAACACCTTCATGGCCGTCACCGCAGCGACGTCCCTGGCGTTCTTCGCCATGGTCGGCTTCGAGGACTCGGTCAACATGGCCGAGGAGACCAAAGACCCCGTCAAGACGTTTCCGAAGATTCTGCTCTCCGGTCTGTCGATCGCCGGGATCGTCTACATCCTGGTGTCGATCGTGGCCGTCGCGCTGGTGCCCGTCGGCGAACTGCAGGCCAGCGACACCCCACTTGTCGAGGTGGTGAAGGCGGGCGCACCCGGGCTGCCCATCGACGAGATCTTCCCGTTCATCACCATGTTCGCCGTGTCGAACACCGCGCTGATCAACATGCTGATGGCCAGCCGCTTGATCTACGGGATGGCCCGTCAGCATGTGTTGCCACCGGGACTCGGGGTGGTCCATCCCACCCGTCGCTCGCCCTGGGCGGCCATCATCTTCACCACCGTGATCGCGTTCGGTCTGATCACCTACGTCTCGACCGCTGCCAGCGACAACGCGATCTCGGTGCTCGGCGGCACCACGAGCCTGCTGCTGCTGGCGGTGTTCGCGGTGGTCAACGTCGCCGTGCTGGTGCTGCGGCGCGACGTCCGGCAGGCCGGCGGCTACTTCAAGACCCCGACGGTGCTGCCGGTCATCGGGTTCCTCGTTTCGCTGTATCTCGTGACGCCGCTGTCGGGCCGACCCGCGCAGCAGTACCTCGTTGCCGGGGCTTTGGTCGTCATCGGCATCGCGTTGTTCTTCGTCACCCAGTTGATCAACCGTCAGCTCGGCATTCGCGACGGGCACATCACCGACCCGACGCACCTGGGGTCCGGGCCGGACTGAGCGGCAGTCGGGCGCTCGCCGTCACTCCGAGTGCCAGCCCGTCGCGCCGAATGCTCGGGTAACCGTGGTGCGCTCGGGGGAGCTCGCTTCCGAGGCGCTGCGGGCCTCAGTCCAGCTCGCCGGCCGTCAGAGGTGGTCGCACTTATCCACAGGGCGCCCAGCTTGTCTTGGCAGCGTGTCGGCGGATCGACGTAGAATCGAACACATGTTCGACGAATCGCTGCCGGAGATTCCCGCGCTCGGGGAACTGAGTGCGCGCGAGCTCGTCGACGCGGCGCGGGGCTGGGCGCGTGCGGAGAACGCGGCGGGCGCGCGCAAGCTGGCGGTGATGGCCGAACTGTTCGCCCGCCGCACCGGTCTGGCTGCTGAGGATCGAGAAGACTGGTGGGTCGATCCGGATGCCGCGGTGGCCGCCGAGCTGGCCGCCGCTCTCGATCTGACGCAAGGGCTGGCGTTGGCTCAGACCCACCGCGGGGTGGCATTGCGTGACCGGCTGCCCAGAGTGGCGGCGCTGTTCGAGGCCGGCCTGATCAACGACATCCTGGTGCGCGCCATCGTGTGGCGCACCTACCTGATCGACGACGAGACCGCGATGGGGGCCGTGGACGCAGAACTCGCCGAGGTGATCACCGGCTGGGGACCTCTGTCGGCGCCCAAAGTCGAACGTGCCATCGACGCGATCGTCGACCGCCACGACCCGGGGGCGCTGCGACGCAGCCGCGAATCGGGCTCGTCACGCACGGTGGAATTCGGCGGCCCGAAAGACGTTCCGGGCATCACCAGTCTGTACGCGCGAATGAATGCCGCCGACGCCGCAGCTATGAGAGCGCGGGTGGAGGACCTGGCTCACAGCGTCTGCGAGGCTGACCCGCGCAGCCTCGACGAGCGACGCAACGACGCCTTCGCGGCCCTCGGTCTCGAGATGGACAGCCTGCCTTGTCAGTGCGGCACGGAGGGCTGCGAGGCGGCTGGCAGGCGGCCCGCCCGCGACACCACCATCTACGTCATCGCCGAGCGGGCCGCCATAGCCGAAGCGGCGGATGCCTTCGATCTCGATGCCGCTCACAGGCTCGACGATGCCCAGCGCGATTGCGAGGAAGTGACGCGCGACAGGGCGGCTGGACCGGATGTGGCTGGGTCGGCTGAGCCGGACGTGACGGGCGCGGCCGAATGCAAGGCGCCGAAGGCTCCGCCAGCCTTCATATTCGGTGCCGGTGTCACGCCGAACTGGCTCCTGGCGCAGGTGATGGACGGCGCCCGGTTCCGTGAGGTGTTCCACCCAGGGATCACCGATCCCGAACCCGGCTACACTCCATCTGCCGCCACCGCCGCTTTCGTCCGCTGTCGTGACCTGACCTGCCGGTTCCCGGGCTGCGATCGGCCCGCCTCGCTGGCCGACATCGACCACACGGTGCCTCATCCGCTCGGGCCGACTCACCCGTCGAACCTCAAGTGCCTGTGCCGTTTTCATCATCTGCTGAAAACTTTCTGGAACGGGCCAACCGGTTGGCGCGACCGTCAGCTGCCCGACGGCACCGTGATCTGGACCAGTCCAACGGGGCACGTTTACACCACCAAGCCGGGCAGCGCCTTGCTGTTTCCCTCGTTGTGCCGGCCCACCGGCGAGCTGTGGCCGGGCGATCCGCCGCAACCCGACTCCAGTGACGCGCGCGACGCGCTGATGCCGCGGCGTCGACAAACCCGTGCGCAGAACAGGATCCGGGCCATCGCTGCGGAGCGCAAGCTCAACGAAGAGCGAGCCGCCGAGCACAACAAACCGCCGCCGTTCTGACCGGGCCTTCGCCCGCGCTGCAGCCGGGCCTAATCGGCTTTGCCGGATTCGATATTGGAGATCCGGGCAAACCTGTTGTGCAGCAGCTTCGTACGATGCGCATTGCCGGGTAGGTCGATGTAGCGGGTACCGAACACCGCCAGCAGCACGTCGTCGAGACGACGCACCGCGCCGGCCGGATAGTGGTAGCCCATCGAGGCGTTCACCCGGTCGGTGTCCACACCGTTGAGCACAGCGTCCACCTCGTCGACCGAGTCGATCCCGAGGTCCAGCAACAGTCCGGCGATCCAGGCGTAATGGTCGGTTCGCGACCAACCCGCCTCTGGGAACCGGTTGCCGAGGTAGGTCGCCAGCACCGGCGTCGGGATCCTCGGATCAGACGTCTCCAGCGGCGCGCGCTCCGTGGGCCCGGTGGAGCGCAGCCGCTCACGGATCGCCGAGAACTCACGGTCGGCCAACTCGAGCAGACCGGCCGCCAGCGTGAAGCGGCGGTCCAGATCAGGTGCATCCTCCTCCGGAATCGAGCCCTTGTAGCGAATGTCGTGCTCGAATTCCGCCCAGGCGTGCTGCAAGATCGTGCGGACCTGCACCGACGCCGGTTGTTGCTCGCCCTCGACAGCCACCAGCAGATGCCTGCTGGCGTACCCCCACCTGCCCTCGCTCGCGGTCTCGACTCCCATGTCCCGGTCGTCGAGCAGGCGCATCTCCTCCCCGAGGAGGTTGGCGACGGCGGCGACGTCGTCGCGCAGGTAGGTGATCACCCGCAGCCCGATCTGGTCGGTGATCTCGGACAGCGGATCGGTGTAGAGCCGTCGTCCGTCGAGGTGACGGTCGGCTTTCGCCGCGAACGACGCCACTGTCTTGGTGCGCGCAGTGACGCTCAGATAGTTGATCCCGGCGTCGTCGAGCAGGCTGGTGACCACCGAGAGGTAGTGCTCGGTCGACCGCGCCAGCTGTGGTCGACGATCGGCGAACGTCGCGATGGCGTCGTGCACGGTTCCGGGAGTGGGTTCCGGCGGGGCCGGTTCGAGATCCGACGGCAGCGTCGGCGTCACGATGAAGCCGGTCTCCGCGTCGCCGTACACGGTCACCTCCGAAGGTCGGCGCTCGGAGTAGTAGGCGACGTAGGCGCACAGCACCGCATCGACGGGGTCTTCGACACGCCTCAGCTCGCTCTTGCGTTCGGCCTTCTCGGCGGCAGCACGCAACTGGACCCAGTCCTCGCAGTCGACGACGCGCAGGGGCGGATCAGCGCTGGCGAGTCCTTCGATGTGCTCCATCAGCCGGAGCAGTTCGGCGCGCAACTGCGCCACGCTGCGGCCCTGCTTGGCCTTGTACTTCAGGGTGCGGCCGAGCCGGAACAACGCGACCGTCGCCGCGTGGGGATAGACCTCGATGGCACGGCGTGGTCGGCCGCCGCGCGGATCGATGTCGAGGTCCAGATCATTGGCCAGGCGCCCCGCCCGGGTGCCGTGCGCGAACTCGGGCTTTCCGGTGTTGGACGGATGCGCGCCGGCTTGGAAGCGGGCGAAGTCGGCGTTGAGGGCGCGTTCAGCGGGGCGTTGCCCATTCGGGTTGGTGACGACGATGGGCGCGTCGATGCCGACGACGCATTCACCCTCGGTATAGGTCGCTACCGCGGCGCGGATGCTGGCGTCATCGGTGGCCGCAGAAGCAGACACGAGCCGGCCGCTGTCGTCGACGACAGCCACCCCGGTGGGTTTGCGTTGACCCCAGGCGAGGTCCAGACCGACGAAGTACACGGCTCTACTGTGCCGCACGGCCGATAGGCTGTTTGTCCGTGAGTATCCCGAACGTGTTGGCCAACCGCTACGCCAGCGAGGACATGGTGGCGATCTGGTCGCCCCAGGCCAAGATCGTCGCCGAACGCCGGCTGTGGTTGGCGGTGCTGCGGGCGCAGGCTGAACTGGGTGTGGGAGTCCCCGACGGCGTGCTCGCCGACTACGAGCGAGTGCTCGAAATGGTCGACCTCGATTCCATCGCCGCGCGTGAGCGGGTGTTGCGCCACGACGTCAAGGCACGGATCGAGGAGTTCAACGCACTGGCCGGCCACGAGCACGTGCACAAAGGCATGACCAGCCGGGATCTCACCGAGAACGTCGAGCAGATGCAGATCCGCCGCTCGCTGGAGCTGGTGTTCTCCCACGGCGTCGCGGTCATCGCGCGCTTGGCCGAGCGGGCCGCCCTCTACCGGGAGCTGGTGATGGCCGGGCGCAGCCACAACGTCGCCGCCCAGGCGACCACGCTGGGCAAGCGGTTCGCCTCGGCCGCCCAGGAGATGCTGGTGGCGCTGCAGCGGCTGCGTGAACTCATCGACCGCTACCCGCTGCGCGGCATCAAAGGCCCGATGGGCACCGCGCAGGACATGCTCGACCTGTTCGACGGCGACACCGAGCGGCTCGCCGAACTGGAAAGCCGCGTCGCGACCTTCCTGGGCTTCACCGACATCCTGACCAGCGTCGGTCAGGTCTATCCGCGCTCCCTGGACCACGACGTCGTCTCCGCGCTGGTGCAGCTCGGCGCCGGCCCGTCCTCGCTCGCGCACACCATCCGGTTGATGGCCGGTCACGAGCTGGTCACCGAAGGGTTCGCGCCCGGTCAGGTCGGATCCTCGGCGATGCCGCACAAGATGAACACCCGCAGCTGCGAGCGGGTCAACGGGCTGCAGGTGGTGCTGCGCGGATACGCGTCGATGGCCGGCGAGCTCGCCGGCGCGCAGTGGAACGAAGGCGATGTGTTCTGCTCGGTGGTGCGACGGGTGGCACTGCCGGATGCATTCTTCGCGATCGACGGGCAGACCGAGACGTTCCTGACGGTGCTCGACGAGTTCGGTGCCTACCCGGCGGTGATCCAGCGCGAACTCGACCGTTACCTGCCGTTCCTGGCCACCACCCGCATCCTGATCGCCGCGGTGCGGGCCGGCGTCGGGCGCGAGACCGCCCACGAGGTCATCAAGGAGCACGCCGTCGCGGTGGCGCTGGCGATGCGGGAACGCGGCGCCGAGCCCGACCTGCTCGACCGCCTGGCCGCCGATCCGCGACTGCCGCTGGACCGAGCCGCACTCGAGGGCGCGCTGGCCGACAAGCAGGCGTTCACCGGTGCGGCGAGCGATCAGGTGGACCGCGTCGTCTCCGCCGTCGACGACCTGGTGGGCCGCTACCCCGAAGCCGCGAAGTACACCTCGGGAGCCATCTTGTGACACTGACGCAGCAGCTCGCCCAGATCGACTTCACCGACCTGGACAACTTCGCCGAAGGATTTCCCCACGCCCTGTTCGCGCTGCACCGTGAGCAGGCCCCGGTGTATTGGCACGCACCCACCGAGAACACCCCCGACGGGGAAGGTTTCTGGTCGGTGGCCACGCACGCCGAAACCCTTGCGGTGCTGCGTGACCCGGACACCTACTCGTCGGTGACCGGCGGCGAGCGCCCCTTCGGCGGCACCCTGCTGCAGGACCTGCCGATCGCCGGGCAGCTGTTGAACATGATGGACGACCCTCGCCACGCCGCGGTGCGCCGGCTGGTCAGCTCAGGCCTGACCCCGCGCATGATCCGGCGCGTGGAGGACGACCTGCGTGAGCGTGCGCGCCGTCTACTGGACGACGTCGAGCCGGGTACCCCGCTGGATTTCCTGGTCGACGTGGCCGCCGAAGTGCCGATGCAGATGATCTGCATCCTGCTGGGAGTGCCGGAGTCCGAACGCCACTGGCTGTTCGAGGCGATCGAGCCGAGCTTCGACTTCGGCGGATCGCGCAAAGCGTCGATCACCCGGCTCTCCGTCGAAGAGGCCGGCTCGCGGATGTATGCCTACGGGCAGGAACTGATCGCGGCCAAGCGAGCCCAGCCCAGCGATGACATGCTGTCGGTGGTGGTGAACTCCGCCGACCCCGAACTGTCGGACATCGAGAGCTATCTGTTCTTCAACCTGCTGTTCAGCGCCGGGGCCGAGACCACCCGCAACGCGATCGCCGGCGGGCTACTGGCACTGGCCGAACACCCTGACTCCTACCGTGAGCTGCGCGCCGACCCCGCCCTGCTGCCGACGGCGATCGAGGAGATGGTCCGCTGGACCGCCCCGTCG
>CAXEZH010000118.1:0-18034 GCA_964000695.1 uncultured Mycolicibacterium sp. | reverse complement strand
GCATCGCCGGCATCTACGACCAGGTGCACACGTGGGCCTCGAAGCCGGGTTCTGATGGGGTCACCCCGATCGACCAGCCCGCGGTGCAACGGCTGCTGGCGCAGATCAAGGCGATCTGGCGCGTCAACGAACTGCTGAACTGGCAGGTGGCCGCCTCCGGAGAGACCATCGCCGTCGCCGACGCCGCGGCCACCAAAGTCTTTTCCACCGAACGGATCCAGGAAGTGGGCCGGCTGGCCGAGGAGATCGTCGGAGGTTACGGGAACCCGGCCGACACCGAGACCGCCGAACTGCTCGACTGGCTGGACAAGATGACCAAACGCAATCTGGTCATCACCTTCGGCGGCGGGGTCAACGAAGTGATGCGGGAGATGATCTCCGCCTCGGGTCTGAAGGTGCCGAGGGTGATCCGGTGAGCGCAGATCTCCAGCAGGACATCGACGCGATCAAGACGGACGGGAAGAGCGAGCCGCGGACCGGCCGGGATCCGGTGAACCAGCCGATGATCCATCACTGGGTGGACGCCATCGGCGACAAAAATCCGATCTACGTCGACGAGGAGGCTGCCAAGGCCGCCGGGCATCCCGGCATCGTGGCGCCGCCGGCGATGATCCAGGTGTGGACGATGGGCGGCCTCGGACAGGGCCGCTCGGACGACGACCCGCTGTCGAAGATGATGAACCTGTTCGACGACGCCGGGTACGTCGGAGTGGTGGCGACCAACTGTGAGCAGACCTACCACCGGTACCTGGCCCCGGGTGAGCAGCTCACCGTTCACGCCGAGATCACCGATGTGGTGGGACCCAAGCAGACCGCGCTGGGCGAGGGTTTCTTCATCAACCAGCTCATCACGTGGACGGTGCCCAACGGTTCGACCGACGACGAGACGGTCGCCGAGATGAACTGGCGCATCATGAAGTTCAAGCCACGGGCCGAGGCGAAGTCGGAAGTCCCGGACGATCTGGACCCGGACAAGCTGATGCGGCCGGCCTCCTCCAAGGACACCCAGTTCTTCTGGGACGGAGTCAACGCCCATGAGTTGCGGATCCAGCGTCGCCCAGACGGTTCCCTGCAGCATCCGCCGGTACCTGCGGTATGGCAGGACAAAAATGCGCCGATCGACTATGTCGTCTCCTCGGGCAACGGCACGGTCTACAGCTATGTGGTGCACCACGCACCGAAGGTGCCCGGCCGGAGCCTGCCCTTTGTGATCGCCCTCGTCGAGCTGGACGAGGGTGTGCGGATGCTCGGCGAACTGCGTGGCGTCGAACCCAGCGAAGTTCAGATCGGAATGCCGGTGCGCGCAACGTATATCGATTTCCCCGACAGCGACATCAGCCCCGCGTGGACCCTGTACGCATGGGAGCCGGCCCGATGACCGCCGCTGGCGCGGCTCCGGTTCTCGAGGTGGGCGCCACCCTGCCCGAACTCAAGATCTACGGCGACCCGACGTTCATCGTGTCGACGGCCATCGCGACCCGCGACTACCAGGACGTGCACCACGACCGGGACAAGGCGCAGGCCAAGGGCTCCAAGGACATCTTCGTCAACATCCTGACCGATACCGGCCTGGTGCAGCGCTACGTCACCGACTGGGCGGGCCCCACGGCACGGATCATCTCGATCGGGCTGCGCCTCGGGGTGCCGTGGTACGCCTACGACACCATCACCTTCACCGGTGAGGTCACCGCCGTCGACGACGGTGTCGCCACCGTGAAGGTCGTCGGCGCCAACAGTCTCGGCAACCACGTCATCGCCACCGCAACACTGAGTTTGGGGGACCGCTGATGCTCTCGGGCAAGGCCGCGATCGCCGGTATCGGTGCCACCGACTTCTCCAAGAACTCCGGTCGAAGCGAGCTTCGTCTGGCGGCCGAGGCGGTGCTCGACGCGTTGGACGACGCTGGGCTCGCGCCGTCGGATGTCGACGGGCTGGTCACCTTCACCATGGACTCCAACCTGGAGACCGCCGTGGCGCGGGCCACCGGAATCGGTGATCTGACGTTCTTCAGCCAGATCGGTTACGGCGGTGGTGCGGCGGCGGCCACCGTCCAGCAGGCGGCGCTGGCCGTGGCCACCGGAGTCGCCGAAGTGGTGGTCGCCTATCGGGCCTTCAACGAGCGCTCGGAACACCGGTTCGGGCAGGTGATGACGGGTCTGACCGTCAACGCCGATTCGCGCGGCGTCGAGTACAGCTGGTCCTACCCGCACGGTCTGAGCACCCCGGCGGCGTCGGTGGCGATGATCGCCCAGCGCTACATGCACGAATACGGCGCCACCAGCGCGGATTTCGGTGCCGTGTCGGTCGCTGACCGCAGACACGCCGCAAACAACCCGAAGGCGCACTTCTACGGCAAGCCGATCACCATCGAGGACCACCAGAACTCGCGATGGATCGCCGAACCGCTGCGGCTGCTCGACTGCTGCCAGGAGACCGACGGTGGTGTCGCCATCGTCGTCACCACACCGGAGCGGGCCAAAGACCTCAAGCACCGCCCGGTCACCATCGAAGCGGCGGCCCAGGCCGCAGGTGCCGATCAGTTCACCATGTACTCGTACTACCGCGAAGAGCTCGGCCTGCCGGAGATGGGCCTGGTGGGCCGCCAGCTGTGGGAACAGAGCGGACTGTCGCCGGCCGATATCCAGACCGCGGTCCTCTACGACCACTTCACTCCCTACACTCTGATCCAGCTCGAGGAGCTCGGCTTCTGCGGCAAAGGGGAGGCGAAGGACTTCATCGCCGGGGGAGCGATCGAGGTCGGTGGGCGGTTGCCGATCAACACCCACGGCGGGCAGCTCGGTGAGGCCTACATCCACGGTATGAACGGCATCGCCGAAGGGGTTCGGCAGCTGCGAGGTACGTCGGTCAACCCGGTTCCGGACGTGGAGCACGTTCTGGTCACCGCGGGTACCGGGGTGCCGACCTCCGGCCTGATCCTGGGTTGAGCCGGGATCGCCACGAAGGTGTGGCTCACCCGTCTGGACCGTGGGGCCAACTAGGCTTGGCCCGATGAGCTCCGACGAGCCGGCGCCCGACGACGACACCGGGCCACTACCGGTCGACAAGAGAGCGCCGGCGACCGGTGCTGCGGGGGAGCGCCGCTTCGATGCGCCGCTGTCGGTGAATCCACGGCCGGTGCACAAGGACCGGCGCCCCGTGCTGCTGGTGGCCGTGGCCACGGTCGCGGTGCTGGCGCTCGGTGTGCTCGCCTGGCTGTTCTGGCCGTCGCAGGATTCCGAGGACACCCCGACGGGTTCGATCGCCTCCGGGGCGCCTCCGGGCTCCGAGGTTCCGGAGACGGAGGCGTCCGACACGGCGGCCGAGCGCCTGCGCGGGATTCTTCCGCGCGGCTATCCCCCAGGTGCCTGCGAGGCGGTGGCCCCGCGCGACGGCGCCTCGGCCGCGATCAGGTGTCAGAAGAACCAGGATCCCGGGGGCCCGCTGTCGGCGACGTACACGCTGGCCACCGACGAGGAAGCGCTCGAGGTGATGTTCGCCGAGGTCCTCGACGCTCTGGCGGTGGTCGACTGCCCGGGCAACATCCAGTCCCCCGTTCTCTGCCCGACAGGCGTGTCGAAGACGTTCGGGGAAGTATGTCGGTGATGATGGGGGCAATGTTCGTGAGGCGAGGGGGCCGGGGATGGCTGGTGCTTCGGCTGATGGTTGGACTCTTCATTTCTACGATTTCCGCCAGCCGTTCGTATCGGTGGACGAAGTGGTTCCGGGTTTGGGTGATGTCGAGACCTGGGCGAGGCGAAACGGTGCGCGTGATGGCACTCCGTTCTTTGTTGATCCGTGGGGGCGTGCGGATGCGTTGGTGAACGCCTACTGGCGGGATCCGCTGGTGAGGGGACGAGCAACGGGGACTTTGCGTCGTTATGCCTTGTCGTTGAAGGTGTGGCTGGATTTTCTGCACGCGATGGGCGTTCGATGGGGTCAGGCGTCGCGATCGGAACTGGCTGCGTTCAAGGAGTGGCGGTTGTCGGCTGAGGAAAACCCTCAGCATGTGAGTGCCAATAGTTTCTGTGTCGATCGTGCCGCGATCCGCAGCTTTTACTTGTGGGCCGCCGAGCAGCACGGAATCGACAACCCGGTCCGAGCCCGTGTGATTGCCACATCGCGGGTGGTTGGGGGCAAAGTCGTGTTGGAGAGCACTCCCTCCGGGATACGCAGGGCCGACGTGAAGTGGCTTACCCCGCAGGCATTTCGGTTGTGGCGGAACCTGGGGTTGCGTGGTTTCACGGTGGAGGGCGTGCCGCGTCCGGATTGGCTCGGAGTGACTGAGGACCGCGATGTCGCGTTCGTTGAGGGGTTGTTCGGGACGGGTTTGCGAATCGGCGAGTGGGCCAGCATGTTAACCATCGAGGTGCCCAAGCCGGGGTCTGAGGGGCTTGTGCGTTCGCGCGTGGCGCCTTGTTGCGCGAAGGGTGGTAGCGGGCGACCGTTCTGGATGCGGCGCCGCGTCGCCCAACAAGTTCACTTCTATCTGCAGGAAGGCAGTCGCACTGCTGCGATCGCCCGCGCGCAAGGTGCTGGTCGGTATGAGCACATTGCGGATCATTGGATTGTTCAGCGCGTTCGGCGGGATGGGCAACTGGAGGTTGTTGATGCGACGGGATCGCGTCGTACGGTCCTCCTGGACGCACTCGGGCCGTCGACACGAATGAAGTTGTTCCGCAGGGGACCCGATGGCCTGGAGCCGATGTGGATGTGGCTGAATCACGACGGGATACCTCGCCCTAAACACTCCTGGTACAAGACATTCGACCGCGCGAACGCCAGGGTCGCGAAAGCGATTGTGCAAGTGGGAGGTACGCCGTTGTGGTGCCGTCCCCACATGCTGAGGCATTCCTTTGCGCTGCGGTGGTATTGCATTGCCACTTTCGTGGCGTGGCGCCGTACCGATATGTTGACGAAGCAGGAGCAGCGGGACTTCCGCAATCAGCTTGGTGATGTCTGGTTTCTCATGGCAACACTTCTTGGACATCGTAGTGCTGAGGTGACACGCAGCGTTTATCTTGAGCCGTTTCAGGCGTTGCAGGTTGAGGAGCTGATCGCGCTGATGGATGCTGACGATCGGCAATCCCTTGAGCGTCTCGTCGAAGCAGCTGGCGTCGGTGAGTCTCGTGTGTTGACGGTCGGAATATGACGGGTCGCCGCGCGGCGCAGCCGGATCCGGCGTGGCGACCGGTATTGCGGCGACGCGGGCTCATCGTGACGTTCGTCAGCGAGGATGGTGCTCAGTCGAAGGATTTCGACTTCGGTTCCCTGCCGGGCAACAGCGGAATCCGCCACGATTTCGCGATCGCGTTCGAGGATGCCACCGGTGTGCTGGGCGTATCCAAGCGATTGCGGGGGGCTGGGGCGCTGTGGCAGGCTGCCCGGCATGCCTGCTGCTGGCTCGCCGAAAACCGTCCAGGAATAGGGGGACTGGCAGATTTGTCAGCCTCGGATGCCCGGCTGCTCGCCCTATCGTGTCGGGTACCCAGCGGCCCTGGCCCCGCACCGAGCCTCAAGACGCTGCTGCGCTGCAGTCCTGTCGTCTCCGATGAGGCACGTCAGGCGTTCGCGCGCGTGCGTCACCAGAAGAACGCGAAGGCGCGACAACCGTACTCCGCCGACGAGATGCGCCGAATCAACGTGGTGGCACGGGGAATAGTTCGGCGGGCGCGCGCACGATTGCGGACTCATTGGGGGATGGTCGCTGACTATCGTGCGGGACAGTTCGATCATCAACCCCGTGCCCACCCCGGGCGCAGTCTGGCCGAAGTGCTTGATCACTGCGCCCGTGAGGGCGACTTCCCCCGCACTGCCTCAGGTGCAAGGGCTTTCGTGACGCGGCGCGCGGTGACCGCAGCTGGCGGATGCCGACTTCAATCGTTGCTGCACTTGAGCCCGGGAGAAGCATGGGCGTTCGCTGTTCTCCTATCCGGACTGACCGGCCTGAACCTGTCAACGCTCGAATCGCTGCCCGCCCCACACCGACAAGCCAGCAGCCCAGACGAGCCCGGCATCGTGTTCGTCAACGCCGACAAGCCCCGCCGTGGGAACCGGTCGGCCATGACGGTGCCAGTGACCGCGCTGCGCCCTGAACCAATGCCGCACGGTGGCGACAATCGGCGCGCCGCCGTGGCCAACACGTCGCTGACTACCGCTTACGGGGTCTTCATGCTGCTGCTGGAACTGACCGAACCGGCCCGCACGCTGACCGGGTGCCAGCACGCCTTCGTCTACTACAGTGCCCAGCCAGACAATGTCGAACAGAAACCCTTCGGATACGGCATCAGCAGAACTGCGTCCGGCGTCAGCGCTCGACGGCGTTGGATGGCACCGTGGCTCACCGGCGATCCCGGGCATGACGACTTGCTCCTCGGGATCAGTATGGATCGGCTGCGCAAAACCTACCTGGAGCAGGTCCGAAAGCCCACGGCCCACACGCCGGCCACGTTGGCTCGTTATCTGGGCCGAATGGAGTCGGTGAGGAACGAGGGGTTCCAGATCGTGGCCGAGGCGCTCGATGAGCAGGTAGCACAAGCGCTGGCCCGGCGCTCGATGACGGTGCATCCGGACAACCACGACAACGGATCCGCCCAGGACGCTGTGCTGGGCAATTGCGCCGATTTTGAGCACTCGCCGATCGACGGTAAACGGTGTCGCCAGTCGTTTATGGCATGCCTTGACTGCAGCAACGCCCGCGCCTTCCCGCGCCACTTGCCCGTTCAATTGGTCGTTGCTGACCGGCTCCGTGACTTGCGCAAGGAGATGCCCATCGGGCAGTGGATCACCGATCACGCGGGTCCCCTCGCGCAACTGGACGACATTTTCGCCGAGTACGAGCAGGCCCAGCTGACCGCCGCGCGAGCCGAGATCACCGACAGCGATCACCGCACAGTCAATCTCTTGCTGTCGGGAAACCTGGAAGCGTCATGACGCAAACAGTTGTAGCACTCGACCTGGTGGCCGGTGTCGACGTCGCCCCCGACACCGAGGTCTTGTTGAACCGCACCCTTCACGTCGATGGGAGCCGGTGCCGATTTGGCGACCCGGTGTGGGACCTGTCCGCGGCGATCGAGGACCGGCACAGTGCCGGACAAGCCGTGCACTGGGATGGGTTCCCGACGCCTTTTCGCCACGCCTGCAAGCTCTACCTGTTCGCCTTGCTCAACGTGGTTGACGATGCACCCCGGCTTGACGGCGCCCGGTCACTCTATCCGCATATCAAGACAATCTGGGGTGAGCTGGTGCCGTTGCGAAGGTTCACGATGTGGCTGGTGGAGATGGGGGTGACATCCTTCGGGCAGGTCAGCACCGAACACCTCAACGGCTATCTGCGCCATGTCACCGAAATGAGAGGTGTCAGCGCCGGATCCAAACGCTCGGCGCTACAGGCGATCAAGCGTCTGCACTTGTACCGGGAGGTCCTGCCTGCGCATTGCCGGCTTCCCGCGGGCGCGTTGTGGGGTGGTGCGAGTGCGCGAGGGCTTGCCAACTATGAGTCATCCTGGGGCAAGCCGAACACGACCCCTCGTATTCATCCCGACGTCATGGAACCGCTGCTCTCGGCGGCGTTGGTGGTTACCAATTCGGTCGCTGCCGATCTGCTTCCCGCAGCGCGCAACCTTCTCGCGATGCGTCACTTAGCCCATCAGATCGCACCCGACATCCGCCGTGCTCCTGCTCGTACGGTGTCGGTATTCGAGACCGCCAAGCAGCAACTCGATTGCGTGCTTGCCGCGCTTGACCGCAACGACGCCTCACTTCCGGGTGTCCGGACGGGCGAAACTACCAGTGTCGATCTGATGGGTTTGGCCGTGGGCGGATGGCTGAACCACGGCGAACTGAAACGTATGAAAGAAACTTCGGTCATGTTGACCGAGTATGGATTGCCGATCGAAGTTGACATGTTGCGCGTCAACACATTCAGCGCCATCGGCACGCGCCCCTGGCGTGAAGACCCCGTCGATGCGATGGAACTCGTTGAACTGCTTCGCCACGTCACAGCAGCCTGTTTCATCGTGATCGCCTACCTCTCGGGTGTTCGCACCGGCGAGGCGCTCAACCTGCGGCGCGGCTGCATAACCCGAGACTCGAAGCTGGCGTTGACATTCATGTCCGGCCACCAGTTGAAGGCCGATGACCGGCGCCGGGACCGATCCCCTGCCACGGTCCCGTGGGTCGTGACCGACGAAACCGCTCATGCCGTCAGCGTCCTTGGGCAGATCACAGTCAGCGACCTCCTCTTCCCAGCCTTCAATTTGTGCTCCCAGGAGCGATTCCTCTACGGCTCCACCCGTACCAGGACGCCAGGGTCCATTAACACCGACATCACACGATTCATTGAATGGTTCAACCGCGAGCTCTGTCCAGCAATCAGCCATCCGCTGATCGCTGCCGATCCGCAGGGCAAGATCCAAGTGCCGCGCCTGCGGCGCACACTGGCCTGGCACATCGTGCGGCGGCCTGGCGGAACGATCGCCGGCGCAACGCAATACGGCCACCTGCACACACAACTGATTCAAGGTTACGCCGGCGGAGCAGACTCGGGATTTCTCGACGAGATCACGTTCGAACAGTTTCTCCACCGCGCTGAGACCATCCACGACGATTCCCAAAGGCTCGAGCGCGGCGAGCACGTCTCCGGTCCGGCTGCCGATGAGTACCGGGCCCGCGTCACCAGAGCAAGGAAATTTGCGGGTTTGACAATCACCACCAAGAGTCAGATCAACACCGCACTATCAAACCCCGACTTGCAGATCCACCACGGCGCGGTCGTGACGTGCGTGTTCCGGCGCGCCACTGCGGCGTGTCTTGACCCTACTGACAGCTCCGCTGAACCCTCCTGGGGTCGGTGCCGTCTTGGCTGCGTCAATGCTGCCCGTACCGACCGCGACGCGGCCAACCTTCGCCAGCATGTCAACGCACTCCAACAAGACCTGGCTACCCCCGCACTCCCCGAACCGCTGCGGCAACGAATTCAGACTCGCCTGACCGAGCACCGAAAGGCACTCGCAGAACACGAATCCAGCCGACCGCCGACGCCACAACAGGGCGGAGAGAACGAATGACTCTCGTGCGCAAAGCCACCCGTAACGATGAGGAACGACTGCTGGTCCAGGCCGCCATGATCCGCCTCCGAGAAAACCAAGCCGAGCGCAGCAACGGAGCGCACACTATTGTGGCCTTGGCTGACGAATCCGGAATATCACGGCAGAGACTCTACGAACATCACAGCGACCTGCTGAACGAGTTCAAGGCATCGGTCGGGTGCGGACCCGTCGCTCCGAATGCCGAGGCACTGCAACGACAACTTGCACAGGCCCGTCATCACCACCAGGAATTGGCTGCCGAAAACGCTCAGCTGAGAAGCAAGATCAGAACGCTTTCCGCGGTGATCACCGAACTCACGCACGAAACCTACGGAACCAACGTCGTTGTTCCGATGCCACGAAAACACGCGGGGCGGAACCGCTGAAGGTAGGGGGACTGCCACTCGGCTTCACGCTGCTTCGGTCGACACGGCCATCACCGCCCTGCGCGCCGTGGTGGAACACCGCGGGGACCTGGTCAAGACGCGCACTCAAACCATTCAACCGGTTGCACGTCCTGCTGACCCACCTCACACCGTCAGGCGCTGCGCGTGGCCTGACTGCTGACCGCGCCGCCGACATCCTGCGCCAGATCCGGTCCCGCGAAGTCGCCCTCAAACGCTGCGCAGCCTGGCCGCTGACCTCGTCGCCGAGATCCGCGCACTCGACCGTCGCATCGCCAAAGCCGCCGGCGACATCGCAGCTGCCGTCGAAGCATCCGGAACCACCCTGACCGAGCTCACCGGAATCGGGGTCCTCAACGCCGCCAAAATCGTGGCCCGAGTCGGCACCGTTCACCCGCTTCCGCTCAGCCGACGCGTTCGCCACCTACACCGGCGCCGCGCCCATCGCAGCCTCCTCCGGCGATGTCACCCGCCATCGTCTTTCCCGCACCGGCGACCGCCAGCTAGGCTAACCGATGTCAGCCGACCGGCGCGTGCATAGTAAGGATGGCAATTCGGTCATAACGTCGGCATGAATTCGGCGAGTGCAAGGATCATGAACACCACCAACGCCAGTCCGATCAACCCACCGGCGGGAACCATGGCCACGCAGACCACCACCCAGACAACCAGCCTGGGCCACTCAAAAGGCTGGTTGCCCACCACACCACCGCGACGGGCCCGCAGCAGATGGTAGGACGCCCACACTGCTGCTGCGGCCGCGGCCACCGCGATGATCCGCAACCCGACCGGTGTCGCCGCAAGAGCAACGCCCGCCATCATCGCCGCGGCCGCTACACGCCGCCACATCACTGCTGGCAGCCCTGCCATACGGATGAACGGTTGACTCCGATCGGGTTCACCGCGGTACCGCGGTAACCGCCCGTCGATACCCAGCAGCGACCACAGCCACCGTGACCAGACCGTGCGTAGCCCAAGGTCTTCGGCGACGCGCCGCACGTCAGCGGCCGATTCAGCCAACATCTGCCGCGATCGGGCGCTACGCCAATAGGCGGCCTTGAACACGCGCCGGGGAATGCCGAACTGCCGGGCGAACGCGCGTGGTGGTGCGATCATTTCGCCGATCAACCACCGAAGGTAGACAGGGAATGCCAAGGCGTACAACATCCGCCGGCACCGTCCCGCCGCGGCAACGCGCTGCGCCAGATACTGGTTGGCGAACGAGATGTGCCGGGCTTCCTCCGCCAGGTGAATGGAGGTGATCTTGTTCAGCAGCGGGGGCACCGCAGTCGAGCCACGATGTTGCAGCGTCTGCTGGAAGTGCAGAGGCTGCTCCCCGCACAGAACTCCGATGAACAGAAAGATGTTGGCGTAGCCGCCAATAAAGCCCAGGATTGGCCCGAAGATCCGTGAGCCTCGCCGCATCCCGGGAACGTCGTCGCCCGAGCGGTTGACAAATTCCTGGAACATTTGGATGTGATGGCATTCATCGGTCAGCTCGTGCAGCAGATACCGAAACACCACAGAGCCGTTCGGCAAGGTCCCGGCGTAGTGAATCACGCCACGGATCAACATCATTTCGAACTGGAGGGTGACCTTGAGGATGTTCGCGGTGATCCAGCGACTCATCTCGATGCGCCGCTGAAGTGGTTGCTGCGCATACCAAGACGTCGTCGCGAGCGGAGCGACGGCGGGATCGAGCTGCCAGCGCGGATCGTTCGCATCCAACAGGTTCTCGGGTGCGTCCCAGTCGATGTCGATGAACGGATTGAATCCCCGCCGAGTACTCGCCCGGCAGAGCGCCGCCACCATGTCGACGTCCAGTTCTCCCAACGTGCCGGTGGTCGCGCGTGGAGCGGTCAATTGAGCGGGCGGGTCGGTGGTGATGTCCACGGTCATGGTGTGACCTCCGTCGGTATCGAAGGAAGCGGGCTGCCCACGTGGGTGCGGCCCGGCGTGGGCAGGACGGTCAAGCGGCGGCCATGGCGTCCTCTGCACTCCCGCGGTCAAATTCCTGCCCGCCAGAGTGACTTCAGCACGGCTTTAGCAACAATGTGAACTGCGCAACAGCAGCAGCATTCCAGTCAACGATTCGTCGCGCTGTTTAGATTTGTTGCTGCCTAGCAACTCATTTCATCAACCCTCCTCCTGACACCAGGCAAGGACAGTCGCGCATGCCGAGGTTTCAGCTACATCGCATTTACTGACAGTAAAACATGATTGCAAGCCGTTTTCTCTGCGAGAAATGGCATCGTGAGCCACACGGCGCGAGTGTGTTCACCGCCGCCCATGAGGCGTTCTGGGCCGCGGCGCGACGTGCTCACGGTGATGGCCCGGGGAACCCGTGAGCTGGTCGAGGTGCTGCTGTTGCACCGCCACCTGCCCGTGGTGGACGGGGTTGGCGGCGGCGACCGGCATCGGCGCAGTGCTAAGTAAGACTAAGCGGCGCCCCGAGATCGTGCCTCCACGGTCTCGGGAGGGGGGATCTCATCCTGGCAAGCGACATCGTACTTGCTCGTCATGAAATGCACCTTCCTACGAAAAGAAGTGTTCATCAAACGTGCATCAAACGTGCATCAAACGCGGGATGGTTCAGTGTCAGCTGGCCGCCGCGTCCCTTCCTGGGGTATTAATTCGATAGGGTCTTCGATAGGGTCAAGGTCAGATTGGTGACGTGAAGACGTGAGACGGGAATTGAGAGATGACGGGTCGACACCGGGCAATGAACGAGCATCGCGCCCGCACCCAGGGGTACGTGTGGCTGGGAGCAGGTGAAGCATCCCGGGTTTGATGCACACCTCGTTTCGTGTGACCGGTGTGCTTCCCGATCTGGTGGTGAGGGTAGTACGCGGCGGTAGAGTTTAGGTTCGGTTCGACGAGTTGGTGTCGTACCAAGCAGCCCAGATCTCGGGGCGGAGCCGGCCGCGGTCGGGTACCGGTAAGCCGGTACTGCGAGCCCAGGCGCGGACTTCCGCGGTGGATGGCGTCGGCGCTGCGGGTGCCTGGTCGAGGTGGGCGATGTCGACTCTGACCGGCGAAATACGTTGCATGGCAGCGTGTTCAGTGGTCGCCCAGGCGTTGGCGGCGGCGAGGAACCGGTAGGTCCATTCCTCGGCGAGCTGGCGGGTCTCGCAGAACACGACGGGCACGTTCGGCCAGCGGATCTGGAGCTCGGCGAGTCCGTCGGCGACCATCGCGGGACGGACGCGGTCAAGCTTGAACAGCTGTGAGTAGCGATCCTCGATGACCACCGCCGCGCGCGGGAGCGCGGCTAGGTCACCGACCTGGTAGCGCAGCTTGCCGCCGGTGAGGCTGGCTACCAGATCGACCAGTGACTTGCGTTCCACGCTGGCGACGAGCTGACCATCGACGACGATCCCGTAGTCCCCGCACGGCAGCGCCCGCTTGACCGTGGTGACCTGCTGGGTTGCGAACCGGTAGGCGTACTGCTCGTGGCTGTCGACAACGATCTGCAGCTCCTCGATGCCGTGGGCGCGGGCGGTCGGGGTGCGCACGTTCGGGCGCGCCTGCTTGCGGGTGCGCGGCGACTGCCAAAACACCACGTCGCGGCCACGAGCCTGGGTGAACACGAGCTGGGAGCGGTTGTGCCGGGACCGGTCGGCGATCACGTCGATCGCCGCGCCGCGCCGACTGCACGACCGAAGCGGCACTCGTTCGACGATCACCGGATTGTCGGGCCACTCGTCCAGCCCTACCGGGTAGGCGAACAAAGCTTTTTCCCGCGGCCAGGTCCCCGACGTGCGAAACAGCAGGTCACCGCCAGCGAGCGGGACCCTCAGCAGCAACCGCAACCGGGAGTCGTCGTCCGGGTTGACCGCGATCAACAACTCCGTCACAAGTCCCGAGTCTGCCATCGGTGTTCGGTGACAGCCCCGTCGCGACCCGCGCCTACGCACTGCTGATGGGGTCACCGGCTTGCAGCCGGGCGTAGTACTCGGCCTCGGCTTCGGCTGGCGGGCGGCGGCCAAGGCGGTGCATGAGCCTGGCGGTGTTATACCAGTGCACCCACGCCGAGGTGATGTTTTCCAGGTCGGCGAGGGTGCGGATCGGTCCGGTACGGAACGGGGAGCCCTCGCGCACGCACTCGGTTTTATAGAGCCCGATCGTGGTTTCGGCCAACGCGTTATCGAGGGCGTCCCCGACGGTCCCGATCGACGGGACGAGTCCGGCCAGCATCAGTGTCTCAGTGAAATGTGTTGCGGTGTATTGCGATCCGGCATCGCTGTGATGAATCGTGTCACCGGTAAGCGGATGTCCCTGCCGCGCCCGGTAGGCCGTGGCTTGGCGGATCGACCGCTCGACGAAGGCGGTGTTCTTCGTCAACGAGCACTCCCAGCCCGCGATCAGCCCGGCATAGGCGTCGATGACGAATGCGGTGTAGCCGAACCCGCCGCCATCGAGCGGCACGTAGGTGAAGTCGGCCACGTCCAGCAGGTTGGGCCGCGAGGCATGAAAGCGCCGCCGCACCAGGTCCGGCGCTCTCGCGGCGGCCGGATCGCGCTCGGTGGTGCGTAGCGTCCGGGCGCGCGTGGCCCCGCGCCAGCCGTGGGTGCGCATGATCCGTTCGACCGTGCAGCGCGCCACCGGGATGCCCTGGCGCTGCAGGTGCGCCCACATCTTCAGGCTGCCGTACAGGCACTCCGGTGGGCGTTTGCCGTGCTCGTCGGGCTCGTAGACGCCGGCCAGGATCTCGGTGATCGTGGTGTCCCACAGGGCCCGTTTCGACGGCGCCGACGACCGGTGCGCCCAGTAGGTGCGCGGGGCGATCGCCACGCCCTGGATAACCAGGGCGCGGCAGATCGGTACGACCCCGAACCGGTCCTTGTGTTCGTCGATGAACTCGCAGATCAGCGGTGTAGCGGGTCGCACTCCCGCGCGAAGAAAGTTGTTGCGGCCTTTAGTATTTCGATCGTTTGCTCAAGTTCCTTGGTTTTGCGGCGCAGCTCCCGCAGCTCGCGTGCGGTCTCAGTCGGCACACCCGCAGCCTCACCGTCGTCCACCTCGGCCTGGCGCACCCACTTGCGCAGCGTCTCCGCGCTCATCCCCAACCGCGCCGAGATCGCGCGCATCGCCGCCCACTCGGTCTCGTAGTCATCGCGATGCTCTCGGACCAGCCGCACCGCCTTGGCCTTGGTGTTCTCGTCGTACTTGCTCGGCATCGTGCCATCCTTCCCTCAGAAGAAGGTGCGCACGAAACCCGGGACGGTTCACAGGCGCAGTCACGCTGGGTGTGGGTGCCGCCACGCTGGCCAGCGGGTCGGGGGTAGCGCACGCGGACGCCGCGCCCGGCAACTCGTCACCTAGTAAACAATCAAGCAGCTCTCACATCACATCGGTGAAAGTCGGTGCTCCCAACTCCGAACCGTCGTCAAGCAGCAACACCAGCAACCCAGCCGCTGCCAGCAAATCATCAAATGCCACACCCACTGCTGTCCACATTGACTCACTCACTGCTGCTGCCCATAAGGCGCCCGGAGGACTCACCACGATCCGTACTGTCCTGAGCGCGAACACGGTAAGCTCGCCGTCTACCTCACCCGCGCTTGCCACTATGTCGGGCGCACGACGGTCTGTCAGCACCGCCGCAGTGCCGTCTGTCAGCGCTGCCATCAGCGAAGTGGTATCCGTCGGCAGGCAATTGGTCCAGCTAAGTGGCGCGGCCACCCCGACGGGGGCGATTACCAACCTCCAGACAGGAGTGAATTCGGCGTCTCACGGCCATCCCGTCAGCGGGTTACTCGAGGTGGCCTCCGGTGGTGCCTCACTCGCAGCCTACGGGGCAGCCCTAGTTCCAGGATTTCAAGCCGCCGCGCCGGTTCTCGCGGGAGCCAGCGTGGCTTTCAAAGCCGCAGACGTCCTCGGGACCGCAATCCTTCATATCGGTACCCAGCGACACCGCCCGTAGACCGCGCCTTCGCCTCCGCGGCAAACATACCCATCAACGATAGGGGCCGTCGACCAATACAGCACCGCCCCAACTGATTCCCCGTTATAGCGCGTCGAGAACAACTGCTGCCTGCACACGATGGCCATCACTCAGATCGCCCGTGAGACCCCGGGGCGGGCCTACTACCGAAGAAAACGCGCTGCCGGAAAGTGCCACCGAGAAGCGTTGCGCTGCCTCAAACGACGCCTCTCCGACGTCGTCTACCGACAGCTCATCCGCGACGCAGCCAGACTTGGGGCAGGCCCGGGAGGACACTCGGGGGCAACTCCAACATCCAGCGCGGCCAGCTCAAACCCCGCACACTCACGCTTCGGACAAGTCACTTCCCGGGCCTACCAGCAGCCACCCTACAACCGACCCCGATACCAGGCTCTTGACACAGAGAGGCGCCGTCTAACGCTGCAGGCAATCGTCGGATCCGTGGCCCGAGGCAGTGGCTCCGCACCCGCAGCATCAGCGACCCCGACCCGAGCCCCTCGTTTTTCGGGCCTGGGGAATGTTTCGGCGTGCGTGGCTGGCCCAGACGAAGTGCTGCAAGCCCTCAGCTACCGAATCGGCGTGCAGGACGTGCTGCTCATCGGTCGGTGACAGGTGGCAACGGTCAGCCTTGGCGACCAGCACCCACTCGATGCTGTGGCGGCGGCACTGGGCGCCGAAGGTCGCCAGCAGATGCTCGAAGGCCGCGCTGTCACCGATGTCGGCGCTGTCGACATCGACGATCAACGGGCTGCCCAGGGTGGTGAATCGACTGAGGTGGCCCAGCACGGCCTCGACGTTGGCCCCATCAAGACCTCCCGTGACAGAGATGACCGAGGCGACACTGCGGATCTGGGCCCGCACCCATGCGCCGCGGCATTCGATGACATAGCCGATAGGAGACGGGTCAGCACTGGCTGCAACGCTCATTAGAGGACCGATCAGTTAGACGACATGGTGTTTACCACGAGTGAGGCGGGCCGCGCCGACCGTCCGCCGCGTTCTCGGGCTGTCCGCTTAACCGAGCGTGCACGACGTGGAATAAGCCTATCGCAGTATCGGCGGATGTGCTCAGTCAGCGACCGCCTGCGGGGAAGTCCGAGCCGGGTGGTGGGCGGGAAGCGCAAAGCTCACATCCCGCGAAACGGTTGCGGGTGCATAATCCGCCCAGCAGACCGCCCGAACAGCACCTGCTTGACCGCGCTGTTGAGGTTGTCGTAGCGGATCTTGTCGACCGGTACCCTGCCCAGGCGGGCGAACCCGTAGACGTGGCCTTCCAAGAACGCCTCCTGGCCTTGGGTCGGTGCGCTGCCCACCCGGAGAACGACAGCCGCATGGTGAACAGCGCGGTCGTGGTCTTCACCCCGGCCAGCACCACCCACAGATCATGGAAATCGACCTCGGCCTCAGTACCGGGCCGATACGTCTGGGGCACAAACCCTTGCTTCCAACGGCCGACCCGCCTCCGCCGCGATCTGCGGGCGACGTTTCCGAACGTGGTCGCACACCGTCGAATACGACAAGCCGTCCGCGTCATGCTCATCGACCAGACGTGCCAAAACCTTTCGCGCGGTGGGGCGTTGCTCTTTCGGGACATCCAGATCCGACCGCAACATCTCATCGATGGCGCGCCCGTGGTGGACGATCCCACGGAATCGCAGAGGGCGCAGTCTGATTGGCGAGCACGCTATCCCGCTCGCCCGGTGGTGACCGACTGGCCGGCCACGTGCGCGATCGTGACGAGGTCGATCGCATCGTCGCCGCTGCAGCCGCGGTGCTCCCGTCGGAGCGGGTGCGGGAAGCGCGTCGGTGAGGATGTCAGAAAGTTGCCGACCGCGGCTCACCCCGCGGGGAGCAAATGGAGGCAATTGCACCACGTCCAACCAGGTTTGTCGACAACTGTCGAAAGGGTGAGTGAACCCCCGGCCCGTGGCGCCGCAACGACCCCCCCGCCGTCACCCGCGGAACCGTGCTGTGCGGGCTGAGCAATGGCCGGCCGCGCGTGGTGTGGACCAACGACGCGCAACGGCTCATCGCCGACGTGCAATCCGATGGCCCCAACGACCCTCGGCTGGACCAGCTCTACGCCTGGTGGGGCACGCACTCGTAATTAGCCGGGCGCCGCGCCGGCATCGCGCGGCAAACACACCCCCGACGCGGGCTCGGAACGCAGCCCCTTCCACGACGCATGGCGCAAACCTTTGCCCGCGTGATACTCGCGGTAGGCAACCTCACCGACATACCGCGGCTTGAACCACTGGACCCCCGACATCGACGCCCCCACCGCAACCGGCGGCGCGGAGACCTCAGTCCCGGCCAACAGTGTGGCCAGACGGCGACGCTCGGCACCACTAAAACCCGTGCCCACCTGACCCAACAGCACGAGTTGTCCCGCCTCGTCGTGGGCGGCCAAGACCAGGGTCCCAACCTCGCCGCGATGGCCGGCGAACGCCCCCACGATCACCGCCTCGGTTGTCGCGCGCACTGGGCACTTAATCCAGTCCCGGGACCGGCCCGACCGGTATGGCGAATCCAGCCGGGTCAAGTCCATGGACGTGGTGTACGACGTCGTCGTGTGATTCTTCGTGGTGATGGTTCAG
>CAXEZH010000117.1:0-6549 GCA_964000695.1 uncultured Mycolicibacterium sp. | reverse complement strand
GTGGGTTGCGCGTGACGGGGCCTCGTCGGTCACACTGGGCGACCCAGCTGAACGGTTAAAGGTGAGCAGCTACCCAAACCCACGCCCGCCGCAGGCGGGCATCGGCGCCTCCGGGCGCCGCTTGACAGGTGGGGCGCGGGCGAGGTGACGGGCCGTCTGTGGCTGGCACTATAAGTGCCTTCACCCCGAACGGGTTCTGCGAGGCGGTATTTCGCGCAATCGGCACCGTGGCGAGAATGGACCGGGGTTGTTTCTCAGCCCAGCGCGCGGGTTTGGTGGATAGATGTGGGCGGCGCTGCGCGCCGGCTTTTCTCAGTGCACGGGCACCGGCCCGCTCCCGGGGTCAGCGCTGCAGGCCGGCGACGACCAGATCGGTCAGCGATTCGGTCAGGCTGGTGAAGCGGCCGGTGCGGGTGCCGCTGTGGGTGTGGTGCTCGCCTAGCCAGATGCCGACGATGGTGGCGGTGCCGTCGCTGGCGGGCTGCCACACGGGCGCTCCGGAGTCGCCGGGGATGCTTTCGGGCATCCCGGTCACGCTGTATTGGTAGCCGAGTAGCCGCCCGTCGAGCTGTCCACAGACGGTCTTGGTGCGGATTCCGCTGCGACACACGGTGATTGCGGGATCTGGAACACCCATGCCGCTGACAGGCATGCCGTTGATCGTGGACACCGATCGGCTGGTGCCGAAGTTGATCAGCGCGAAGTCGTCGAAAAGCGGATCGGGGTCGTTGACGGCGACGGCGACGGCGCCGGTGGCCCCGCTGTCGTGGTCGGATACTGCGGAGCCGCCACCTCGAGTGCAGTGGCCGGCGGTGACCCCATAGGTGGTGGCCCCGGCGGTGTAGGTGTAGCCCAGCGTGCAGGTGGTGGACCCGGTGTTCGAGTGCACGGCGATCTCGTCGCCGGCGGCCACGGTGTAGGCGCCGGCATGACTGAGCGCGGGTGCGAACAGGCTGGTGATGGGGATGAGGGCCCCGGCGAGGGCGGTCAGTGTTGCTGCTCGGGTGGGCCGCATCGCGAGTCCCTTTCTTCCTGGTGGGGTGCTGCGAATCATTGTGGGCGCGACCGCTGACAACCCAGGTTCGGGCGCAGGCTCAGCGCTGCGACCGCGTGCGTTGCCGCTCGGCAGCGCGGCGGGCGCGGTTGTGCAGGGTGTCGATCCAGGCGTGCGCGGTGCGGGCGGATTGGCCGTGGTCCTGGGCGGCGCAGGATTGGACCGCTTGGCCAGCGCGGGCGGCGATGCGCAGATCGACGCTGACCGGGGTGGAGGTACGGCCGGGGCTCATCACGGCTGGTCCCATCCGGGCTGGGCGGCCGCTTCGGCGCGTCGCCACAGTTCGGCGAGGTCGTCGCGGGCGGTGCTGATGTGGGTGGTGAGGTCGGCACGGTCGGCGCCACTGTCGGCCATCTGCTGCATGCGGATTCCGTGTTCGCGCACCGCACGGCGGTACGCCTCGTCGAGCACGTCGCGCGCGTGGTTGGCTGCTGCGGCGGCGCTGACGGTGTGGGTGTAGAGGTCGGCCAGATGCAGGGCCAGTCGGTGGTGTTGGCCGGCGGTCGGGGGGCGAGTGGGGTCCAGCGACTGGGTGGCGGCGTGTTGGCGACCGTAGGCCAATACGGTGACCGGATCGGGGTCGCGGCGGGCGTCGGTGACGCGGCGGATGATCTCGTAGACCCAGCGGTTCATGGGCCGCCAGATGGCGATGTCGGGGATGAGGTCGCAGAACGTGCGCGCTCGGGTGTAGGGCATCCACAGCAGGCCTCCGAGGAGCTGATTTTCCGGCTCCCAGCGTGCGGCGATGGTTTCGCCGCTCGGTTCGGCGCTGAGCTCGAAGTCTTCGGCGGCCGCCCGGTCGGTGTCGTTGTCGGGGACGACGTGCAGTGGGGCGCGGTGCGCGGCGGTCATGATGCGGTGGCCCCCCAGATCAGCAGGGCATACCACCAGGTCAGGGCGCTGGCTTGGTCGGTGGTGGTGGCGGTGGGCAAAGCGGCGTGCACGGCGGCGGCCAGCTCGGCGGGGCTGGGGTGAGTACCGGCCTGGCTCAGGGCGTGATGGCGCAGTGTCTCCAGGACATGCTGATCGGGTGCGGTGGGCAGCTCGACTCCGGCCAGCTGTGCGGCTTCGCGCCAGAGTGTGCCAGCGGTGAACCAGCAGTGGCCTTCGGCGCGGGCGGCGGTGAGGACCGCCAGCGGGTAGCGCGCTCCGGGGTCGGTGTCGGACCCGTGGTGCCAGGTGTCGTGGTGGTCGGTGATCCATCGCTGCGCGGCGACGGCGGCGTGGTAGGTGGCGGTCTCGCTGGCTTCGTGACCGGCCGGGGCGATGGTGGCGTGTCCCGTGTGGTGCGGCCTGGTGGCGCGGCTGTCGGGTTCGGCCAGGGCGAGCAGTTCGTAGCGGGTGGTGTCGGGGTGCGTGGGCAGCGGGCGCAGGTAGTAGTCGGCGCCGATGACGTAGTTGATGAGGCTGCGGTGAGCGTCGTCGCGGTCGGGGTGGTCGGTGGTGGTGACCGACCGGCCTTGGTGGTCGATGGATAGCTGGTACATCGTGGGTCTCCTGTCGTGGTCAAAGGTGATCAGGCGCTCAGCGGGTGGGCTTTGCTGACCTCAGCTATGCGGTCGGGCCGGAAACCGGACCAGTGCTGTCCGCCGGCCACCACGACGGGGGCCTGCAGGTAGCCCAGTCCCATCACGTAGTCGCGGGCGTCGCTGTCGACGGTGATGTCGACTTTCGCGTAATCCACACCTGCTTTGTCCAATGCCCGGAAGGTCGCGTTGCATTGCACACAGGCGGGCTTTGTGTAGACGGTGATGGCGGTCATTTCTCACTCCTTAAGGGTTGTCACGAATTGCTGTTATCTATTTCGATTATATCGGCATTTCGGCGTGTCAGGCAACATTTATCTGGCTATTTGTGGGTAAGCTGTGACCTTTTTTGACCGGGCGAAAACCAGCGCGTAATTACGCTGAAGGCAACCCGTTCCGCCGGTATGGCTCTGGCCGGTATCGGACCCTCGAATCGGTCGTAACATGCTTTCGCACACTCCTGTTCGGCTTTGGTGCTGCCTGTTCTTTGGCGTTTTCTCGCATCAATGTCATGGCCGGCGTAGGGCCCAGCGCAGTGCACAGGTCCGGACGGAAAGTTTTCCCCGTGAGCGTCTTTTGCGAGCGGATTCGTGGAAAAGTTTCCGGGCCGTTAGGCCGTATCCGTGGCCTTGCGCGGAGCGGGCCGCCGGCCACAATTGATAAAAGAGAAAGCGGTCAGAAAAATAATTCAGTAGCGCCGTCAGGCGCTTCCGCTGCACTGGTCGCGGCGATGTCGATTCCGTGGATGAAATGCGCGACCATGGTCCTGCTGATGGCGGTCCCGAGCGAGAGGTGGGACCGGCGCTGACCGGCCCCACCTCCCGACGCGGGGGCTAGTCGTCCTCGGCGGGCTCGGACTGCTCGGTCAGCGAGTCATAGAGTGCATCGACGGTTTGCTCGCCGAGGATGACGCGCTCAATGTCGGCCAGCGGGTAGCCGTTGTCGGCCAGGAAGCGCAGCAGCTCGGCGGCTCCGACGTAGTGGCCCCAGCCGCTGCCCCGCCAGGCGTCCTTGCCGGTACGGGCTTCCAGTGCACCGAGCACCAGCGCCAGGGTGATCACCTGGGCGCGTCCGTCGCCGGTGGCGGGCAGCTCGGCCACCATCTTCGTCACTGCTGTCGAGTCGCTGGCCCCGAGCATCTCGGCGCTGATCTGCCCGCCGTGGTGTTCCTCGATCAGGCGCACGTCGCGGGTGAGGCAGCTCGCCACGAACATCGCCGCACCCTTGGGGGCGGTCTTGCGGGCGAGGATCTTGTCGGTGATGAACTGGCGACGCACCTGCTGGGCGGCTTCGCCGAGCTTGTTGAGCGCGATGACCTTGCGCCGCTCGCGGCGCGCCGCTTCGGCTGCTGCGGCCTCCCGCGTTTCGGCGTCCTGGTCGCTGGAGTCATCGGCGTGGTGGTCGCTGTCCTCGCGGGCGAGGGCTTCCACGCGCTTAGCCAGTGATTCGCACAAGACCAGTCCGGCGGCGGCGTAGTCGGTGCACAACCAATCTGCCTCCCACACAACCACTTCGGTGACCGAGCTGGGGTCGCGCTTGCCCTCGGCAACCGTGGCACTGAATCGAGCGTGCCAGTCGATGTCGTGGGCGTCGACGGGTTCGCCGGTCTCGGTGTCGACGTAGCCTTCGACTTCGGTCAGGCAGACCGCCCAGTGTGCAGGGTCGGTGACATGCTCGTCGGTGGCAGCCTCGCCCTCGGGGGTGCGCAGGTAGCGCAGTTCCACACACGTCGTGTCCCCGTAGGCGGGGAAGTCCTCGACCACGGTGTATCCCTGCTCGGTGTAGCTGGCGGCAGCTTCCTGGTAGGCCTGTTGGGCGGCGCGGTCCTGGCGGATTTCGGCGACCCGATGCTCGAATCGGTTGGTTCCGGCCACTTCGAGCAGACGCATGATGGCGTCGGGGTCGTCATCGAACTCGCTGAGCACTGCAGCCTCTGACAGCGACAGTTGCCCCGCGTCGAGTGCCTCCATCGCCGCCTGTGATCCGGCGGCGGTTGCCACGGATTTGACCGTGTCGCGCCCGATGGACAGCTTCTTGGCGACCTTGGTCACGGAGGCTCCGGCGTCGAGCATCTGCTGGATGCCGCGTGCCCGCTGGGCCTCGGTGAGTTCGCGGCGTCGGTCGTTCTCCACGATCTGCTCGGAGACCCGTTCGACCACCTGGGCCTTGTCGTCGGTCGCACCGGCTGGGCGCACGTAGACCGGGACGCTGGTCAGACCAGCCTCGCGTGCGGCCAGGGTGCGTCGCTGTCCGGCGCGCACCCGCACCACGCCGTCGTGTCCGCGCACCGCTGCGATGGGGTTGAGCACGCCGTGCTCTTTGATGCTGGCGACGAAATCAGCGTCGAGTGCGGCGTCGTCGCGGACGTTGGCTTCCAGCTCCAACGTGTGCGGGTCGAGGTGTTCGAGGGTGCCTGCCGCCGCGACCTGTGCGTTGATGTCGTTGTCGGTGACGGTGGTGGTGTTCTCGCTCATGGTGATGGTGACCTTTCATCGATGGGGTGAGTGGGCGGTGGCCGCCCGTTCTTTTTGCCTTCTGGCACTGAAGATTTGGGCCGGCATCAGGGCCGTGGAGTGCAAAGGTCCGGGCGCAAAATTCTTCGCGCGAGCGCAGCGAGCCTCGAAAGAAATTTGCGAGCCCCTGGGCCCGGAGCGCAGCGGAGGCCGTGGCCTTGCACGCAGCGGGCCGCCGGCCATAATCGAAAGCCAGAAGGCAAATAAACTAGCGCCGGGGCCCGCAGGGACCCGGTGTTCAGCAGCGCCGCAGGCGCTTCCGCCTGGGCAGCTCCCCGACGGCATCGGTGCGGGTCGGTCAAGCCGTGGCCGTCGTGCCCGATATTCCTGCATGGCAGTGCCTTTCGGGATCGTGGGTGATGGGGTGGTCTGGCCCGCGCGGGGCGGGCCAGACCACCCGGGGAGTTAGAGGGTTTGCAGCATCCGGAAGGCGTTGGTCTTCAGGGTCTGAGCGGTGCTGCCGCCGGTGACTGCGCGCAGGGCCCGTACCGACTGCGGATCTCCTGCGGCGCGGACCTTGCTGTAGTGGTCGACGTACTCGGTGACCGCGTTGTAGGCCGCCCACCGGGTCCCGGCGATCGGAGCGACGGTGGGGCTGGACACCCACAGTTTGACGATCGCGTTGGCGGTGTCGCGGCGGTTGCGGGCCGTGGTCTTGGACTCGGCGCCGGCGACGTCGACGAGCTCGCCGGCGAAACGGCGCATCTGGTCGAGGTCCATGGGGGCGGCGTAGAGGGCGGCTGCCTCCTGCTCGAACGCTTCGACGTAGCGCCAGCTCAACTTGAGTGCTCGTCGGGCCTCCTGCAAGGCGACGGCGGCCCCGCCGGTGTGGCTGATGCCGAAGCTGGCCGCCGCGCGTGCGATGGCCGCGCTTTGGGTGTTGGCGCACACGATGCGCACCGGCGTCACCAGGAAGCGGAACTTGCTGGACCCGTCGTGAGAGTTCAGCGCGGCAAGGTAGAAGTCGGTGCGGTCCTTGGTGCCATCAATCCCGTCGAACACCATGGATTCGGGCAGCTTCATGGTGACGAACGTTTCGCGCCCGCCGCGTAGCGCCCCGGCGGTCTCGTAGACCGCGCCGCTTTCTCCGGTGAGCGCGTCGAGCAGGTCGCACGATGCTTCGTTTTGCATCGGCTCGTACTTGTTGCCGACCACGCCGAGCACGTCGAGGGCTCCGGTGATGGGGTTGGTGCGCACGGTGGCCCACTGGTCGGGCACTGCCAGCGGGGCGGGTGTGGTGACACCGGTTTCGCTGATCACCGGCTCCTGGGGGACAACCAGCGCCATTTTGCGGACGTTCCAGTTGGCCAGGTGGGCGGCGTGCAGAGCCTCGCGGGCGGTCATAGCGTGGCCGACCTGCTGGCCGAGTTGGTGCCAGGCGTCGGTACGCGAGTCGGCGAAGCTGACTTTGCCTGCGGTCTGATCGAGTTCGTGAGCCATGGTGGGTTCCTTTCGG
>CAXEZH010000116.1:0-6576 GCA_964000695.1 uncultured Mycolicibacterium sp. | reverse complement strand
GTACCCGGTCACCACCGAGACCACCGACCATCCCGGCGGCTACCGGGGTGCGCTGGCGGAGTTCTACACCGCGGCCAGTGACGTGCTGGCGGCTCACCTGAGCGCCGGCCGCGATGTCGCGCTGCTGGCCGAGGGCGACCCGCTGTTCTACAGCTCCTACATGCACATGCACAAGCGCCTCGCCGGGCGGTTCGACACCGAGATCATTCCCGGCGTGACCTCGGTGTCCGCGTCGGCGATGGCGGTGGGAACGCCGCTGGTCGAGGGTGAGGAGACGCTGACCGTGCTGCCCGGCACGCTGCCGACCGCCGAACTGGTGCGCCGCCTGCGGGACTGTGACGCCGCGGCGATCATGAAGCTGGGACGCAACTTCGCGAAGGTCCGCGACGCCCTCGACGCCGCGGGCGTCGCCGATCGCGCCTGGTACGTCGAGCGCGCGTCCACCGGTGCCCAGAAGGTCGCACCGGTCGCGGACGTCGACCCGGCGTCGGTGCCGTACTTCTCGATGGTGGTGGTGCCCGGGCCGCTGAACAACCCTTCGGTGGGCGATCCGGCCCAGCCCGGCGAGGTCGTCGTCGTCGGACTCGGCCCCGGCGCGGACCGGTGGACCACCCCCGAGGTGCGGACCGAGCTGGCGCGGGCCACCGATCTGGTGGGCTACAAGACCTACCTGGGGCGAATCTGTCCGCGGCCCGGCCAACGCATGCATCCGAGTGACAACCAGGTCGAGTCCGAGCGCGCCTGCATGGCACTGGATCTCGCCCGCCGCGGCGCGCGGGTGGCGGTGGTCAGCTCCGGTGACCCCGGCGTCTTCGCGATGGCCGCAGCCGTGACCGAGGTGGCCGCCGAACCGCAGTTCCACGACGTGGCGGTGCGGGTGGTGCCGGGGGTGACGGCCGCCAATGCCGTCGCCGCGGCGGTCGGCGCGCCGCTGGGCCACGACTACATGACGATCTCGCTGTCCGACCGGCTCAAGAGCTGGGAGGTCATCGAGCGCCGCCTGCACAGCGCCCTGGATGCCGACCTGGTGATCGCCGTCTACAACCCCGGGTCGCGCAGCCGCGGCTGGCAGGTGGCGGCCTTGAAGGAGCTGCTGCAGCAACGGCTGCCGGCAGATCGGCCCGTCATCCTCGGTCATGACGTGGGCGGAGAGCAGCAGCGCCTGACCTCGACCACGGTCGCCGGGCTGGACCCGGACACCGTCGACATGCGCACCCTGCTCATCATCGGGTCGTCGACGACCCGCGTCGTCGCTCGGGCCGCCGGAGACCTGGTGTTCACGTCTCGGCGCTACGAGCAACCGGCGGACTGAGCCGCAGGGGCACCCCCACGACGATGCGTGCCGCGTTGTGTCCGGCCGCCCGCGCGGCTCCGACGGACGCGGCACCGTCACACGCGAGGTCGGGCATCGGCGCGGTGAGCATCTCGTGGCTGATGCACACGCGACCGTGCTGATCGATGCCCACCCCGACATCGAGCGACGACACCCGCGCCGCGGTGTGCGCGAGCTCGTCGGCGCCGGTGTCCGTGGCGGGGCGGCCGAGCGCGAACGGCACCCCCTCCTCCTCGATCCCCGCGAGGACCTCCCGCTCGACAGGTCCGGCGGCGACGCTGAGCACGTGCACTGCCGGCCGCTCGGGTTGACCACCGTCACGCATAGGCCGCCACCAGACCGGTGGCCACCGCGTTGCGAGGCCCCTCACTGCCACGAACATTGCCGGTGCCGCAGACGATTCCGTGAGGCGCCAGCGCGTCGGCGATGAGCTCGGGGATCTCGAAGTCCAGTGCACAACCACCCAGCAGCACGACGAACCCGATCCGGCGCAGATCGCCGCCGGGCGCCACGGAACGCAGCGCGCGCAGCGCGTTGACCACGAACACCCGTTCCTTGGCGGTGCGGCGCACCTGCCGGATGCGGTCGAGGGAATGCCGCGTCGGGATCGGCGACATGCCCTCGGGCGACAGCGTCACCACCCGAGCGAATGCGGTGGCGGGGAGAGCCTTCTCGAAGAACTGCGCGGTGCCGTTCTCCATCCTGACGTGAAAGAAGCTCTCCGCCTTGGCCGCCGGGTACTTCTTGACGCCCTCGGCGAGTTCCAGGTTGTCCAGGCCGAGTTCGGCGTCGATGAGTTTGGTCACCAGATCGCCGGCCCCGGCCAGGTGCACGGCTTGTACCTCCCCACGTGTCCCGAGGACCGCGGCGTCGGTCGAGCCGCCGCCCATGTCGAGCACCACCAGCGGCGTATCGGTGCCGGGCGTGGTCAGCGCACCCCGGACCGCCATCTCGGCCTCCACCCCCCCGACCCGCACGGTGATGTCCCGACCCGCGGCCTCGCCGAGCTGCTCGGCGATGACGGCCGCGACGGCCTGCATACCGCTTTCCCGGGTCCGCACCATCGCCGCGAGCGCGACCGCGTTCTCCAGCGCGACCTCGCCGGCCACCCCGCCGCGCACCTCCTGCGGGACCAGCGTGTCGATCGCGAGGAGATCTCTGATCTTGACGTCGCGCAACTCGTGGTGGGAGAGGTCCGCCATGCTCTGCCGGACGGTGGAGATCATCCCGCCGGTGTTCGTGCCCGACTCCCCGGCGACATCGGCCAGCGGGGAGACCCGTTCGACCTCGGCCATGATCTCGGCCGCGCCGCGGGAGACGTCGACACACACCGTGCGGTTGACCCCGATGAGCTCGAGCGACCCGGCCGGGATGGGACGGTCCTCGACGTCTCCGGACGGGGTGCGCACCACGACCGCCGACCGGTTGCCGGTCAACGCCCGCGCGACCGGGGACACCGTCCTGGTCTGTTCGGCGTCCAAGCCGAAGATCGTGGCCAGGCCGTAGGCGTTGGACAGCGTGCGGATCGACTGCCCGGGCGCGGCCACCTCGACGGCGGCCAGCATGCCCACCGGCACGGCGTCGATCCGCGACACCTCGTCGATGATCGGTATCGGCACCGTGAGCCGGTTGGCGACGAGCACGGCGTCGTCGTTGCCGAGTATCGCAGCGACGACGTCGATTCCGCGCGCCATCGCGGTATTGAGGGTGGCCGCGGTGACGTCGAAGTCCACCCCACCGGCGACCAGCACGATCACCGACTCGCCCGGCGCCTGGTCGGACAGCGTCTCGGCGGCGACGATGGTGCCGACGCCCAGGCCCCGGCCTCCCGGCGTCCGCGGATCGTGGCCGATCATGGTGGACTCGGTGATGATCGTCTCGGTGATGGTCTCCATCGCCAGCCCGCTGATGACCGGAGTCGCCTCGTTCAACAGCACCACGTCGACGGCGCCGAGCCCGATTCCGGCGTGTTCGGCGGCGCGGGTGACGACCTTGACGACACCGTCGACGTTCTTGACGGTGCCCTTGATCCCGGTGGTGCGGGTCAACGCACCGCCGAGATAGTCGACCGTGCCGTCGGGGCCGATGCGGGCCAGACTGGCTTCCGTGGTGGAGTTGCCGATGTCGACCCCGACGACCGTCCGGTGCACCGTCAGGACAGCGCCGCCGGGGCCGCCGAGGAGAACTCGGCCTGCACCTCGACCGGTTTGGCGCCCTTGCTGATCTGCTCGGTCTCCTTCAGGTGCAGCAGCGCCGCCTTGGCCTGCCACCGCGGACGGGCCATCTGGTCGTTGAGCGTCGGAACGGGCTGCGGCGACTCACCTTTGGCGTACTGGGCGGCGTTGGAACCGATGTTGCGGTAGGTCTCCAACGTGAGCAGCGGGCACTGCGGGAACAGTTCCAGGCTCGACAACCGCGGCAGGTCGCGCTGATGGATCATCGACGTGCCGCGAGAAAGGATTCCGATACCGATACCCGACCCGGACAACTTGGCCGCGGTGTGCGCCACGACCGCCAGATCGGAGCTGTGCCGGACCCGGATCACCCGGGCAGCGACCTCCTGCTCCTCGATTCCCGCCAGGATCTGACGGATGACCTCGGCGTGCGGGATGTTGACGATGGTCTGGGTGAAGAAGTCCGCGAACGCCGGCGAGACGGCGAGAACCACCTCGTCGGAACGGGATCCGCGCTGCGCGGGCCCGATCTCGGTGAAGCTCATCGTCCGCTGCGCGTCGCTGGTGGTGCTCGGCACGGTCACTCGACCTCCATCTCGGGGTTCGACGCGCTGGTCACGTGTCGCAGTTTCTTCATCTCTTCCCACCGCGCTCCCGACGGGCGGTAGCCGGTGCTCGGCCCCTGGTAGTCGTTGGCGTCGTTGACCGCCGACAGCGGTTCCAGGGCCGGGGTCATGATCGCCGAGGTCTGCAGCAGGTCACCGGAGACCCGTTGACGCAGCACGGCCAGCAGGTTGGCGGCGACATCGGAGAAACCGGTCGACTCGAGCGCCTTCACCAGATCCAGGCCGGTGATGCCGCGGTCCATGACCTGCTGGGCACCCTTGAGGTCCTCCAGCACGTCGCGGGGCAACAGGTCGGCCGAGCCGTTGGCGTACACCGCCGCGTCGATCTCCGCGTCGGAGATCGACGGCAGATCCAGGTAGTCGAACACCGCCTGCAGCGCTTTGGCGGCCCGGGTGCGCACGGCGAGGATGTCGTCCTCCTTGACGTGGCGCAGGCCGCCGTCGATCTGCAGATCGCGCTGAATGGTGTTGAAGTCGTCGAAGTCGTCGCTGTCGACGTTGGAGCCGGCGAACATGTTGTCGTAGTTGGGTGTCGCGGAGTATCCGGAGCAGACGAAGTCGGTGCCGGGCATCATCTGCGGCATCAACCGGGCGGTGCGGCGCATCGGCGAATGCGAGAACGACTGGTCGTTGCCCGAGGCGCATTCCAGGTCGACTGCCGAGGCGATCATGTTCTCGGCAGCCACCGCGCGGATTCCGGCCGGAACCGCGCCCGGCACGCCGATGCAGGAGATCGAGCCGTTCTGCAGCCCCTGCACACCGGCGCCCTTGGTGACCAGGATGCAGCGGATCTCCAGGTACAGCATCGACTTGCCCTGGGCGTTACCCATCTGCACCTCCGAGCCGGTGCCCGAGGTGAACCTCATCTTGATGCCCCGGGAGGCGTAGGCCGCGGCCAGGAACGCCTTCGACCAGGGGGTGTCGTCACCGTCGACGAACACCGGTTCGGTGCCGTACACCGAGATCGTCTCGGCATAGGCGGTGATGCCGCGCATGCCGAGTTCGAGTTCGGTGGCCTCTTCGAGGGCACACTGGGTCAACGCCACGCCCTCGCCGACCTGGCTGCCGATCTGTAACGCCATGGCCACCAACGGGGCGTAGCGCACCACGCCCAAAGTCGTTTCCACCTCGGAGAATCCGCGGATCGAGGCTTCGGCCGCCTCACACACCACCTGCACCGGGTTGTCCCGCGCGCTGGTGCAGTGCGCCTGGTTCGCCGGGGTCCGACGGGCCCGCATCTTCTGCATCCCCATCATGATCTCGACGATGTTCATCGTCTTGGCGACCTCGAGCAGTTTCGCCGGGGTCAGCCCCTTGGTCACGGCGATGACGTCGCTGCGGGAGGTGTTCGGGTCGACAAGCATCCGGGCGATCTCGACGGCCGGCAACGCCATCGAATCCTCGGTGGTCTCGATGTCGATCGCATGGTCGGCGATGAACTGGTCGATGAAGTCGAAGTCGGCGCGTGCGACGCCGTCCATCTCGACGATCACCCCGTCCTGCACCCGCACGCTGGGCGCGGGGTCGAAGGGGCTGTCCATCGCGACCATGCCGACCTCGGGCCATTCCTCGACGAACCCGTCGAGGTTGACCGGCCGGTTCTCCAGCACCTCGGTGCGCAGCGAGTGACGCACCCCGTCGAGCGGGGAACCCTGAGGAGCAACTGCAGTCATGGGTGGTCTCTCCTATTCGCTCGTGGCCAGAATGTCGCGGCGCTCGTAGACCTCCGCGGCTTCGCGCACCAACGCGGCGAGCAGTTCCGCGTGGTAGGTCGAGGACAGTTCGTCGGCGATCGCCTCCAGCTCAGCCCTGCTCGACGCGTTCGGGCGCAGCGCGTTGTAGATCTGCAGGACCCGCTCGTCGGACAGCGCGGTCATCTCCGCGGCGCGACGCAGGTTCGCGCCCAGCGCGGGGCGGCCGGACTTCTCCGAGATCTGGGCCTGCAACCGCAACGTCTCCGGTGTGATCCGCAGATCGGCGGCGTCCACGTCGCCGGCCATCACCGCGGGCATCGTGATGGCATCCAGCGGCTTGCCGGTGGGCGTGACCAGCAGGTCCCTGCGGTTCACGCTCAACGGGTAGTCCACCGCGGGGTCGAGGTCAGGTTCCGTCATGCACTTCTCCAGCGATACGGGGCGGCACCGGCCGCCCGGGTGTGTCGTGACTTGGGAAAGTCCGTGAACCAGTGTGGCTCGGGTCACGTTGCACCGACGTTGCAGTTTCGCCGGTACTAGCGTGTGCGCCCGATGGACGACCACACCGACCCGGCCGTGCCGGAACGCGTTGCCCGCCTCGGCGGCTACTTCGCGCTGGACACCGCGACAGGCCCCGGCTGGCGGACCCTCGCCGAACTGCTCGACACCGCAACACTCGCCGATCGGGTGGGTGCCACCCGGGTGGCGATCGCCGACTTCTCCGGGTGCGCACCCACCGCTGTCCCGGT
>CAXEZH010000115.1:0-36702 GCA_964000695.1 uncultured Mycolicibacterium sp. | reverse complement strand
TCGCCGCCGCCGAGGAAACCGGCAAGCCGCTGCGCGGGGTGATCCACTCCGCGGCGGTGCTCGACGACGAGCTGGTCGTCGGGCTCACCCGGGAGAGCCTCGAGCGGATCTGGGCACCCAAGGCGAGCGGGGCGTGGCGGCTGCACGAGGTCACCGCCGACAAGGAGCTGGACTTCTGGGTCGGCTTCTCCTCGGTGGCCGCGCTGCTCGGCTCGCCCGGACAGGCGGCGTATGCGTGCGCGAACGCCTGGCTGGATGCCTTGGTCGCGTGGCGGCGGGCCGCCGGGCTGCCTGCCACCACGATCGACTGGGGCCAGTGGGCCGAGGTCGGCCTGGCCAGCTCGCTGCGGTTCTCGGTGCTGGACCCGATCACCCCGGACGAAGGCGTCGACGCGCTCGGCGGCGTGTTGGCCGCGGGCCTGACCCGCGTCGGGGTGGCCCGGCTCCGGCTGGACCGCGCCGCGGCGGCTTTTCCGGAGATCAACCAGATCGGGTTCTTCGCCGACCTGGTCGGGGAGCTCGACGTCGACGACGCCGACGAGGACTGGGCCGGAGCGGAAGCGCTCAAGGAGATGGACGCCGCGGAGGTCAACCGCGTGGTGCTGGCGCGGCTGCGCCGCCGCATCTCGGCGATCATGGGGTACTCCGACGAGAGCGCGGTGGACACTGCGCGGCCGCTCACCGAGATCGGGCTCGACTCGCTGATGGCGGTGCGCATGCGCAACACCATCCGGGGCGACTTCGGTGTCGAGCCCCCGGTGGCACTGCTGCTGCAGGGCGCCAATCTGGCCGACGTGGCGCTGGATCTGATCCGCCAGCTCGGACTCGAGGAGCAGGAGTCCGCCGAACGCCCCAACGCCCTGCGAGACCGGGCGCAGCAGCGCGCCGCAGCGCGTCAACGAGCCGCATCGCGGCGGAAAGTGGGACCACGATCGTGACCAGCAGTACCGGAGATTCGCGGACCGGGGACATCCCCGAGAATGCCATCGCCGTCATCGGCATGGCGGGGCGGTTCCCTGGCGCGGACTCGGTGTCGGCGTTCTGGCGCAACCTGCGCGACGGGGTCGAATCGATCGTCGATCTGTCCGAGCAGGAGCTGCTGGCCTCGGGCGTGACCGAGCGGACGCTGGCCAACAACTCCTACGTGCGCCGGGCCGCGCTGATGGCCGGGATCGAGAACTTCGACGCCGACTTCTTCGGCTTCACGCCCCACGCCGCGCGGACGCTGGACCCGCAGCACCGGCTGTTCCTGCAATCGGTGTTCCACGCGCTCGAGGACGCCGGCTACGACCCGGCCGATCTCGAGGCGACCGTCGGGGTCTTCGGAACCAGCTCGACCAGCGGGTACCTGCTGCACAACCTGATGTCCAACTACGACCCGGCGATGGTCATCGGGCAGGGCGCCAGCTTCGACATGGTCGCCCTGTCGCTGTCCAACGACAAGGACCATCTCGCCACCCGGGTGGCCCACCAGTTCAACTTCCGCGGCCCGGCCCTGTCGGTGGCGACGGCGTGCTCGTCGTCGCTGGTCGCGGTGCACCTGGCGTGCCAGTCGATCCTCAACGGCGAATGTGACATCGCACTGGCGGGCGGCTCGTCGATCCGCATCCCGAACCGGGTGGGCTACTGGTACGAGCAGGGCTCGATGGTTTCCCCCACCGGACACTGCCGCCCGTTCGACGTGCGCTCCGACGGCACCATCTTCGGCAGCGGCGTCGGCGTGGTGGTCCTCAAGGCGCTCGAAGACGCCCTCGACGACGGGGACCACATCCACGCGGTGATCCGCGGGTCGGCGCTGAACAACGACGGTGCCACCAAGATGACCTACGCCGCGCCCAACGCGCTCGGGCAGGCCGAGGTCATCGCCGAGGCGCACGCCATCGCCGGCGTCGACGCGTCGAGCATCACCTACGTCGAGACCCACGGCACCGGCACCCCGCTGGGCGACCCGATCGAGGTCGAGGGCCTTCGCCAGGCGTTCGACCTGGCCGAGGAGACCCGGAGCGCGCCCTGCTATCTCGGCTCGGTCAAGTCCAACATCGGGCACCTCGAGACCGCGGCGGGCATCGCGGGCCTGATCAAGGCGATCCTGTGCCTGGAACACCGCGAGATCCCGGCCACGCTGCACTACAACAGCCCCAACCCCGAACTGCACATCGACCGCGGACCCTTCCGGGTGCGGGGCGCGAACGGGCCCTGGGAGGCCGACGGGATACGCCGCGCCGGGGTCAGCTCGTTCGGGGTCGGCGGCACCAACGCCCACATCGTGCTGGAAGAGGCCCCCGCCCGCCCGGCGCCGCCCGCAACGCCCGGCCCGCAGGTTCTGCTGCTGTCGGCGCGCAGCCAGGAGGCGCTGGCACAGGCGCGTGCCGACCTGGCGACCGATCTGGCCGGCGAGGACACGGTGAGCCTGCCCGACGCGGCCTACACGCTCACCCGGCGGCGCCGGGAGCCGGTCCGGTTGGCCGCCGTGGTGCACGACCAGCAGAATGCGGCGGCGGTGCTGGCGGCGGCCGAGACCGACAACGTGTTCATCGGCGACGCGGTCGCCGACCTGGACGAGTCCGCCGACGTCGGACAGCGTGTCGCGTTCCTGTTCCCCGGACAGGGGGCCCAGCACATCGCGATGGCCCGCGGACTGCACGAGAGCGAACCGCTGTTCGCCCGGCACTTCGACGAGTGCGCCACGGCGTTCAGCGACGAGATGGGTTACGACCTGCGGGCCGAGATCTTCGACGGCGTCGGGCGCAACCTCGAACACACCGACCGCGCCCAGCCCGCGCTGTTCACCGTCGAATACGCGTTGGCCAAGCTGATCCAGTCCTACGGCGTGACACCGGCGGTCATGGCCGGGCACAGCATCGGCGAATATCCGGCGGCCACGCTGGCCGGGGTGTTCGACCTCGACACCGCGGTCAAGGTGGTCTCGATGCGCGCGCGGCTCATGCACGCCGCGCCCCGCGGTGTCATGGTGGCCGTGCCGCTCAGCGTCGACGCCGTCGCCGAGCACCTGACCGGCGATGTCGACGTCGCGACCGTCAACGATCCGGGTAGCTGCGTGGTCGCCGGTAGCGAGGAGGCCATCCGCACGTTCCAAGCCGCGCTGGCCACGGCAGGGGTGGCCGCACGGCGCGTGCGCACCTCGCACGCCTTCCATTCCCGGCTGATGGACCAGGTGGTGGCCGAGTTCACCGCGTTCATGTCCCGCATGACGCTGCACGAACCCCAGATCCCGTTGCTGTCCAACATCACCGGCACCACGATGTCGGCGGCCGAGGCGACCAACCCGGCCACCTGGGCGCGCCAGATCCGGGCCACCGTCCGCTTCGCCGACGAGCTGGGAGTGCTCCTGGGTGAGCCGAACCGGGTGCTCGTCGAGGTGGGGCCGGGCGGCACGCTGACCTCGTCGGCGGGACGTCATCCCGCCTGGACCGACCGTCACCGGGCGGTTCGCCTCATGCGGCATCAGGCCCAGAACCGGGGTGACCACGACACGTTCCTGCTGGCACTGGGCCAGCTGTGGGCGGCCGGCGTGCCGGTCGACTGGGAAAGCATCTGGAACCGCAACGCCCCCGACCCGACTCAGCAGCGCAGCCTGGTGAGCCTGCCCGGCTATCCGTTCGCCAAGCAGCGACACTGGGTCGAGCACAACCCGAAGGCGGCGTGGGGCTCGGCCGGCTCGGCCGCCGGTCAGGGGGTCGCCGATCCGGTGGCCGGCGCGGCCGGCGCCGTCACCGCGGGTGGCAAGTCCACGGTGGAGATGTCCCTGCAGGGCATCTGGTCGCAGTGCCTGGGGCTGCCCGACATCGACCCCAACGCCAACTTCTTCGAGCTGGGCGGCGACTCGCTGATCGCGATCAGCGTCGCGATGACCGCCGGACACCAGGGCCTGGATCTGACACCGCAGGACATCTACGAGAACCAGACGGTGGCTTCGCTGGCCCGGGTGCTCACGGCCCGGTTCGCCGAGGGCGGACTGGCCCGCCAGACGCTCGACGACGTCGTCAACCCGCCGGTCCCGCCGAACGTGGCCTACTTCCTGGAACACGGCCTGCGCGACGCCGGCCGCTGGCGGATCCCGGTGGTGCTCGGGCTGCGCTCCGACGTCGGGGAGGCCGACGTCACCGCGGTGCTGACCGCGGTGACCGGCACCCACGATGCGCTGCGGGTGCACCTGGTCGAACGCGCCGGGACGTGGGAGCAGCACATCGCCGAACCCGGCGAGTTCACCGCGCTGGTGACCAAGCAGCTCCCGGCGGATGTCCCGGCGGGCAGCACCGGTGAGCGCGAGGCGGTGCAGGCGATCCTCGACGAGCAGATCGCCGAGCATCAGTTGCTCAGCGCGCCGCTGTCGGCGACGTTCATCCGGGGAGCCGGCGGGGGACCGTCGTATCTGGCGCTGAGCCTGCACGGCGTGGCGGGCGGCTCGGCCGACGACGGGGTGTCGCGCGACGTGCTGCTGACCGACATCTTCACCGCCTTCAACCAGCGCATGTCGGGCCAGGAGATCAGCCTGGCACCGGTGGCGACGTCGTGGCGGGAATGGTCGCAGCGCTGCGCGACGCTCGCCACCCACCCCGCGGTGCTCGACAGCCGCGACTACTGGCTGGACACGGCCGGCAGAGCGACGCTGAGTGTGGCCGGCCCGGAGATCTCCGAGCGGCCCGCCGCAGAGGATCTGGTGCGGCTGTCGACGACGCTGCCCGCTGCCGAGACCGCCGAAGTCGACGACGCCCGCCGCCGGTTGCGGCTGCCGGTCGAGGAGCTGCTGCTCGGCGCCCTCGCGCGCACGGTGGCCGACACCATCGGCGAAGGCACGGTGACCGTGGACCTGGGCGGCCGGGCTCGGTCGGTGCTCAAGCCCGACGTCGACCTGCAGCGCACGGTGGGCTGGTTCACCGCGGTGCACCCGATCGCGCTGTCGGCGTCGACGGCCGAGCACGTGAGTGCCGGCGAGCTGCTGGGCGGCGTGCGCGAGACGGTGCAGGCGGTGCCGCACTACGGCATCGGTTACGGCCTGCTGCGCTACCTCTACGCACCCACGGCGCGGGTGCTGGGCGCGGCGAGGCCCGCCGACATCCTGCTGTCGCACGTCGGCACGATCCCGGACGTCCCCGAGGGGCAACCCGACGACGCCCCGGTGCGGTTCGACTCCGACACCGCGATGCCGATCCGCGACACCCTGCCCGGGCTCGGACATGCGCTGGAACTGCGGGTCTACCGCAGCTCAGGGGCACTGCACCTGGATTGGTGGTACGACAGTCGGCGACTCGGCCCCACCGATGTGGAATCCTTTGCCAGGCAGTACTCGTCGGCACTCGTCGAGCTCACCCGCGAAGCGGTGGCCGAAGAGGACGCCGACACGGCCGGCGACGAGCTGGCTCTGGTTGATCTGTCGTGACCGGCGATGGGTTGATCCGTCGTGACCACGACCGATCGGTCTGTCGGCTGCTGCTACGACGGATCGCCCGGTCGGGTGCCACGACCGGGGGTAGGAGGAGCCCATGACCCGCACTGACAAGGCGGTGATCGTCGCCGGCATCAAGAAGTCCTTCGGCTCGGTCGCTGCGCTGCGCGACGTCAGCTTCGAGGTCGAACGCGGCGAAGTTCTCGGTCTGCTGGGCCCGAACGGCGCCGGGAAGACCACGACCGTCAACATCTTGTCGACGCTGATCAAGCCGGACAGCGGGCGTGCGCTGATCGCCGGGCACGACGTGGTCGGCGATCCCGCCGGGGTGCGTCGTTCGTTGATGCTGACCGGCCAGCACGTCGCGCTGGACGAGCTGTTGACCGGCCGCGAGAACCTGTTGATGTTCGGCCGGCTGCAGGGCCTGAAGAAGAAGGTGGCCAAGCAGCGGGCCGTCGAGCTGCTCGAGCAGTTCGACCTGGTTCATGCCGGGGACCGGCCCGTGGGGACCTACTCCGGCGGGATGAAGCGGCGCATCGACATCGCCTGCGGACTGGTGGTGCGTCCCGAGGTGGTGTTCCTGGACGAGCCGACAACCGGTCTGGACCCGCGCAGCAGGCAGGCGATCTGGGAGCTGGTCACCGACTTCAAGGAAGCCGGCATCGCGACGCTGCTGACCACGCAGTACCTGGAAGAGGCGGATCTGCTGTCCGACCGGATCATCGTCATCGACAGGGGGACGGTGATCGCCGAGGGCACTGCCGATCAGCTCAAGGAGCGCACCGGGGGCACGTACTGCGAGATCGTGCCGCGCCACCTGCGTGACATCCACGAGGTCGCCAGGGTGCTGGGGCCGCTGCTGCCCGAGGCGAACCGCGCGGCGCTGACCGAGACGTCCGACCGGATCTCGATGCCGGCACCCGACGGTCCCAACACACTGATGGCGGCCCTGCAGATGCTCAGCGAGGCCCACATCGAGTTGATGGACATCGCGTTGCGCCGGCCGTCCCTGGACGAGGTATTCCTGGCGCTCACAGGTGACGACACCCGCTCCCGCGACGACGAGACCGAGGAATTCGCCCGGGCGGACGCCTACGCGTGATCGAGAACTCCACCCTCAGTGCCCCGGTCGGCGCCGTGCCGGTCGGGGCGCGTCCGCCGGTGTCCACGCTGCAGCAGTGGTGGGTGCTGACGGTCCGCATGATCACCCCGACGCTGCGCAACGGCGAACTCGCGACGCAGATCATCGGTTCGATCGTGTTCACCGTCGGCTACTACCTGCCGCTCAAGCAGATGATGGGGGCGGTTCAGCCGCTGAGCAGCTACGCGCAGTACCTGACGCCGCTCATCGTGCTGCAGGCGATCTGGTTCGCCGCGGTGTCCGCGGCGTTCCGCTCGGCCACCGATTCGGTGCAGGGCATCAACCGCCGCTTCCGCGCGATGCCGATCGCGACGCTGACCCCGCTCTCGTCGCGGCTCACCGCCAGCATGTACCGGTGCTGCGTGGCGCTGGCGGTGTCGGTGGCCTGCGGATATGTCATCGGGTTCCGATTCCACGAGGGACCGCTGTACATCGTCGGCTTCGTGGCGTTGACGCTGCTGATCGGGGCCGGGCTGGCGCTGATCGGTGATCTGATCGGGGTGGCCACCCAGAACCCCGAGGCGACCGCCCCGATGATGCTGGTGCCGCAGCTGACACTCGGTCTGGCTTCGGTGGGCCTGCAGCCGGTGGAACGCTTCCCCGAGTGGATCCAGGGCTTCGTGCGTAACCAGCCGCTGTCGCAATGGGTCTACGGCATGCAGGCGCTGGCCGGCGACACCACCGATGCCGCGCCGGAGGCCACGCTGTCGGTGCTGGGACCGGGCATCGCCTGGGCGGTCGGTGTCATCGTCGTCGCGGGGCTGCTGCACGCGCTGGTCAGCCGGAGGCGGCGCTGATGGCCCGCACCGACAGCCGCGCGGCGGCGTCCGCCAGCAGAGCCCAGGCGCCCTACCGCCCGGGTGGCAGGCACCGGATGGAGCGGATCTGGGAGAACTCGCCGAAGCAGCTGCTGCCGCAGGTACTGGTGCTCACCGGCCGGATCCTGCGCCGCTGGAGCCGCGACCCGGCGACGCTGGTGCAGTCGCTGGTCATGCCCGCCGGCTTCCTGGTGGCGCTGGACATCGTGCTCGGTGACGTCCTCGAGCAGGTCACCGGTGCCAGCGGGCTGTACTCGCAGGTCCCGCTGGTGGCTCTGGTCGGCGGGATGACGGGCGCGATCATCGGAGCGGTCGGCATCATGCGCGAACGCGAGGTCGGTCTGCTGTCCCGGTTCTGGGTGGTGCCCGTGCACCGCGCGGCCGGGCTGCTGGCCCGGCTGCTGGCCGATTTCCTGCGCATCGTGCTGATCACCCTCGGCGTGTTGTGCGTGGGGTTGGCACTGGGCTTCCGGTTCGAGCAGGGGGCGCTCGCTGCGGTGGCGTGGGTGTTCATGCCCGCGCTGTTCGGCGTGGCGCTGTCGGCGGCAGTGCTCACGCTGGCGCTGTTCTCGGCCAACACGATCGTGCCGCAGGCCACCGAGATCCTGATCGCGATGCTGATGTTCTTCTCGATCGGTTTCGTGCCGCTCGACCAGTACCCCGAGTGGCTGCAACCGATCGTCGAGCATCAACCGGTCAGCTATACCATCGAGGCGATGCGCGGCCTGGCACTGGAGGGGCCCGTCGCCGAGCCGGTGCTGTTCTCGGTGCTGTGGTCCGCCGGGATCTTCGCGGTGTGCGCGGTCCCGCTGGCGATCGGGTTCCGTAGGGCCAGCAAACGTGGTTGACAACGACCGGTAGGGAGTCTGACGTGTTTCCATCTTCGGGGATCCGGAAGCTGGCGCGCAGCGAGGAGATGTTCGCCGAGACCCACAACTTCGTCGGGTTGGCCGCACACGTCCGCGGCAGCGTCGACGTCGACGCGCTCGCCGAGGCGTTCGACGCGCTGCTGGCCGCCCACCCGGTGCTCAACGGCCACCTCGAGCAGTCACCCGACGGCCGGTGGGAGATCGTTCTCGACGATCTGATGCACGAGGGTCTCGACGTGGTGGAGCTGCACGGCGACGACGAGCCGCCGCCGCTGCTGTTCGACCAGACCGCGGCGCTGTCGCACCTGCGGCTGACCGACCGGGACGGCCAGATCCAGCTGACCCTCTACATCCACCACAGCCTGGCCGACGGCCATCACCAGTTCAGCCTCGTCGAGGAGTTGTTCTCCACCTACACCGATCTGGTCACCACCGGGCGCACCTCACCACCCAAGGTGCATTCCGCGCCGGTGTCACTGGAGGTCGTTCTCGCGGACCGCAACGTGGAGAAACGGCCCCGCTCCGGGCTCGAGCGGCTGCTCGCGGCGATGTTCGCCTACGAGCTGCCGCCGTCGCGCCGGGCCCCGTCGGAGTCGAATCCGGTTCTGCCGCAGCGGGTGCCCATGGCGTACTGCAAGCTCTCCGAGGCCGACACCGAGAACATCGTGGCGTTCTGTCGTGCCCACAAGCTGGGCTTGAACAGCCTGTTGTCGGCGGCGGTGCTGATGGCCGAGTGGCAGCTACGGGCCACCCCGAACATCCCGGTGCCCTACGTGTATCCGGTGGATCTGCGGTATCTGCTCTCACCGCCGGTGTCGGCAACCGAGTGCACCAACCCGGTGGGTATCGCCACCTATCTCGCCGAGATCGAGCACGGCACCGATGTCATCGACCTCGCCCGCGACATCAACGACACCTTCAAGAAGGACATCGCCGAAGGTGTCATCCAGCAGAGCTTCCTGCATTTCAGCCCGCAGTACGTCGGAAACCCCCCCGGCCTGCCCGACGTCGTCATGTTCACCGACAACGGCATCGTTCCGCCGATGCGGATGCCTCCGGGCATGGAGTTGTCGGCGAGCCACGGCGAGCTGTATTTCGCGGTCAGCTCCGGCATCGAGATCTACACCAGCAAGATCTTCGCCGGCCAGCTGATGATCGAGTACCACTCGCATGGACCGGAGCCGGAGAAGTCCGTGAACACGATCGACACCATTCTGCGCGGCATCGCCGCGCGTCAGGCCGGCGCCGGTGTCAGGTGACGGGCCCGAACGCGTAGCGGTGATACTGCAAGGCCTTCCGCACCGGCGGGAGGACGGTCACCGCGCGACGCACCGCGCGGAACGGCCCGGATCCCCGCTCGGCGGTGCTGGCGTCGAACAGCGTTGCCGAGGCGAGCAACCGGATGCCCGGAACCCGGGACAGGATGTCGTCCGGGCGGTTGACGGCCCAGTGAAGGGTGGAGCCGGTGCGGCGCACCAGCGTCTGCATGCGCTGCGACCGGATACCGACCCAGTTGTAGAAGTCGATCTGCAGCTCGCCGGAAGGGAAGCGCTCGACCACGCGGCGCAGCAGCGCGATGCCGTCTTCCTCGGTCAGGTACATGCTGATGCCCTCGGCCAGGAACAGCACCGGCTTGTCCACCGGAATCTGGTCCAGCCACGACAATTCGGTCGCCGGTGTGGGCAGCAGGTGGTAGTTCGGGCGGCTCGGGTAGATCTGTTCGCGCAACGCGATCACGCCCGGGAAGTCCACGTCGTACCACTGCACGTCCGGCCCCGGATCGATCCGGAAGACGCGGCTGTCCAGACCGCAGCCGAGGTGCACGACCGTGCAGGGGCCGTGCACGGCCAGGAACTGCCGGGTCCAGATGTCGTACTGGGCGGTGCGCACCGTCACCAGCGGCGCCCACGTGCCGCTGACGCCGAGCTCACGCCAGTCGTAGTCGATGCGGTCGATGGCCTCCTTGGCGAATTGGTCGCCGAGGACCGGCCGCTCGAAGTCCGCGTCCAGCGCTTTGAGGTACAGCGTGGTCAACATGGTCTGGGCCGGGCCGGTCAGATCGATGGACACCTTGTCGGTCATGAGACAGAGGCTATGCGGAAACGTCGCTGCGGGACAATCAGCTTGGCGCACCGCAGCGGGCCGACACCACCGGCCCCACACCGAAGGGAGCAGATGTGAATTCAGCGGGAGAGCCCACCGGCGGTCGGCGATGACCGCCGCGGACGGCGGCACCGGCCCGAAAGCGGCGCCGCGGGTACTGTTCGTCTACTACTCCTACACCGGTCAGACCGCGAAGGTGCTCGATGGGGCGGCCGAGGCGTTCCGGCAGCGCGGGTGCGAAGTGCACACCGCGGCAATCGAGTTCGTCGACGCCAAGTACGCCGAACCGTTCACCCGGTTCCCGATGCGCAAGGTGTGGCCGGACATGTTCAGCGTGTTGCCCGCCCAGAACCGTGGGCAGACGGGTGAGATCCGCACTCCCGATGCGGTGCGGGACGGGAACTACGACCTCGTCTGCCTCGGTTCGCCCACCTGGTGGGACACCGTGAGCATGCCGCTTCGTTCGTTCCTCACATCCGCCGAGGCGGCGCCGCTGCTCGACGGCACGCCCTACGCGGTGTTCGTGGTGTGCCGGCGTAAGTGGCGGCGCAATCTGGAAGCAGTGCGCGAACTGGCGGACAAGAACGGTGGCCGATTCGCCGACAGCATCCATTTCGGCTATCCCGGTGGCGAACTGCCGTCCCTGCTGTCGCTGGCGAGCTATCTGGGCTCGGGGGAGTACCGCGATCGCTATCTTGGCCTCAAACTCCCACCCACCAACATCAGCGACGCGCAGGTGGGGCAGGCACGCACATTCGCGGGCAAGCTTGCGGACCGATTGTTCGGTAAACGCGATGCCACGTCCGTTTGACGTCCGCACCGACTCGCCCGCCAGCGTCGAGATGATCCATTCGGCGTTCGGCAGCGAAGCGTACTGGCACGCCCGGATCGCCGAGTTCGGCGGCGGCGCGACCACATTGGACACGTTGACCGTCGACGGTGACGGCACGATCTCGGTGGCCACGACCCAGGACCTCGGTCACGATGTGCTGCCCGGCGTGCTGGCCAAGGTGTTTCCGGGCGACCTGACGCTCATGCGCACCGAGACGTGGCGGCCCGCCGCGGAGCGGGTCAGCGGTGAGGTCACGATCGCGGCGTCCGGGGTGCCCGGTCGCGGACTCGGCGCGGCGTCTCTCGCCCCGGCCCCCGACGGGTCCAGCCTGACCCTGTCCGGCACGGTCGAGGTCAGGATCCCGTTGGTGGGCGGCCGGATCGAGAAGTACATCTGCGATCAGATCACCGTCGAGATTCCCGCGCTGCAGCGTTTCACCTCGGATTGGATTTCCCGCAATGCCTGACATGGCCGATCGAGACCGCCGCTACACCGACACCCCCGGGGAGGTACCCACGACGGCGGAAGCCCTTGCCCGCCTTGACATGCCGCTGGTCGACGCGATGATGACCCAACGCGCCGTGCGAAGGGTCTATCCCGACCCGATCGACGACGAGATCCTGATGAAGTGCATCGACGTCGCCTTGCATGCCCCCACCGGGGCCAACGGGCAGAACTGGGAATTCATCGTCATCAAGGATTACGACACCAAGAAGAAGCTGGCCAAGCGCTACCGGCAGGCCTGGAATCTCTACTACCAGACTGTCATCCGCCGGGTGGCGGCCACTGATGAGTCGATGGCGAAAACCGCGCGGGCCGTGCAGTGGCAGGTCGACCACTTCACCGAGGTCCCGGTCCTGATCGTGGCCTGTCTGCGGTTGGGCGCCAAGGACGGTCGGGTCCCGTTCGTGCCGATGCCGCACGCGGCACTGTCCGGCTTCTTCGGCTCGATCTACCCCAGCGTGCAGAATCTGCTCCTGGCTGCGCGCGCGATGGGGCTGGGCGCGTCGCTGATCACGTTGCCGCTGTGGAGCGTCACATCGACCCGCCGAACGTTGGGTCTGCCCGTCTCGGTCACACCGTGCTGCGTCGTCCCGCTGGGCTGGCCGCGAGGCCGTTACGGTCCCACCACCCGCCGGCCTGCGGCTGAGGTGATGCACTTCAACAGGTACGGCAACCGGCCCTGGATGGGCACCGACTGAGAGCCGGTACCCATCCAGGTCGCGGTTCAGTCGTCGCTGCCGCCCGAGTCGCCGCCCTTGCTGTCGCTCGAGTCGCCGCCCTTGCTGTCGCTCGAGTCGCCGCCCTTGCTGTCGCTCGAGTCGCTGTCCTTGCTGTCCGACGAATCGGTCGACGAGTTCGTCGCGCTCTGCGAGGATCCGCTGCTGCTGTCGTCGTCCTTGCGGTGCTTGCCGCCGCTGGTGGGGCTGTCGGCCTCGGCGTCAGCGTCGGCCTCGGCTGAGTCGACAGCCTCGTCCGCGTCGTCTGTGACGGCCTCGTCAGCGTCTTCTTCGGTGACAGCCTCTTCGGTGGCCGCCTCGTCAGCGTCCGCCTCGGTGACTGAGTCCTCGGTGACATCCTCGGATGTGACGGCCTCGGACGCCTCGTCGATGACGTCGGCGACGATCGGCGCGGACTCGAACTTCTTCTTCAGCTCGTCGGTCGCCTTGGCCACGATGGATGGCTCACCCTGATCCGCCGCAGCGGCGGCCTCGCCACCGGCCGTCTCGTCGGCATCCTCCGCGACGGGAGCGACATCGCCGGGCGCGGCGACGGGGGAGAGGCCGACGGATGAAGCGACCAACATGGCGTTCGCCTCGGCCGGAGTCTCCGACTCCTCGTCCTCGGGGGCGACGTCTTCCTCGGGTTCACGCAGGAAGTGCTTGAAGAACGTCTCGATCTCGCGCACGGCGATCCAGTCGGGCAGGTGACCGGTGATCTGCAGGGCGGCACTGAAATTGGCGACCGCGGTGACGACCTCCCACCAGGTGACGGTCTGGATGCCGGTCGGCTCGGCGGTCAGCGATGCCCACACCGATTTGATCGGCTCCGCCGGGTCCAGGATGACCTGCTGTTCGGACCATTCGGTCTCCTGGCCGTCGATCGGGTTGATGACGGTCGGGAAGGTGTAGCCGTCCTCGTCGTAGAACTCGCTCATCGGGACCTTGAACATCAGGTCCAGCATTCCGGGCAGGTCTTCGCATTCGTAGGCGCAGCCTTCATACATCGGCAGATTCGCTGCGGCCCACCAGTTCAGGTGCTCGCCCCACGGCTGCGAGAACGACGGGAAGGGCACCAGGACGTTGACCGCCTCGCGCAGCATGTCCGGGTTGGCAGGATCCCAGCCCCACACGTTGTTGGGGTGCGATTCGTTCCAGCTGCCGCTGATCGCCAGCGCGGTGGCGAGCCGGTCCAGCGCGGCCACCATGTTGGCCGGCGCGCTGAAGACCTGCTCGATCGCATTGATCGGCACGTAGGCCAGCGAGGACGCGGTCAGGCTGACGTCCTGTTCGACTACTCGTGCGGTCGCGGGTGCCGGCGGCTCCAGTGGCGCGACGGCGAGGACACTGGCCCCCACCAGGGCCACGCTGGTCGTGATGACCGGTTTCACAGCTACTCGCATGACACCCATCTCTTCAGGCAGTTACGTTTGACGACCGCCTGACCATACCCTGTCGAGGAGCTGTGCGGCTTCCCGTTGAGCAAACTTTCGTCCCGACGCGTCTGTGATGCGATCCGGCCACTCGCGGACCCGCGCGCCGCCCCGCGTGCCACCGCCCGATCTCTTTGCTGCTCACAGGTGCCCGTGACCTGCCGCGGTAGGACAGCCGCCCCAGCTATTGACGCAGGCGCGAATTATGCTGCTGGGTAAGTGATCTATCACCGCCGCGCGTCACCGGTTTGCCCGACAGCTTGCCGTCAAGACGGCAGCGCGGCCCGTGCTGTTCGCCAGAAAAGACGCGATCGCGGCCGACCGGGACGTTCGAGCCGGGAATTGTGCGCACCGATGTCGCGTCCGAGCAATCACCCGCAGTACCGGTCGATGCCGCCATCGGTCGCCACCCGGATGGCCGCCGGCAAACGACCGGCAGACCCACCTACGTTCAGAGCTTGCCCAGCCCCCGCAGCACCTTGGTGTACGGCAGCGTCGCGGTCATCCCCTTACGCAGTTTCGGGTTCAACTGGCTGCCATTGATGACCAGCAGGTAGCGCAGCCCGTGGTCGCGCCACTCGGCGACCTGATCGAGCACCTCGTCGGCGGTCCCGTGGAAACAGATCTCCTTCATCAACGATGCCGGCACGCGCGCGGTGTACTCGAGCGCGGTCTGCTCGTCGATGGTCTGCGGCACGAGGTCCTGCACGCCGGAGAAATCCGCACCCAGCGGATGCTCCACCCCGTGGCGCAACCATGCCTCCGCGGGCGCGGCCAACGCGACCGACTTCACGATCACCGAATCCAGTGCTTCGTCGACGTCGTCGCGGGTGCGTCCGGCCACGACGGTGCGGTTGACCGCAGGCACGATCGACATCGGGTCGCGGCCGTGATCGGAGGCGGCGCTGCGCACGGTCTCCAGCGCTCGGGCATAGTCGGCGGGCCGGGAGATGACGAACGGCACCCACCCGTCTGCGTAACGTCCGGTCGCGCGCAACATCCGGGGGCCGTGCGCAGCCACCCAGATCTCCGGCCACTTGCCCTGGTACGGAGGCAGATCGAAGACGGCGTGCCGCAGCGGGAAGTACGCCGAGTCCCGCGTGATCGGTTCGCCGTTCGACTCCCACAGCGCCCGGATCGTCGCCAGCGCCTCGACGAACCGCGCGACGGGCTTCGTCCACTCCACCCCGTACGGCTCGTTGCCTTCACGTTCACCGACACCGATCCCGAGGATGGCGCGACCGCGGGTGAGCAGATGCAGGGTCGCGGCCGCCTGCGCGGTGACCGCGGGGTGCCGACGGCTGGCATCGGTGACGCAGACCCCGAAGCGCAACCGGCGCATCCGGTTGCGCGCCGCCAGATGGCCGAGCATCGTCCACGGCTCCAGGATGGCGTCGACCTTGGGCACCAGCTTCGCCGCCAGGCCGAGGTGCTCGGGGGTGGCGACCGACCGCGGGACCAGAGAGTTGATGTGGTCGCCCACCCAGAAGGAGTCGGCCCCGGTGGCCGTCGCGGTCAGCATGCTGGCAGAGGGCAACAGGGTCGGCGAGATCCGCGTGTTCACGATGCCGTCGAGCAATCCGAAACGAAATCCGGCCGCCTGCGGCCGGGTGCGGAACATCATGGGAGGGACGGTACTACCGACGGCCGACCACGCTCCGAATGGTAGGTTTCACCAGCACGCTTGCCGGCGACGCTCCGCCCGCGCCGGACTGCCCAGCCCCCGCCTCCCCGCAGAAGAGACCGTCTCACCGCCATGCCATCAGCCACACTCGAGGTGATCGACAAGGGCAGCACCAGCCCGGCGCATCCGGCCCCGCTGCTGTTCGTCCACGGCGCGTGGCATGCGGCGTGGTGCTGGGACGAGCACTTCCTCGACTTCTTCGCCGGCCGGGGCTACCGGGCCCTGGCCCCGAGCCTTCGTGGCCACGGCGCCAGCCCGGCCACCAAGCCGCTGCGGGCCTTGTCGATCGCCGACTATGTCGACGACGTGGCCCAGGTGGCCGCGAGTCTGCCGACACCTCCGGTGGTCATCGGCCACTCGATGGGCGGATTCGTCGTGCAGAAATTCCTCGAGTCCCGCGACATCCCGGCCGCCGTGCTGATGGCGTCCGCACCGCCGCGAGGCTATCTCGGTTCGGGGATGCGCTGGCTACGGCGCCACCCGTGGCATTTCGTGAAGCTCTCGGCGTCGGGCCGTTCACTCGCCTACGTCAGCACGCCCGAACTCGCCCGGGAGCGGTTCTTCTCACCCCACACCCCAGAGGCCCTCGTGGCGTCCTGCGCGGCCCGACTGCAGGAAGAGAGCGCACGGTCGGGAGTCGACGGGCTGCTGGCGCTGCCGCGGCCCAGGCGGGTGCGTGCGCCACTGCTGGTCCTGGGCGCCGGACACGACGGCGCAGTCACCGCGGCGGAGGTGCGCGCCACGGCCAAGGCCTACAGCACCGAGCCCGAGTTCTTTTCCGACCTGGGTCACAACATGATGCTGGAGCCCGGGTGGCAGTCGGTCGCCGAACGCATCCACACCTGGTTGGGCACCCGGGGACTGTGACGCCGGCCGGCGGGCCACACATACGGTCGGCTCACGAATTCGATACCTGTGCGACACCTGTTAACACCTGGGACCGCGCCGGCGATAGGTGGGCGAGAGGTAATTGACGCCGCCAGCAAAAGTGATCGCCGGACGGGAAAGGCTGCCAGACAGGTTGCTGGAGCGGGGTGGCGATGGTGTGCGCCGAGGCGGCGTCCGCCCGCATGAGCACGCGCGTCACCAAAAAGTAACCCCCTGTTCTCGACAGTTAGCCAGCAACACGGAATTCGGCGCATTGTGCAGGCTCCACCTGCGTAAACGCTGTCAATCATGGTTGCCCGACGATGCGCCGGTCCGACTGAGCAACGACCGTGCGGTCCCCGCCGCCTGCCGTGGGGACGAAGGGCAATTGGCAATTCGCGCACGTCCTGTGGTTTTCTCGAAGGGTTAGCGGTGATGCGCTGGAATTCCTCCAGCAATCGCTTGCACAACGGCGAAGTGTGATAATCTCCGCACACCTCACGTCGTGATCAGATCGTCATCACATTGCAACCACCTGGAAGGGTCGGCACATGCATTCTGCGCTTCGCCCGTACATGACCACGGGCCTGGCAATCGTCGGGTCGAGCGTCCTGGCGTTCGCCCCCATCGCGCCCCCGGCCCCCGCGGAGAGCGCGACGACCACCACCCAGAGCGCCCAGCAGGTCACCCTGAAGGCGAAGGTGATCACGATCAACCCGTCGCCCGACGCGGTGGACGTCAAGGACGCCCTGCAGGGCCGGTACTGCGGCGAGGACAGCGGCAACACGTGCATGGACCTGGAGTACATGCCGGTCTGGACCAGCCCGGGTCAGTTCGGCTTGGGCGTGGATGCCCTCACCGATGAGCTGGCCGCGGCCGTCGCCAGCGGTGACGAAGTCACCGTCCTCGGCTTCAGTGAAGGCGCCGTCGTCGCATCGCAGTGGCTCGAGGCGTACCTGGCCAACCCCGAAGACTTCGAGATCCCGGAGAACCTGACCTTCGTCGTGGTCGGCAACCCGAGCCGCAAGTACGGCGGATCGGGCGTTCCGTGGGGTCAGGTGTGGCCCGAGAGCGACTTCCAGGTCATCGACGTGATGAACCAGTACGACCCGACCGGTGACCAGCCGGCCAACCCGTTCAACGTCCTGGCCGTGCTCAACGCCACGATGGGCTTCTTCACCAACCACCTCGGTGACAGCTACACCAACGTCGACCTGGACGCCGCGGACAACGTCAAGTGGACCGAGGGCAACACCGAGTACGTCTTCGTGCCGGCCAAGTCTTTGCCGATCGTCGAGCCGCTGCGCTGGATGGGCCTGGACAAGCTGGCCGACGATCTCACCGGACCGCTGCAGTACATCATCGAGCAGGGCTACAACCGCGACCCGCGCCTCGACGACGTCGCGCCGATCTCCGATGCGCAGAGCATCTTCTACGCGCCGATCAACCTCCTCGAGACGGTCGCCAACATCCCCTACTACGCCGTACAGGGCACCAACCGCTTCGCCGAGGCGATGCGTGACAGCGGCAGCTGGTGGGTCTACACCGAGACCAACGTGCTGGGCTGGGATCCGGCCAACCCGGAGATGACCCGCGCGTTCGTCGACTTCCTGGTCGCGATCCCGTCGATCTCGGGCCCGATGGGCGAGATCGCCGACTACTGGGCGCGGGCGAACCTGCCGATGAACGAAGGGTGCACGGGCACGGGCAAGACGCAGTGCACCAATCCCGCGGGCATCACCGACCAGATGTTCAAGGTGATGCTGTGGGATCTGTTCGCCAAGGAGGGCTACACCTTCGAAGGCCCCATCACCCCCGAGTACAACCCCGTCAGCGACGAGGAGACCTACTGGGGTCAGGAGATGGGTCAGGACGGTGACCCCGTCGAGTGGTACGGCGAGACCGTGCACCTCGAGTGGTTCGCCGAGACCAAGTCCTTCTGGAACCACCTGATCTCGCCGCCCGAGGGCATCAAGACCCCGACGATCGGGGACCAGCTCGGCGCCGCGGTGAACCTGTTCGAGGCACTGATGGTCACCTGGTACCCGTTCGTGCCGAAGAGCCAGATCTGGAACCCCAACGAGACCGCGTTCGCCTACCTGTTCCGGCCGTTCGCCAAGATCCTGTGCCCGGACTGCAACGAGGTCGACCCGTTCATGCCGACCCAGTGGAAGGTCGGCGACGACATTCCCAAGGGGCTGTACATCCCGCCGAAGGTCAAGGACCTGTACGACGAGGACGGCAAGTACATCGGGCCCCCGGTCGAGTCCACCGACGAGGACGCCGACGCGGACGCCGACACGGACGCCGACAGCTCGTCCTCCTTCCTCGCCGCACTGTTCGCCCCGGAGGAGGAGACGGTCGACGAGACCACCGAGGAGGCCACCGGGACCACCGAGGAGGCCGCCGAGGAGACTCCCGCCGTCACCGAGGACACCGCCGAGGAGCAGACCGATGTCGTCTCCGACGCGATCCAGGGTCTGAAGGACAAGTTCGAATCGGTCACCGACGAGGGTAAGGTCACCGACGAGGCCCCCGAGACCGATGCTCCTGTCGAGGAGGACGCCTCCGACGCGGGTGACGAGGCTGAGGACGTCGTCGACGAGACCGACGACACCGAAGACATCGCCGACGAGACCGACGAGACCGACGAGGTCGAGGACGCCGCCGACGAAGCCGACGACGAGGCGGCTGACGAGGCCGCCGACGACCAGGCGGACTCGGATGACTCCGACGCGGGCTCCGACGATTCCTCCGACAGCGGCAGCAACAGCTCGGGCAGCGACAGCGGTGACTCCGGCAGCAGCGACTCCGGCAGTGACAGCGGCAGCTCCGGCGGCTCCGACGATTAGGAATGGCCGGGACGGAAGCCCGTAGTATCGCCCCGTGAGCACGGAGCAGTATGACGCCGTAATCGTCGGCGCCGGATTCGGCGGCATGGGATCAGCCATCCAGCTGAACCGGCTCGGTTACGACAAGATCGCCATTCTCGACCGCGAGGACGACCTCGGTGGAACGTGGCACGTCAACCGTTACCCAGGCTTGACGGTTGACGTCCCGTCCACCACCTACTCCTATCGCTTCGAGCCCAACCCGTACTGGTCGCGCCTCTATGCGCCCGGCAGCGAACTCAAGACCTACGCCGAGCACGTCGCCGACAAGTACGACCTACGGCGCTATATGCGGTTCAACACCGTGGTCGACGGCGCACGCTGGGACGACGACGCGCAGGAATGGCTCGTGTCCCTGTCCGACGGACAGACTCTGCACACGCAGTTCCTGATCCTGGCCACCGGGTACCTGTGCCAACCGAAGAAGCCGGACATCCCCGGCATCGAGAGCTTCGCGGGCACCGTCCTGCACGCCCAGGAGTGGGATCACTCGTACTCGCTGGCGGGCAAGCGCACCGCCATCATCGGGACCGGCTCGACCGGTGTGCAGCTCATCCCCAAGCTCGCCGAGGACGCCGCCGAGCTGACCGTCTACCAGCGCACCCCGATCTGGGTCATGCCGAAGCTCGACTTCGGCTTCGGGCCACGGGCGCAGCGGCTGTTCGCGAAGGTCCCGGCCACCCAGCGGATGCTGCGGGTGTCCAGTGACCTGTTCATGGACATCATGGTCACCCTCGCGATGTGGCGTTTCCGTCAGTTCCGGCCGGTGAACCGCATCGCCGCCGCGATCGGCCGACTGCACCGGTTCGCGGCGATCCGGGACCGGGAGCTGCGCCGCAAGCTCACCCCGAGCTACGACTTCGGGTGCAAACGGCCGACGCTGTCGAACGTCTACTACCGCACGTTCAACAAGCCCCACGTCCACCTGGAGACGGCCGGCATCGATCGCATCGAGGCCGACGGCATCGTCGGGGCGGACGGGACCAAACGCGTGATCGACACGTTGGTGTTGGCCACCGGATTCGATGTGTGGGAGTCGAATCTGCCGGCCATCGAGGTCATCGGCCGGGAAGGCCGCGATCTGGGCAAGTGGTGGCGGGAGAACCGATTCCAGGCCTATGAGGGTCTGGCGGTGCCGCTGTTCCCGAACATGTTGAGCCAGGCCAGCCCCTACGCCTGGGTGGGCATGTCGTGGTTCGACACCGTCGAATACCAGATGCGGCACATGGAGCGGTTGTTCGGCGAGATGCAGCGCACCGGCGCGCGCACCTTCGAGGTCACCGAGGAGGCCAACGCGCGTTTCCTGGACCGGATGCTGACGCTGCTCGACGACTCGGTGTTCCTGCTGGGCAACTGCGCCAACTCGCGGTCGTACTGGTTCAACAGTTCGGGTGAGGCCCCGCTGTTCCGGCCCACCACCGTGCGTCAGGCCGTCAAGGAGCAGCAGCACTTTCCGCTCAGCGACTACGCGCTAGCCTGAGACCTCACGGTGAGAGCGACCCGCGACCGACGTGTTCATCTGTGATGAAGGGGTGACGACATGGCTACCGCGACGACGGAGCCCGTACGGCTACCACCGGGCCCGCGCCTGCCCAAACTGATCCAGGGCGCCGCGGTGCTCACCGCACGCTACGGTGCGGTGGCCGCGTTGGGGCGCCGTTACGGCTCGACCTTCACCCTGCAGCTGCCGGTGTTCGGCGAAACCGTCGTGATCAGCGATCCGGTCCTGGTCAAGGACCTGTTCAGCACCAGCCGTGAGCTGGTCGGGCGACCGCAGAACAACCTCGGCGGCGACGTGCTGGGGCCCGGGTCGATCTTCAACCTGGAGGGCGACGAGCTCCTGGCCCGCCGCAAGCTGCTGCTGCCGCCGTTCAACGGCAAGAACATGCGCAGCTACGAAACCATCACCGAGCAGGAGGTGATGCGTGAGATGCAGTCGTGGCCCGAGGGGGTGGAGTTCGAGACCCTCGATCCGATGATGCGGATCACGCTCAACACCATCCTGCGCGCCGTGTTCGGCGCGAAGGGCGACGAACTCGACGAGCTCCGCGTGGTGATCCCCGCCGCGGTGGAGTTCGGCTCCAAGATCGCCCTGCTGCCGTCGCTGGTGCGCAAGGACCTCGGCGCCTGGAGTCCGGGTGGAAAGTTCGCGCAGTACCGGCGGCGGATGGACGAGATCTGCACCTCGTTGATCGCCGACGCACGTTCTGACCCCAACTTCGCCGACCGCGGTGACGTGCTGTCCCTGCTGTTGCAGGCCCGCTACGACAACGGTGAGCCGCTGCCGGACTCATACATCATCGACGAGCTGCTGACCATGCTGGTCGCCGGCCACGAGACGACGTCGACGCAGCTGGCGTGGACCATCGAACGGATCCGCCGGCATCCCGACCTGCTGGCCCGGCTCACCGAAGAGGTGGACGCCGGTGGGTCGGAGTTGATGACGGCCACCATCGCCGAGTCACAGCGCACCAGGCCGGTTCTGACCGCGGCGCTTCGCCGCGCCCGGACTCGGATCCGCCTGGGGGAGTGGGTGATTCCCGAAGGTGACACGATCATGGCGAGCACCCAGCTGGCGATGGCGGCCGAACAGAGCTTCCCGAACGCCGACAAGTTCGATCCGGACCGCTTCGTCGGCAATCCGCCCAACCCCTTCGCCTGGATCCCGTTCGGCGGCGGAATGATGCGTTGCATCGGCGCGTCCTTCGCGACGATGGAGATGGACGTCACGCTGCGCACGATTTTGCGGGAGTTCACGCTGGAGCCCACGACCGAACCGGACGAAAAGCCGCACAGCCGCGGCGTCACCGTCACGCCGGGGCGCGGGGGACGTGCCGTGGTGCACCGCCGCAAGGATGCCGCGCCGCGCACCGAGTCAACGGTGTCGGTGGCCGAGACCAACGGTTAGAACCGGTACTGCACGATCCTGGCCTTGCGCGCGATCGCCGGGACCCGGTGGGACAACCTGGCGGCCCTCCGGAGGCCGGCCGGGAACAGTCGGGCCTCGGGCCGGTGCATGCCGCTGGCCTCTTCGATCAACTGCAGGGCCGGATTCCAGAGTTGGGGCGTATGCGCGTCCTTGAAACCTGCGAACCTCCACTGGGTGTGTGGCGAGTTCGCGTTCCTCGATGTGCTGAGCCGGCCCATCATCTGGTTGAGCTTGCTCACCGGTCCGTAGTCGTTGAATGCCAGGATTCCAGAAGCGAAGTGGCCGGTGACACCGCGCATCACCGAGATCACCGCAGACTCGTCGAGGAACGCGAACAGGCCGTCGGCGAAGACCAGCGTGGGCCGGGTGGCCGGAATGGGTTCCAGCCATGTCGATTCCAGGACCGACGCGGCAACGGACCGCGCACTGGCGTGCTCCGGTAACAGCGCCTCGCGCATGGCGATGACCGCAGGCAGGTCCACGCTGTACCAGTCCACGGTGGCCGGCGGATTCACCCGATGGAGCGCGCTGTTGAACCCCGATCCCAGGTCGACCACCACGGCGTCGGAGTGCGCCGCGATGAAGGCGCGGATCCGTTCGTCGAGCATCTTCGCGCGCAGCGCCACCAACGCCACCACACTGGCGGTAGCGCCCAGACTCGCGAAGTCAGAGTCGATCTGAGCAACCGTCGCACCCGCGAGCGGATCGGCGAGGATCGGGTGCGCACGTGCGCTGTCCAGCGCCCGGGCGTACTCGGTGAGCAGGGCAGTCTGCTCGATCGGTGCGAGACCCGCGACATCCATCATGCCAGCCAACCACACCTGTCGACGGCCATCCACAACCACGGTCGGCGGTCACCGTGCTGTCAGCGAAAGTCCTGATGCTCCTGCACTACTCGTACGCGCGCCCCTGGCCTACTCGTCCGAGCCGTCCGATTCACCGGCACTGGAAGCCGCGGACCCGGAATCATCGGCGCCCTCAGCACTCTCGCCGGAGGAACCTGTGGTGCCCTTGTCGCCCGTCTCCTGTCGGTCCTGTTCGTCAGACCCGGCCTCCTGGGCTTCCTCCGTCTGCAGGTCGGCATCGGCGAGGGCAGCGTCCTCGTCGAGGGATTCGAAGTCGTCGAGATCGCCCGTATCCAGATCGCCCGTATCCAGATCGCCGGCGTCCACATCGCCAGTGTCCTGATCATTGGACTCCAGATCGCCGGTGTCCACGGTGTCGTCAGGGTTGGTCAGCTCGACATCGTCGCCGCTCTGCGTCTGATCGGCGACGTTCTCGCCGCCGGCAGCCTCCCCGTCGGTGACATCGGCGACATCTGTGGGCACGTCGATCACCGTCTTCGCCGCAGCCAGGGCGGCCACCGGCTCTGCCGGGCCGTCGTCGGCGGGAGCCTCGCCCTCGACCGGCGCCTCGGGTTCGGGCTCGGGTTCCGGGTCAGGCTCGGGCGCCGGAAGACCCGGCTGCGCAGGCAGGTAGGACCGGTCGTAGGCGCGTTCGACGATCTCCTTCAGAGGTTCGTTGAGCGCATCGGCCAGAGCAGACAACCCGACCCATCGCAACGGTTCCAGCAGCGGCAGGTTCTTGGTCGGCACGTAGACATAGGTGGTGTTGCCTTCGGTCCACACATAGTTCGCCGGATCGTAGATGTCGACGTCCTCGTAGTCCTGGTGCACGAACAGGAAGCCGGCGTTGGCGTTGAGCAGGGCCAGCAGGTTGAACGGGTTGTCGGGGAAGTCAGAGGCGGCGTCGTACTGGCGGGACACGTCGATGACGTGATAGTCGGTCTCGGGGATCACCTGGTCCCAGTCACCGTCCGCGCCGCCGTACTTGCGCCCCGGGTTGCCCATCAGCACGAAGCCCAGATCGTCGGGCGTCGGGGCGCCCTCGACCTGGGAACGGGTCTGCAGCCACTGGGACACCACCCGGGCGCCCTGGCTGTAGGCGAAGACGTACTGGCGTCCCGTCGTCCCGTCCCGCAGAGCCTCGTCGAGGTTGTTCACGGCCAGCGATCTGGACAGGTAGGAGTTCTGCACCATCTCGCAGGTTCGGGGCGACTGGCACATCACGCCTTGCAGGTCGTCGTCATTGCCGTGGGGGATCAGGCTCAAGGTCAGCACGCGCGCCGGCTCCGGCGGGAAGTAATCGAACTCGGCAGCCGATGCCACCGAAGATCCAGAGACTCCGGTCAGCCCCACCGCGGTCGCCGGCAGCGCGACCAGCGGCACCGTGGCCACCGCAGCAGCTAACCAGCGCGACCGTCCGCGTCGCGCCCCGGTGCCGTCAGTGCTCAACCCCATCGTTGCCCCCTCGTCGCCGTCTCCCAGTTTGCTGAGCAAAGCCCAGCCTACGCGTCGAACCGGCCGCGGATGAGGCTTTGACACGCGGGTTTTCGCGGCACGAGAAACCCTGTGTTCGTATCCTGGCCCGCCCTGCGTCTGTCCCGGGCCGGCCGCAGGGCAGCAACAAGAGCACGTTTTGCCGGGCGGCGGCCTCAGCGCACCCGGTCAGCGACGAACGAGGTGGCCTGGTCCACCATGCCGTTCTTGACGTAGGAGAAGTGTGCGGCAAAGTTCAATCCGGACGAGCAGAACGGATCGTCGAGTCCGCACAGGTCGATCGTCTTCGGACCGTACACGCCGCTGAGTTCGGGAAGAGGTCCGCCACCACGGATGTCGCGCAGCGGGTTTCCGAACACGGCCACCGCGGCGACGTGTTCGGCGACGTCCGGCGGCATCGGCGTCGGGGTGAAACGACCGAGGGGCTTGGGGTCGACGGTGATCAGGTCGATCACGCCCGCTCCCTGCGAGTTACCTCCCAGCACCAGTTTCGTGTCCGGGCAGTTGTCGGCCATGTACCGCACCCGCCCTGCCGCGTCCGCGGCGCCCGCCGGCGCCGAGGTGTCGAAGTCGAAGCTCGCCGGATAGTTGACCGCGTAGGCGCCCACCGTGCGGTCGCCCACCTTGCCGCGCAGCGACTCTACGAATTCGTCGCCGAGCCATCCGAGGCCCGCCGGAGCGCCGGTACCGCGCGCGAAGATCACCTCGATGTCGGGACACGGCTGGGCCGCTGCGACCGGCATCGCGAACGGCACCGCAAGGGGAACCGACACCGCCGCGCACATTGCACCGACCATTCGCCTCAACAGCATGTCTCCATGCTGACACATCCCTGTGAGGCGTCTGTCCTTGACGGCGCTGACCTGCGGGATCAGTCGAACGTGTAGTCCGTCAACGCGAACGTGTCGTTCTCCCGGTTGGTCTGGTTGGTCGATGCGGGACGCACCAGCGTCTCACCGCTGGGGCTGAAATAGTACGAGCGCGAACCCGCGCAGTCGCCGAGCCGGAACACAGTGTTCTCCAGCGCCACCGCCATGCGATCGCGGAATGCGGCATTGGCTTCGTCGGTGACCTCGAAGGTGGTCGCGTTGCGTCGCTGCAATTCCCCGAACAAGCGGTCCATGTGGCGCATCTGGTATTCCATCGTGTTGAAGTACGACAGGCCACTGGACGCGTACGGCCCGGCCAGGCTCAGGAAGTTCGGGAACGCCGGCACCGTGACGCCCTGGTATGCCTGGAAGCCGTTGTCTCGCCACCACTTCCCGAGGTTGCGCGCGTCACGGCCGATGACCTCGATGGCTGGGATGTTGGCCTCCCACAGGTCGAACCCGGTGCACAGTACGAGGGTGTCGATCTGCACCTTGGTTCCGTCGCAGGCGACGATGCCGTCCTTCTCGACCCGTTCGATTCCCGCCGTCTGCAGCGCGACATTGGGTTTGGCCAGGGTGCGGTAGTACGAGTTGGAGTAGGTCGGCCTCTTGCAGCCGAATTCGTAGCTCGGGGTCAGCTTGGCCCGCAGATCCTTGTCGCGGATGGAGACGAAGCGCAGCGCCTGCGAAAGGTAGGACGCGAACGTGTTCAGCTGACGGAAGTTCTTGAAGTTCAACACCGACAGAATCATCATCACTTCGAGATTGATGTCGGTGGTGAACCGGAACGCCCGCTGCAGCAGAGGAAGGCGGGCAAACAGTCGGCGTAAGCCGGCCGGGATCGGGAAGTCGATCTTGGGCACGACGTGGATCGGGGTGCGCTGGTACACGGTCAGCGCGGCGGCCTGCTTGGCCAGTTCGGGGATGAGCTGGACCGCAGTAGCCCCGGTGCCGATCAACCCGATCCGTTCACCTGCGGGGGAGTAGTCGTCGTCCCAGTCCATGCTGTGCACGATGCGGCCCTCGAAGTCCTCGATGCCGGGAATGTCGGGCTTGCGGGGCTGGGACAGATAACCGGTCGCGGTGATCAGGAATCGCGCGGTCAGGGTCTCGCCGCTGGACAGGGCCACTTGCCAGAATTGTCCGTCTTCGTCCCAGCGGGCACCCTCGACCGGGGTGTTGAAACGCATGTGCCGGCGCACGTCGTACTTGTCGGCGACATGGTCGGCGTAGAGCTTCAACTCGGAGCCGGGGGCATACAGACGCGACCAGTTCGGGTTGGGCTCGAACCAGTAGGAGTAGGTGGGTGACGGGATGTCGACCGCCAGGCCGGGATAGTGGTTGACGTGCCACGTTCCGCCGAGATCGTCCTCGCGGTCGACGATCAGGATGTTGTCGTAGCCCATTTTCTTGAGCTGGATCGCCGCGCCCATCCCGCCGAAGCCGGCGCCGACGACGATCACGTCGTACTCAGGTACTCCCATGGGCATGAACGCTACCTCACAGCAAATCGATCAACGTCGTCAGAATTCTAGGCCCACGTCCCCTGCCCCGCGCGCCGCAGACGCCATCCTGGCAGGAAACTCACACCACGAAGCCCCGGCCGCGGGGCCGGGGCTTCGGGTGAGCGGTCGTCGTCGAGGCTACTCGTCGGAGCCGGAAGACCCCGATCCGGAATCATCCGACGACGAATCGTCGCCGGTGTCACTGCCGGCCCCGGTGTCGCTGTCGTCGGCCGCGGCGTCGCTGTCATCGGATGCCGCGGTGTCCGAGGACGCGCCCTCAGCCGCGTCTTCCTCCTTGGCGCTCTCAGCTTCAGCCGCGTCGTCGGCCAGAGCCTCCTCGAGTGCCTCCTCCTCGGCGGCCTCTTCTTCGGCGACCTCCGCGACGGTTTCCTCGACGGTGTCGTCGTCGTCCTTGGCTACCTCGATCTCGTCGCTGAGCTCGGTGACCTGCTCGGTGTCGTCCGCATCGGTCTCGACCACCTCGACGGTGTCCGCCACGTCGACCGGCACGGTGTCTTTCGTGTCGGCGGACTCCTCAACAGCCTTCACCGGCTCCGGCACTGTGGTGTCCTCGGTGTCCTCGACGACGGCCTCGGCGGGCTCGGCCGCGAGCGTGGCCACCGCCGCCGTCCGGGCTGCCGACGGCACGTCGTCATACCGCTTGTAACCGCGCTCCACCGAGGCGCGCAGGCTCTCCTCGAACGGCCTGAGGAACGGCAGCAGCGTGACCAGCGGGAGCTCCTCGGTCGGCACCAGGTAGTGGGTCGTGGTGCCGCCCAGCGCGTTGGTCTTGACCGTGATGTTCTCCGCCGGAACGTCGTCGAGGTCGGCGAACATCACCGGGATGTGGACGACGATGGCGCCGGCCATCGCGTTGACCACCGCGGTGAGGTTCCACCAGCGGTCCGGCATGTCGGCCAAGCCGTCGAACTCGCCGGTGACGACGTGCGTGTCGTAGACGGTGTCGGGCGCCGGCTGATAGGTGTAGTCGTACTTCGGGTTGTACTTGGAGTCCTTGATCAGTTCCTGCCGGCTGGAGTCGGCGACCAGGTAGAACGAGATCTCATCGGCATCCACCGCATTCGGGTCTGCCGCCATCTGGCGCAGTACCTCGGTGGTGACCAGCGACCCGGCTGACAGACCGATCACGGTGACCTTCTCACCGTTGACGACATTGCCGTTCTCGTCGCGGGTCAGGCGGCCCAGGGCGGCAGCGATCTCGGCGTTGAGGTTGTCGATGCCCACGGCAATGGACTGGCCGAGCGTCATGTCGCCGCTGCCGGTGTAGGGGCCGGCCTCAGCCGGCCAGTTGACGCTGACGCGCTCCTGGCCGTGGGTGAGGTCGCCCAGGATCTGGGCCATGATGATGTCGTGCAGCTGCGGCGTGTCCAGACCGCCGATCACCAGCGCCGAACTGCTGGCCCAGGACGGCGATGAGAAGGCTAACAGTGCTGAGGCTACGAGGCTGCCGCAAGCAACCCCGGCCTTGCGAATACCAACCCGCATGAGAACTCCCCGATAGAAGCAGTGAAATCGCGAGCCGTGCCTGGCTCCACCGCGAGCATATGGCGCCGCCCCTGCCTTCGCGCAGCAAAACGTCGATAATTCTCATTCATACGATTATGGCAAACTGTATTTATATTGCTGATATACATTCTTTATCGGTAACTCTACAACGGTAGAGTGCGACGTTGCCGCCGTTGCCACAGCGGAAGGAATTGGGGCGATTGCAAGCAACCAAAGCAGTTCAAAGGAATTTTGTGCAAGAACCTACGGGATAGTAGGAATTGCATGAAATTTGAACTACATGTAGGTAATTAATTTGAACGCTGTGGATGATTGACCGCGTCAGAAGGTTGCCCGTGACTGACAGGCAAAAAAATATCGATGGTATGAACCATACCGTTCAGCACACGCGGCAAGGCCGTTGTGTCCGGGCCCGAACAATGGGCGACGTGATAGGCCGTTGTCCGTCAGGTGATCGGTATGCGACCGGCTGGTAACTGACTTCCGGGTAAGGAAAGGTGGGTTCCAAGCAAACACTCGCCGCTGCCTGCAGCAACAGCGCCCGCGCGCGCTCGCAGCTACCGTGCCCAGTCGACTGCCGAACCCGCGAGGCCGTGTCCCAGCTAACGCGCACATCGTCGGCCGCCGAATTCTCAGGGCGGTGCGGCCAAGCGCCGCGGCGGGTCCGGCACCGCCGAGCAGAGCAGCCGACCCTCCGACCCGCGCCGCCCGCTATCCTTCCCCGGTGAGCGCCAAAGACATGTCCGGCTGGTACGGCAAGGTCGTCTTCGTCACCGGAGGCGGATCGGGAATCGGTGCCGCCCTGTCAGCGAAGCTGGTCGATGCGGGAGCCCAGGTGTGGATCGCGGACCGCCAGTTCGACCACGCGAGGACGCTGGCGCAGAAACTGGACGCCTCAGGCGCGAGGGCCCACGCCGTGGAACTCGACGTCCGCGATGCCGCGGCCGTCCACCGCGCCCTCGAGGCGGTGGTGGACGCTGCGGGACGCATCGATTATCTGTTCAACAACGCCGGCATCGGCATCGGCGGTGAGGTCGACACTCTGACCCTGGACGACTGGTCCGACATCATCGACGTGAACCTGCGCGGGGTGATCCACGGCGTCGATGCCGCCTACCCGATCATGATCAAGCAGGGCAGCGGCCACATCGTCAACACCGCGTCGATGGCCGGGCTGATCACCACGTCGGCGCAGGCCGCCTACTCGTCGACCAAGCATGCGGTCGTGGCGCTGTCGAAGACCCTGCGCGTGGAGGGCAAGACCCACGGCGTACGGGTGTCGGTGCTGTGTCCGGGAGTGGTGCGCACGCCGATCCTGACCGGCGGCGAATACGGACACAACAAGAGCATCAGTCGCGAGAACCAGCAGAAGCTGGGGGAGGCGTTGCGGCCGATGGACCCCGACGAGTTCGCCGAACAGGCGCTGCGCGCGGTGTTGCGCAATCAGGCCATCATCGTCGTGCCCCGGTGGTGGAAGGCGTTGTGGTACCTCGAGCGGCTCTCGCCGGCGCTGTCGATGCGTGCTGCGGCCACCGCGCTGAAGCGCACCCGCCAGGTGCAGTCAGCCGGGTCGTCCCGGTAGAGCGCCGGCTCGCCTCGGCTTCAGCGCGGCACGACTGACGTCGCCTCCGTAGTGGGCCAGCACGCGGGGATCCATCGTCCGGCGCCACAGCGGCGGGAAGAGCGCCAACACGACCATGCTGGCGTAGCCCGCTGGTAGCTGTGGCGCCTCGTCGGCGTGGCACAACGCCTGGTAGCGGCGCTGCGGGTTGGCGTGGTGGTCGGAGTGGCGCTGGAGGTGGAACAGGAACACGTTGGAGATCACCGAGTTGCTGTTCCAGCTGTGCGCGGGTCGAACCTGCTCGTAGGCGCCGCCGCGCCGGCGGGCCCGGCGCAGGCCGTAATGCTCCAGGTAGTTGATGCTCTCCAGCAGGCACACACCGACGAAGGCCTGACCGAGCAGCCAGGGCAGGATCTGGACGCCGAACACCGCCAACAGCACCGCATAGAGCGCCGCCGTCAGGGCCCACGCGTTGAGGACATCGTTCTTCAGCGACCACGCCCGCGCGTGACGGCGGTTGAGCCGGCGCCGTTCCAGGGCCCACGCCGAACGCAGACCGCCGAAGGAAGAACGGAAGAAGAACGCGTAGACGCTCTCACCCAACCGTGAGCTGGCCGGGTCCTGCGGAGTCGCCACCCGGGCATGGTGGCCACGGTTGTGCTCGACGTAAAAATGCCCGTAACCGGTCTGGGCCAGCGCGATCTTGCTGAGCCACCGCTCGGCCCCATCCCGCTGATGACCCAGTTCGTGCGCTGTGTTGATGGCCACCCCGGCGATGCCGCCGACCGTCAACATCAGACCGATCGCGTCCACCGGGCCCAGGCTCACCCCGCCACCGCCGCTCCACAGCCAGCAGGCCAGCACCAGGGACAGGTACTGGGCGGGCAGGTACAGATAGGTGGCCCACCGGTAGAAGCGATCCTGCTCGAGCCAAGCCAGGGCGCTCTCCGGTGGGTTCTCGGTGTCCTTGCCGACGAGGTAGTCCAGCAGCGGGATCCCGACGAACATCAGCAGCGGACCCGACCACCAGAACACCCCGAGGCCCGTGGCCGCCACCGCCGCCCACGACATCGGCACCAGCGTAGGAACGACGAGGCCCAGCAACCAGACATAGCGCTTACGATCGCGCCAGTCCGGCACGACCACCGATTGCTGATCAGTAGCAGACTCGAGGTCGTTGTGAGACCGCATCGTTGGCCTGATTCCCCTCCCTAGCCGAACGCTCATCCGATCTTCGCAGCTCATTGCATCGATTGAGTAACGTGGTCATACCATTGCCATGCGTCGGGGGCAATATCGTCAGCGAAGTGACAGCCTCAAGAGCCCATTTACCGGCCATCAAGACAGGTTGCTGAGCGCTCGCCAGACGCTTAGTTGTGCTGTCGACCCGCAATCATCTGACGCTGTCAGCGGGTTCGACGGACTATACCGGTCAGGACGTCATGGCGGAGATCGCCGCGGCCAGCTCGGGCGTGTCCGACGTGGGAAGGTTCACGTAGCTTCCGTCGGTCGTGTCGGCCACGGCTTCCCATGTGGCGCGGTCGGAATCATCTCCGAAGTCGATGACGTTCACCGCGACCGGTCGCGCCGGATCGAACGCTCCGCTGATGTACTGCTGCAGACCCTCTCCGCCCAGCGTCTGGTCGGTGTGCGGCCCGGCAGTGATCACGAGCACCGAGTTCGGCTGTCCCTCCCGGTAATCGGCGTAGGCATCGGTATACGCCAGGCGCAGCGTGGTGAACGACACCGCCCCTCCGTTGGATGCCGTCTGGGCAGCCAGCGCGGCGTTCAGCGCCGCCGAACGCGGCTGCCCGTCCACCGGCTCGGACAGCGGGCCTGCGTTGATCTCCGACCGCCCGGCTACACCGTCGAACGTCCACAACCCGACCGAGGAGTCGGGCGGCAACGCCTGCAGACGTGCGGTCAGCGCGTCGACGACATTGGTCAGACGAGGCTGGCCGCCCTCGTCGGTAGGCATCGACTGGTCGAGCATGACCGTGACCGCCGGGCTCTGGGCCGGGCTGGCCAGCGTGTCGGCGATGCTGGCGCGCAGTGCAGGGTCCCCGACATTCAGCGGGGCTCCGAGCGGACCGAAGTCGACCACGTCGCTGGCCGGCGGTTCGGCACCGTCGACGCGGAATCCCGCGGCCGCGAAGTCGGCGGACTGCTCGGGCTTACGCAGGAACCGCGCGAACTCGCTGGCGCCGGTCACCTGTTCCTGGGCCAACCAGTCACCGTCGAGAAGGACGGTCGGGAAGTCCGCGATCGCGGTGGGCCCCGGCGGCAACCAGGACGCCAGCGCCGAGCCCGCGTCGGGCATCTCCGCGGCGCGCTGGAACAGGCGTTGTTCGGTGGTCACGACGGCGTGCACCGGGGCGGTGGACGGGTCAGCGGCATTCAGCATGGCGTCGAACGCCGTGCCGGCCGCAGCGTCGGCCAAGTCCGGTTCTGCGCCCATCAGCGTGCTGACCGCTCCCAATCCCGCAGTGGCGGGGGCATCCGGCGGTGCCGCCGCGGTCGCAACGGCCTCGGCGGCCAGATATGACGCGTCGCTGTCCTGGTCGAGAGGCAGCACCAGGCGCAGTCCACCCCAGCCCAGCAGCCCGAGCTTGTCGAGGCCGGCGGGGTCGGTCTGCAGCCCGGGTAGGGTGCCCCAGTTCTGCTCGCCCAGCGCCTCCTGCAAGGCGGGAGGCACCGCCAACACCACCGGCGAGCTCACCAGCGGGCGGCTGTCACTGATGGTCTCCGCGCCCGCGGCGGCCTCCAACCGGTCCGCCGACACCGAACTCGCCGGGATCCACAGTGCGGGACGCTCACCCAGGTCGGCCGGCCACTCGCCGGTCAGTCCGTTCAACACCTGGCCGGAGTCGGCGGGCTGCACGGTCACGTTCACGCAGCGGTCGCCGACGGGGTCGGCGGTTTCGTTGTAGCGCTGCGCCAATGTGCTGACCGGATCGGCGATGGCGGGGTCGGCGACGACCGCAACCGACACCTCGCCCTCCACGCAGCGTGCGGCCGCCACATCCGACCGGCTCGACAGTGCGTCACCGAAGAACCGCCACAGGATGACCGCGCCGACCACGACGACGACACTGACCAGCGCGACGATGACGCCGATGCTGACGCCGCGCCGGGCCGGGGTGACAGCGCGGTGGCTTCCGGTCCACTCACCACCGTCCCAGTCGCCGGTGTGCTGGGGGCCCGAACGCGGTGGCAGCGGCTCTTGCGCCGTGGACGCCGCCGGATACCCGTATTCGTCGACGTCGCCACCCGGTCCGTCGTCGGAGTACCGCCGCGACTCGTCGTCGTCAGAACCGGGACCCGTGGTCGGATCGGTTCCGAAACCGAACCGTTCGGTCGGCGGCTCTTCGGGTTGGCGTCCCGACTCGTCCGGATCGTCCGGGTCGGGAAGGCTATGTCTGCCCATGTCTTCCCACACCTCGTCCCACGCCTCGACGTGAGAGGCCACCATGCCGCGCACAGTCCGTCGGGGTCACTGCGATCATCAGAGCTGGAATGCCTGCGTCAGCCAACGTTGTTTGCTGCCTTGAACTCTCGGCGACGTCGTTGCAGGATCGGCTCGGTGTAGCCGTTGGGCTGCTCACCCCCGGCCAAGATGAGCTCCTGCGCCGCTTGCAGAGCGATGTTGTTCTCGGGGTCGGAGGCCATCGGCCGGAATTCCGGATCCTTGGCGTTCTGCTCGTCGACCACCGCCGCCATCCGGCGCAGGCTCGCCCTGACGTCGTCTTCGGTGATCACGCCGTGGCGCAGCCAATTGGCGAGCAGCTGGCTGGAGATCCGCAGGGTGGCGCGGTCTTCCATCAACGCGACATCGTGGATGTCGGGGACCTTGGAGCAGCCGACGCCCGCGTCGATCCAGCGCACCACGTACCCGAGGATCGACTGACAGTTGTTGTCGACCTCCTCGCGGATCTCCTCCGGGGCCCAGGCGAGCTCCTTGGCCAACGGAATCGTCAGCAGCTCGTCGACCGAGGACCGTTTCTCACCGGCCAGTTCCTGATGCACCGCGTAGACGTCGACCTCGTGGTAGTGCATGGCGTGCAGGGTCGCCGCGGTCGGCGAGGGCACCCACGCGGTGGTCGCGCCGGCCTTGGGCTGACCGATCTTCTGCTCGACCATGTCGGCCATCAACTCCGTCATCGCCCACATGCCCTTGCCGATCTGGGCCCGGCCGGAGAACCCGGTCGCCAGACCGATGTCGACGTTCTGGTTCTCGTAGGCCTTGATCCAGTCGGTGGACTTCATCGCGCCCTTGCGGATCATCGGCCCGGCGTCCATCGACGTGTGGATCTCGTCGCCGGTGCGGTCCAGGAATCCGGTGTTGATGAACACCACCCGGTCAGCGGCGGCCTTGATGCAGGCCTTGAGGTTGACCGTGGTGCGGCGCTCCTCGTCCATGATGCCGACCTTGAGGGTGTTCTGCGGCAGGCCGAGCACGTCCTCGACGCGGCTGAACAGCTCGCAGGTGAACGCGACCTCGTCGGGTCCGTGCATCTTGGGCTTGACGATGTAGATGGAGCCGGTGCGGCTGTTGACCAGCGGGCCGTTGGCTCCGTCGTTGTCGGCGCCGCTGCGCAGCCCATGGATGGCGATCAAGCTGGTGAACAGCGCGTCCTGAATGCCTTCGGGCACCTCGTGGCCCTCGGCGTCGGTGATGGCGTCGTTGGTCATCAGGTGCCCGACGTTGCGCACGAACATCAGGCTGCGCCCGGGCAGCGTCACCTCGCCACCGTCGGCGCCGGTGTAGGTGCGGTCCTCGTTGAGCACCCGGGTGAACGTCTTGTCGCCCTTGCTGACCTCTTCGCTCAGGTCGCCGCGGTTGAGGCCGAGCCAGTTGCGGTATCCGACGACCTTGTCGTCGGCGTCGACCGCGGCGACGGAGTCCTCGAAGTCCATGATGGTGGTGATCGCGGACTCCAGCACGACGTCCTTGATGCCGGCCTTGTCGGTGGAACCGATGGGGGAGTCGGGGTCGATGAGGATCTCGACGTGCAGGCCGTTGTTGACCAGCAGCACGGCGGTGGGCGATTCGGCGTCGCCGAGGTAGCCGACGAATTGCTCAGGTGCCTGCAGGCCGACGGAGCCGCCGTCGTCGAGGGTGGCGGCAACCGCGCCGTCGGCCACCGTGACGCCGGTGATGTCCGACCATGAGCCGGACGCCAGCGGGACCGCGCCGTCGAGGAAGCGGCGTGCGTAGGCGATCACCTTGTCCCCACGCACCGGGTTGTAGCCGTTGCCGGGCTCCGCGCCGTCCTCCTCGGAGATCACGTCGGTGCCGTAGAGCGCGTCGTACAGCGAACCCCACCGGGCATTCGCGGCGTTGAGGGCGAAGCGCGCGTTGAGGATGGGGACGACCAGCTGAGGACCGGCGGTCGTGGTGATCTCGTCGTCGACGCCGGCGGTGGAGATGGTGAAGTCGTCCGGTTCGGGCTCCAGGTAGCCGATGTCGACGAGGAACTGCTTGTACTCGTCGGCCTCGAACCCGCCGATGACCCGGGCGCGGTGCCATTTGTCGATCTGCGCCTGCAGATCGTCGCGGCGGGCCAGCAGTTCCTGGTTCTTCGGCGTCAGGTCGGCCACGACCTTGTCCACACCGGACCAGAAGGTGTCCGGATCGATGTCGGTGCCCGGCAGCGCCTCGTTGTTGACGAAGTCGTACAGCACCGGGGCGACACGCAGGTTACCCACCGTCACGCGCTCGGTCATGATTCCTCCCTAGCCTGCACGCGCGCCTGGGGCGCCATGCCGTCTGCAGTGTCGTCGAACCAGCTTACCCACCGGTAACAGGCCTATTCGCCGGTGGCGGTGCCCACGAGTGCTGTGCACCGGTCCAGCAGCGCGGCCCGTAACGGTCCGGCCCGCTCGGTCAGCTCGAGCTGTCCTCGCGCGTATTCGCGCCGACCACCGGAGGTCTCGACGGCGATCGGCGCGAATCCGTAGCCCCGAAGATCGTAGGGGCTGGCCCTCATGTCGAGCACGCGGGCGTCGACGGCGAGGTCCAGGCACGCCAGGACGAGCTCGGATTCGACGAGCGGGCCGAGTTTGAACGCCCATTTGTAGAGGTCCATCCCCGCGTGGACGCAGCCGGGCTGTTCGGCGTCGACCTGGCCGGAGCGGGTCAGGTGCGACGCGTTACGGCGCGCGGCGGGTTCGGTGAAGAAGCGGTAGGCGTCGAAGTGCGTGCACCGCAATGGCATCGATTCGACCACCGCATCGGTTCCGTCAGCACCCAGACGCAGCGGAACGCTCTGGTGTCGCGGGGTCGGCGACCGGTAGACCATGGCCCATTCGTGCAGTCCGAAGCAGTTGAACCGCGGAGGTCGCGCCGCGGTCGCGGCCAGCAGGTCGGCGATGAATCTCACAGTGTCCGCGCGCCCGTGAAGATATTCACGACTGACCGTGACCCCGTCGTTCGTCTGGGTGTAGCCGGCGCGCGACAGGTAGCGCCGGGCGTCGGGCCCCTCGAGCGCCACGCCGAATCCGGGGTGCCACATCCGCAGTTGGCGCGGACGCAGGCTGTAGTAGGTGAACAGGAAGTCGTAGACCGGATGGGCGACGCCGGCTCGCCGCCGCGCGAGGTGGGGTTGCAGAAAGGCGTCGATGCGGGTGAGGTGGGCGCGCTCGCGGTCGAGCCAGTCGCCCGCGGCGAGCCGCGAATAGGGCTCAGCGGCGAGCCGCGAATCGGG
>CAXEZH010000114.1:0-5733 GCA_964000695.1 uncultured Mycolicibacterium sp. | reverse complement strand
TCTTGAGGGCGTGGGCGTACGCGCCCCGCAGCTCCGGACTCTCGGCATTGGGTAGGCCGCCCGCGATCACCCGCTGATTCGTCGCGGCGCCGTCGGCGTAGTCGTAGGCCGTGATCTGGTCGCTTTCGGCGACATACAGGGTGGAACCGTCGAAGGTCAGGCCGTGGGGCTGCTCGAGCCCGTCGAGCAGCACCGACTCCTCCGTACCGTCGGGGCCGGGGGTGAACCGCAGCACCCGGCCCTGCGCCGGAATCGAGACCAGCAGCTGGTCATCCGGTGTCCAGACGGCCAGCCGGGGGCGGGCCGTGCGCGCCCACACCGACATCGTCCAACCCTGCGGCACCTGAGCCCGGCGTTCCTGGTCGAACGGTGCGGCATCCAGACCGGGTCCGGCCTGCACGGTCACGGTTTCCGTCTGGGGCTGGGCCGATCCGTCGCGGGGCGCGCTGGACGGCGACCCGGGCGTCGGCGACTCCGTCGAGGGGGTGGTCGACGGCTCGGCCGACGGCGTGGCCGGATCGGGCTCCCCACCGCCGGTGCACCCGGCGGTCAGCAGCAGCGCTCCCGCCAGCAGCGCTCCGGTTCGCTTACGCCGCAGTGAGTCCCGCATGCATCTCCCAGACCAGAATCTCAGCGGGCGCGGTCGCGGTGACCCGCTGACCGCCCGAGGCGGTGAATCTCACCGCGTCACCCTGCTCGAGGGCGCCGGCTCCCTCCAGCGTCACGTCGCCCTGCGCCACGAACAGGTGCAGATACGGAGCGTCGGGCACCTGCACGCTCTGACCGGGCTGCAGGCGCGCCCCGTGCAGCGCGGCGTATCGGTTGCGGATGGTGATCGCCGCGGCGTCGCGGTGCTCGGGCATGCCCGACGCGATCGTGACCAGGTTGCCGCGCAGCAGCTCGTCGTCGATCTCGAGCTGCTGGTAGCCGGGGGTGATGCCGGACTCGTCGGGGACCACCCACATCTGCACGAAATGCACGGGCTCACTGTGTGATTGCTCGCCGGTCAACGTCCACGAGTCGTTCTTCTCCGAGTGCAGGATCCCGCGACCCGCCGACATCCGCTGCGCGAGGCCGGGGTAGATGACCCCGGAGTGCCCGGTCGAGTCCTGGTGCACGAGCGATCCGCGCAGCACCCAGGTGACGATCTCCATGTCGCGGTGCGGATGGGTGTCAAAGCCGGTGCCTGGGCTGACGATGTCGTCGTTGTTCACCAGCAGCAGGCCGTGATGGGTGTTGTCGGGGTCGTAGTGGCCGCCGAACGAGAAGGAGTGCTTGGAGTCGAGCCAGGCGATCTCGGTCTTGGCGCGGTCCTGGGCGCGACGGACGTCGACGATGCTGCGGGGGCTGGTCATGCGATCACTCCTCGGGAGTCCTTGCCAGCCTAGGTGGCCGGTACTGCACGCGACAACATGCATGACACGTCATGTATTCCCGGGCTAACCTGGCGGGGTGGAATGGCTCACCGACGAGCAGCAGCGGGTCTGGCGCAACTATCTGGCGATGAGCGGCGCGCTGAGCACCGCCATGCACCGCCAGCTGCAGTCCGATTGCGAGCTGTCGCTCGCCGATTACGACGTGCTGGTGGCGCTCTCGGAGCGGGGGCCGATGCGGATCAACGAGCTCGGCTCGCTGATCGGTTGGGAGCAGAGCAGGCTCTCGCATCAGCTGCGCCGGATGCGGGGCCGCGGACTGGTGGACCGGGAAGGCGATGACGACGACCGGCGCGGCGCCACGGTGACGATCACCGAGGCCGGCACCGGGGCGCTGCACACCGCGGCGCCGGGACACGTCGACCTGGTGCGTGACGTCGTGTTCGACGGTCTGTCGCCGACCCAGCTGGAGGCGTTCGGCGCGGCGATCGACACTGTGCTGGGCCGCCTGCGCCGCCACGCCCCCGAAGGTTAGGTACGCCCAGGCGACGAGGATTCGTCCAACGCTCCCTTGGGCCCGGTGACCCGTCCACGCCCCCGAGGGTTAGGTGTGCCCAGGCGAAGGGAGTCAGTTCAGCACGTCGGGCAGGTCGAACTTCGCGAACAGCGCGGTCTCCATGAAGGCGACCACATGCGCGATCCCCGTGTCCCGCACGTCGAGGACATGCAGCTGGAACGCCTCGTGCCGGCCGGTCTGCGGGTTGAGCATGTACAGCGCCGCGACCGGCTGACCGTTGGCGGTCGTGGTGAGGAATCGCATGTCGCCGGACTTCTCGGCCGGGCAGTGCGTCCTCGACAGCGTGACGATGTCGGCGGGGCCGTGATACCAGCCGTCGAAGGGCGGCATCTCCCACACCGCGTCGGCGGTGAACAACGCGGTCAGCTTGTCCAGGTCGTAGTTCTCGAAGGCCGTGATGTACTGGGCCAGCAGTTCGGCGGTCTCCGGGGACTCCGGCGCCAGCGCACGGTCATCGCGGCTGGGCTGCACCTCGTCGAGTTGCGCCCGGGCTCGCTGCAGCAGGCTGTTGACCGCGGCCGTGGACGCTCCCACCGCCTCGGCCACTTCGGCGGCCTTCCACTGCAGGACCTCGCGGAGCACCAGCACCGCACGCTGCCGTGGGGGCAGGTGCTGCAGAGCGGCGACGAACGCCAGGCGCACCGATTCGCGGGACTCGGCGATCACCGAGGGATCCGACGGATCCTCCCGGGGCGCATCCGGCAGTGGCTCCAGCCACGTGATCTCGTGATTCTGGGCGATCTCACCGGTCGGATCGGACGCGGGGGCGCCCAGGCCGGTGGGCAGCGGCCTGCGCTTGCGGCCCTCCAGTGACGTCAGGCAGGTGTTGGTGGCGATCCGGTACAACCACGTCCGCACCGACGACTTGCCCTCGAATCCGTCGTAGGACTTCCAGGCGCGCAGGTAGGTCTCCTGGACCAGGTCCTCGGCGTCGTGCAGGGATCCCGTCATCCGGTAACAGTGCGCCAGCAGCTCGCGCCGGAAGCGCTGCGCATCGGCCAGGAACGCCTCCCGGGACCCACCGTCCTCGACTGCCACCACGCTCACGTGACGCAGCTTACGCAGTGAGTCTGACAACCGGCTGCCTGCAGTTCAGGCACCGATGGGTAGGCCGGATAGTCTCTCGGGAATGGCCGTGACCCACTCCGAACACAGTTTCACCGGTGTCGGCGGCGTCCGCATCGTCTACGACGTGTGGACCCCCGACCAGCGCGAGCCCCGCGGCGTCGTGGTGCTCGCCCACGGATACGCCGAGCACGCCCGTCGCTACGACCACGTCGCAGCGCGTTTCGCCGACGCCGGTCTGATCACCTACGCGCTCGACCACCGTGGCCACGGCCGATCCGGCGGCAAGCGGGTGTATCTGCGCGATATCACCGAATACACCGCCGACTTCCACACCCTCGCCGGGACCGCCGCCTCCGAGCATCCCGGACTCAAGCGCATCGTCGTGGGGCACAGCATGGGCGGGGCCATCGTGTTCACCTACGGGGTCGAGCGCCCCGACGACTACGCGGCCATGGTGCTGTCCGGCCCGGCCGTCGCCGCCCAAGCCTCGGTGTCCCCGGTGATGGTGCTGGCGGCCAAGGCGCTGGGCCGGGTCGCGCCGGGGTTGCCGGTCGAGAACCTGCCGGCCGACGCGGTCTCGCGCGACCCGCAGGTCGTGGCGGCCTACGAGAACGATCCGCTGGTGTACCGCGGCAAGCTGCCCGCCGGCATCGCCAAGGCGCTCATCGGCGTCGGCGAAACGATGCCGCAGCGCGCCGCCGCGATCAGCGCCCCGCTGCTGGTGGTGCACGGCGAGGCCGACAAGCTGATCCCCGTCGAGGGCAGCAGGCGCCTGGTGGAGTGCGTGGGTTCAGACGACGTGCACCTCAAGAGCTACCCGGACCTCTACCACGAGGTGTTCAACGAGCCCGAACAGAATCTGGTGCTCGACGACGTCACGGCCTGGATCGAGTCGAAGCTGTGACGCGCTTCAAAGTTGCTGCGGCGCTGCTGCTTTCGTTGGTTCTGGCGCTGTCGGCCGGGTGCTCGTCGGACGCTTCGGGCGGCGACGCAGCACCGACCTGGGTCGACGAGGAGGTGACTTTCGAGGCCGACGGACTCACCCTGCACGGCACCTACCGTCACCGCGACGACGACCAGAGCGGACCCGCGGCGTTGCTGATCTCCGAGAGCGGCAACACCGACCGCAACGGCGACAACCTCGTCGCCGGGCCGATCGGCAACATGCGCCAGCTCGCCGAGCTGCTCTCCGAGCGCGGAGTCGCCAGCCTGCGCTACGACAAGGTCGGCACCGGTCGCACCGGGCTGGGACCCTACGAAGCGAACCCCAACGACGTCGTCAGCGCCGTCTACACCACGGGTGCGAAGTCCGCGATCCGGTTCCTGGCCGACCGTCCCGACGTCGACCAGGACCGGTTGTCGGTCTACGCCCTGGGCGAGGGCACCGTGCATGCGATGACGCTGGCCGGCGACACCAGCCCGGGTGCGCCGACGGTGCACTCGCTGGGCCTGTTCCAGCCGCTGCCGGGGCGCTACCTCGACATCATCAGCAACCGGGTCAAGGCCGACGGCTCCCCGGAGACGATCGCGGCCTGGGAGGCCGCCGTCGAGCAGGTTCGTGCGGACGGGACCGCGCCCGCCGAACTGCCCGACGGTCTCGGCGCCATCCTCAACCCGGGCAACGTCAAGGCGGTGGCCGAAGCCGACAAGATCGACCCCCTTGCCCTGGCCGCCGCCATTCCCGCCGGCACTCCCGTGTTGGTGACCTGCTCGGACTCCGACAACCAGGCGCTGTGCAGCGCCGTCCAGCCTCTGGTCGACGCGCTGGGGCACACCGACCTGACTCTGGTCGAGCTCGACGGCGTCAACCACGTGCTGCGCGACGACCCCACCGACAACATCGCCAACTACGCCTCCGGGAAGCCGCTCTCGCCGCAGGTGGTCTCGGCCCTCGACGAGTTCGTGACCAAGTAGGACCGATGGGCCTGTGGATGAAAACCGCTGTGGGGACAGCGATGCGGACACGTCGTAGCGCCGACCTAACCTCGCGACCATGACAGACGACAAGATGCTGGCCCGTATTGCCGCGTTGCTGCGCCAGGCCGAGGGCACCGACAACCCGCACGAGGCCGAGGCGTTCATGGCCGCAGCCCAGCGGCTGGCCACCGCGACGTCGATCGATCTCGCCGTCGCGCGCTCGCACTCGGACAAGCGCACCGCAGCGCAGGCCCCGGTGCAGCGCACCATCACCATCGGTGAGGCCGGCACCCGCGGATTGCGCACTTACGTCCAGCTTTTCGTCTTGATCGCCGCCGCCAACGACGTCAAGTGCGACATCGCCTCCAACTCCACGTTCGTCTACGCCTACGGCTTCGCCGAGGAGATCGACACCAGCCACACGCTCTACACGAGCCTCGTGCTGCAGATGGTGCGGGCGTCCAACGACTACATCGCCTCCGGCGCGCACCGGCCGACCCCGACGATCACCGCCCGGATCAACTTCCAGCTCGCGTTCGGCGCCCGCGTCGGTAAGCGGCTGGCCGATGCGCGGGAACAGGCCCAGCAGGAGGCCACCAAGGGTCCGGCGGCGGCGCCGGGCACCGCGATCGCCCTGCGCGACAAGGATCTGGAGTTGAAGGACTACTACCGTCAGGCTTCCCGGGCGCGCGGGACGTGGCGCGCGACGAGTGCGACCGCCGGGTACTCGTCCGCCGCGCGGCAGGCCGGTGACCGGGCGGGCCGGCGGGCGCGGCTTGGCGGGAGTTCGGAGCTGAG
>CAXEZH010000113.1:0-15297 GCA_964000695.1 uncultured Mycolicibacterium sp. | reverse complement strand
CGACGACGCCGCTGCAGGCGGGGCCGGCGACCACCGGGTGATCGTGGACGGCGACCCGCAGCTGACCATCGTCGTGCGCGCTGACGTGCCGGGCGGCACCCGCGCCGACGGCGGCAACACCACCGCCGCCAACCGGTTGCTCGGTGCCCTGCCCTGGCTGGCCGAACAGAAACCGGGCATCTACGACGGGCTCGACGTCCCGCTGCACCCCCCGCTGCCCCCGCAGCTGGAGGCCCAGCGCTGGAGTTGACGCCGGCTACTTGTGGGCGAGCTGCTTGTTGACCAGCCGGGTCAGCCAGCCGGGGGAGAAGCGTGACGCCAGCGCCAGCGTCTTGGCCTGTGCGCCGACCGGGAAGTGCACCTGGCGCAGCGTGCGTCGCGTCCACGGCGCATCCACCGCGGCGACGATGTCGTCGGCGATGTCCTGTGCGGTCAGCCGGATCCCCAGCGACTGCGTGGTTCCGGTGGACACCCCTTTGGTCATCGCGGTGTTGACGTAGAGCGGCCACATGTCGATCACGCGGATGTCGTGGCCGGCCCATTCGATGTTGAGCGCTTCGGTGATGGCCCGCACGTAGAACTTGGTGGCGCTGTAGTTGGCGAGCTCGGCCTGCCCGTAGATCGCCGACGCCGACGCCAGGTTGATCACCGTGGAGCCCGGGGTGCGCCGCAGGAACGGGAACGCGACATGCAGGCCGTTGACCACGCCCTTGACGTTGACATCGATGTCGCGGTGGTGCGTGGCGAGCGGAATCTCCTCGAAGGCGCCGGCGGTGAGCAACCCGGCGTTGTTGATCATCACGTCCAGCCGGTCACCGGCGGCCGCGACGAACTCCGCGAGTCGGCTGGACATCTCCTCGACGTCGGTGACGTCGAGATGGCCCACCGCCCCGGTGCCGCCGACGGCGGCGATGTCCGCCTCCAGCACCTTCAGCCCGGCCTCGTCGAGGTCATACCCTCCGACGAAGTAGCCCCGGCGGGCGAAGTTCAGCGCGGTCGCCCGGCCGATACCGGTGGCGGCCCCGGTGATGAACACCGATTTCTTCACTCGAATTCTCCTTCCAGAACGGCTGGCGTCATGAGTTGAGTTGCCAGACCGCGAAGTTCAGTGACAGCGCGAACGCCGACCACAACAGGTAGGGCACCAGCATCGCGCCCGCCGGCCGGCTCAACCGCCAGAACATCACCACCGTGGCGGTCAGGACCACCAGCAGCACGCTGAGCTCGGCGAACGCGATGCCGCGCCAGCCGAGTCCGAAGAACAGCGGCGTCCACGCCGCGTTGAGGACCAGCTGCACGGCGTAGAACGTCAGCGCCAGGCGCGACTGGGCCGAGGGGCCGGTGCGCCACACCAGCCAGGCCGCCACCGCCATCAGTAGATACAGCACCGTCCACGTCGGACCGAACACCCAGGACGGCGGCGCCCACGACGGCTGCTCGAGGCGCCCGTACTCTTCGGACGCGCGGCTGCTGGCCAGCCCGCCCAGCCCCGAGGCAACCGCGACGGCGACCAGCGAGACCGCCAACGCAAGCAGCGATTTCGGCCGGGTTCGCGAGGATTCGGCCACCATGGTCTGTCACCGTACCGCAGCGTCTCGGCGCCGAATCTGATCATTCGGTGACGGGGGGTTCCTCCTGTGGAGCCGGCTCGGGTGTTTCGGCGTCCGGCAGCTGCCCGACGAGGTACTCGGCCAGCCCGCCGATGGTCGGATAGTCGAACACGGCGGTGGCGTTGATCGTGAACGCGCCACCGAACTGGCTGTGCAACCGGTTGCGCAGTTCGATCGCCATCAGCGAGTCCGTCCCGAGGTCGAGGAACCGACTGGTCGCGGCCGGCGGCTGAGCCAGCCGCAGGAAGTTCTGCACCTCGCGCTGCAGGAACTCCGTGACGAACCCGGCCCGCTGAGGCACCGGGATCTCCTGCAACTGGCGCAGCAGCTCGCTGTCCCCGGTCGTCTCCCCGGCGGCGCTCGGCAGCACGAGGTCCAGGATCGGCGGACGCGCACTGCCCAGCACCTTGGCGGCGCGCTGCCAGTTGGCCTTGAGCACCGTGGCCTGTCCGGTGCCGTTCGCGACCACCTCGGCCATCGCGCTCAGCGCGGCGGACGGCTCCAACGGGATCAGACCCTGGGCACTGATATTGGCCACCGCGGCCTCGGAGGAGGCCATGCCGCCCTGCGCCCACGGCCCGAAGTTGATGCCGGTGGCCGGCAGTCCCTGCGCGCGTCGCTGCGCCACCAGGCCGTCGAGCAGCGCGTTGGCCGCCGCGTAGTTGGCCTGGCCGGGCGAGCCGAACAGGCTCGACACCGAAGACGACACGAGGAAGAAGTCGAGGTCGTCCTCGCGCGTCAGGCGGTCCAGATGCCAGGCGCCGAATGCCTTGGGCGCCAACGTGGTCCGGAACCGATCCAGGTTCTGCTGGGACAGCAGTGCATCGTCGAGGACGCCGGCCAGGTGTGCCACCCCCGCCAGCGGCGGCAACTCCGTGCGAATCCGCTGCAGCAACGCGGTCACCTCGGTTTCGTCGCCGACGTCGGCGGCAAACGTGTGCACGCGGCACCGGTAGCGCTCGGTGATCTCGTCGATCACCCGCCGGCTGTCGGCATCGGGGGCACGCCGGCTGGTCAGCACGATGTCCCCGGCGCCGAGCTGGGCCAGATACGCCGCGGTGTGCAGACCGACCGCACCGAGTCCGCCGGTGATCAGGTAGCTGTGGTCGGGGCGTGGCTGCAGCGGGTGCGGGATCTGGACGACGATCTTGCCGATGTGGCGCGCCTGCTGCATCCGCCGGAACGCGGCCCTGGCCTCGGTGATCGGGTAGATCTCGGCGGGCAGCGGCACCCACTCGCCGGTGCCGAGCCCTTGCGACACCTCGGTCAACAGCCGGTGGATGTGGCCGGGGTCCTGCAGCGTCGTGACATCGAGAGCGACGATCTCGTAGGCGATGTCAGGCCGCGCGGCGGCCATCTGCTCGGGGGTCCAGATGTCGCGCTTGGCGATCTCGGCGAAGCGACCGTTCCGAGCGGTGGCCCGCACCGTCGCCTCGACGAACCCGTCGTTGGTGAGGCTGTTGAGCACCACGTCGACGCCGGCGCCGTTGGTGTCGGCCAGGATCTGATCGGCGAAATCGGTGCTACGGGAGTCGTAGACGTACTTGACGCCCATCTTGCGCAGCGTGGCGCGCTTGAAGGTGCTCGCGGTCGCGAACACGGTGGCGCCACGCTGCTGCGCCATCTGGATCGCCGCCAGGCCGACACCGCCGCTGGCGGCGTGGACGAGGACGCGTTCCCCGGGCTGGATCTGCGCCCAGTCGAACGCCAACCTCACCGTGAGCGCAGCGGCCGGAATGGTGGCCGCCGCAACGGGGCTCAGACCGTCGGGTACCGGCGCCAGCAGCTGCGCGGGCACGTTGAAGCGGCTGGAGAAGGCGCCCTGCATGAAGCCGTAGACCCGCTGACCGATCTCGAGGCCGCTCACGCCGGCACCGACCTGGGTGACGATGCCGGCGAAGTCGCCGCCGATGGGGCCGGGGTCGCCGGGGTAGAGGCCCAGGACGTTGAGCACGTCACGGAAGTTCAGCCCCGCTGCCTCGACCCGGACCTGCACGTAGCCGTCAGCCGGCGGCGCCACGTCCACCTCGGACAGCCGCAGGTTGTCGATCGCACCGCGCTCGGTGGGCGCCAGCACGTAGTCACCGACTCGCGGGACCGCCAGATGACCGCTGCGTGCCCACGGCAACAACCGCGAGGCCAGCAGCTTGCCCTGCCGAAGCGCGCACTCGGGCTCTGCCACGGGGTTGCTCAGCAGTCCGGCCAGCGCCGACACCGCCTCCGCCGACCCGTCGACGTCGATCAGCCGGCAGCGCAGCGCCGGCTCCTCGTTGATGGTGGTGCGGCCCAATCCCCACAGCGCGGCCTGCACCGGGTCGACGGGCTCGCCGGACTCGCACGCGACCGCGCGTTCGGTGACGATCCACAATCCGTCGGGCAGCGTGACCGGTGCGCTGCCGGAGCTGCCCTGTACCGCGTGCACGGCGCTGAGCAGGTGACCGATCTCGGCTTCCAGCCGCGCCGCGACGTGGTCGGCGTTCGCGTTCTCGGTGGGCACCGCGGCGCGCCAGACGACACCGGAGAACGGCAGGCCGCGTTCCCGCGCCTCGGTGAGGACCTGACCCAACGGGGCGGCGTCGGGCCCGCGGTCGAACGGGATGCAGCCGGGCACGGCCGCCGCCAGTTCGTCGAACCCGGCGATCAGCCAGGTGCCGGCGGCCTCGTCCTCGCGCGGCTCCGGTGGCGCGACCTCATGCCAGCCCAGCGTGTAGAGCAGGCGGGTGGCGTCCCCGCCGAGGCCGCGCAACAGCGCCTCGCGCGGTGCGCGTTTGACCGTGAACTCGCGGATCCCGCCCAGCAGGCGGCCGTCGCGGTCGAGGAAATCGAGGTCGAAGACCTGGGTCTCACTGTTCACTTCGGCGGCGTGCCACCTGGCGCGGCAGTAGAACCTGCGCGGCATTTTCTCCCGCAACGTGACCTGCCCGTACCGCAGCGGCAGGAACAGGTCGTTGACGCCCTGCTCGGCGGCCAGCAGCGCCGGGAACGCCGGGAACGCGACGCCGGTGCACAGGTCCATCAACACCGGGTGCATCGGTTCGGAGCCGAGCTGTTCGGCGAGCTCCGCACCGACCAGGATGTCACCGATCGCTTCGCCGTCGCCGAGCCACAACGACTTCAGCGAACCCGACCAGGTCGGTCCCCACGCCAGCTCCAGGTCCGCGAACGTCTCGAACAGCTCCTGCGGGCGCATGCGGGTGCACCGCTCGATCGCGTCGTCGACCGCCTCGGCCTGCTCGGCCGGATGCTCGTCGTCGAGCCCGGCGGCCACCGTGCCTTCGGCGTTCAGCGACCAGTCGGTGTCGCGCTGACCGTAGGGTCGGCTGTGCACCTGGAACGTCCAGCCGCCGGCCTCCTGCGGGTGCAGCGTCAGCTGAACCTCGCGAGAGCTCTTCTCCGGCAAGATGATCGGCTCGTAGAAGAAGACGTCCTGCACGCGTGCGGGGGTGCCGACCGCGGCCAGGGCCATGGCGGCATAGGTCGCACCCGGGACGACGACGGTGCCGTAGATGACGTGGTCACTGAGCCAGGGCTGCGACCGGACCGACAACCGGCTGGTGTACACGGTGTCGCCGGACGCGAGATCCTTGGCGCTGCCCAGGATCCCGGAGGTGGCCGCACCGCCGCCCTCCATCGCGACGCCGGCCGACCGGGGCCAGAAGCGACGGCGCTGGAACGGATAGGTCGGCAACTCGACGCGGCGACCGGCATGGCCGTGGACCGCCGCGAAATCAGGACGGTGGCCACCGATGTACGCGGCGGCCAGCGCGTCGGCGATCTGACGCCGGTCAGCGACACCTTTGCGCAGCGAGACGACGGCCCGCGGTGCGGCCACGTGCTCGGGCCACACCTGGACCGCGGCCCCGGTCAACACCGGCTGCGGCCCGATCTCCATCAGGATCGAGCACCCCAGCGCCGCCACGGTGCGCACACTCTCGGCGAACTGCACCGGCTGGCGCGAATGGCGGCGCCAGTACCCGGCATCGATCGGCGTCTGGGCGGTGAGCACGGTGCCGGTGCGGTTGCATACCAGCGGAAGCGTGGGTGCGGCGAACGACATCCCCGCGGCGAAGGACTCGAACTCGTCGAGCACCGGATCCAACAACTCCGAGTGGAACGCGTGACTGGTTTCCAGCCAGGTGCAGCGGATGCCGTCCGCGCTGAACCCGGCGACGATCTGCTCCAGATCCTCGCCCGGGCCGGAGAGCACCGTGTTGGGACCGTTGTAGGCCCCGACCGACACCCGCGGGAACTGGGCGGCGGCTGTCTCGACACGATTGGCGTCGGTGAACACCGCCACCATCCGCCCACCCGGGGGCAGGCTGCCGAACATCCGGCCGCGTTCGGCCATCAGCCGCACCCCGTCTTCGAGGCTGAACACCCCGGCCACGCAGGCCGCCGCGTACTGGCCCACGCTGTGACCGAGGACGACGTCCGGTTCGATGCCCCACGACTGCCACAGCCGGGCCAGGCCCATCTCGACGGCGAACAGCGCCGGCTGTGCGAACGACGTGTGCCGCAACCGTTCTCCGGCCTTACCGCCGGTCTCGCGGTCGGTGGCGAACAGCACCTCCAGCAGCGGATCGGGAAGCAGGTCGGCGACCGCCTCCGCGCAGCGGGTCACCGTGTCGGCGAAGACCGGTTCGGTGTCGAACAGTTCCCTGGCCATCCCCGGGTACTGGCTGCCCTGTCCGGTGAACAACCATGCCGTGGTGGGACGGTGGGTGTGCTCGCCGCGCACCACCCCGGGGCGCAACCGATTCTCGGCCAGGTCGGTCAGCGCCGCCCGGGCACCGTCGATCGAGTCCACCACCAGCGCGGCGCGGTGCTCGAAATGCGACCGCCCCGTTCCGGCCGTCAGACACACGTCGCTCAGCTCGGCATCCGGGTGGGTGCTCAACCAGCTGTCGTAGCGCTGCGCCAAGGCCACCAGCGCTTCCGGCGAGCGGGCGGACAGGGGTAAGACGTGCACCGCGGAGCGGTCCGAAGTGCGCTGCGGCGCAGTATCCGGAGTGCCCGGCAGTTCAGCTGCGGCCGAGGTCGGGTCCGGCTGGGGCGGTTCCTCGACCAGGACGTGGGCGTTGGTGCCGGTGAACCCGAACGAGCTCACCCCGGCCCGGCGTGGCCTGCCGTCGGTCTGCCACGGCATCGCCTCGTCCACCACCCGCACCGGCAGCGAGTCCCAGGGGATGTGCGGCGACGGCTGCTCGAAATGCAGGCTCTGCGGCAGCACCCCGTGCTGCAAGGACAACACAACCTTGATCAGACCGGCTGCGCCGGAGGCGGATTCGAGATGGCCGATGTTGGTCTTGACCGATCCCATCAGCAGCGGGCGGTCGGCGTCGCGGGAGTCGCCGTAGGCGGCCGCGGCGGCCTGCACCTCGATCGGGTCGCCCAGCGGGGTGCCCGTGCCATGGGCCTCCAGGTAGTCGACGTCACCGCCGGACAGACCGGCGCGGGCCAGCACGGTCGAGATGAGCCGCTGTTGGGCACCGCCGTTGGGAACGGTCAACCCGCTGGATGCGCCGTCCTGATTCACCGCGCTGGCGGGGATGACCGCACTGATCCGATCGCCGTCGCGCACCGCGTCGCTGAGTCGCTTGAGCACCAGGACGCCGCATCCCTCGCTGCGTACGTAGCCGTCGGCGGTCGCGTCGAAGGTCTTGCACCGTCCGGTGGGGGACAGCATGTGGGCGCGGGACGCCGCGACGACGGTGACGGGGCTCAAAAGCACATTGACCCCGCCGGCCAGTGCGAGATCGCAGTCGCCGGAATGCAGCGCCTGGCACGCCTGATGCACCGCAACCAGCGCCGAGCTGCATGCGGTGTCCACGGCCACGGCGGGCCCTTCGAAGCCCAGGGCGAAGGCGACCCGGCCGGAGATCGCGTTGAGCGCGTTGCCGGTGATGAAATGCGGCTCGATCTTGTCGATCGGCTCGGCGGAGAGCAGGTGGGCGTACTCGTTGGCGGCTACTCCCACGAACACCCCGGTGCGGCTGCCGCGCAGGGCCGATGGCGCAAGTCCCGCCCGTTCCAACCCCTCCCACGCCATCTCCAGCATGAGCCGCTGCTGTGGCTCGATCCAGACCGCCTCGCGCGGTGAGATCCCGAAGAACTCGGGGTCGAACCCGTCGATCTCGTCGAGAAAACCTCCCGACCGCGTGTACGTCTTGCCCGCGGCGTCGGGATCGGGATCGTAGAACTCGTCGATGTCGAAGCGGTCCTCCGGCACTTCGCGGATGGCATCGACACCACCGGACAGCAGCTCCCAGAAGGCCTCCGGATCGGGTGCGCCGGGGAAGCGGCAGGACACGGCGACGACCGCGATCGGCTCGTCGGTCCGGGCGGCGACCACGGGCGCCGGTTTGGCGGCGGCCTGGCCGCCGAGTCGGAGAACGTCGGTCAGCAGATAGTCCGCCACATCGGAGAGCCTGGGGTGATCCATCGCCAGGGTGGCCGGGATCTGCGCGCCCACAGCCTGTTCGATGCGCTGGCGTAGTTCCACGGCCATCAGTGAATCCATGCCGAGATCGAAGAACCCGGCATCCTCGCGGATCTCGTCGGTGTCGATGCGGGTCACCTCGGCCACCGCGTCACGCAGGTGGTTGATCAGCAGCGTGCGGCGCTGCTGCACAGGGGCATTGGTGAGTCTTTCGACCAGAGCCGTCTTCCCGGACGGAGCCGTCGACACCGGCTGCGCGGGCAGACCTTGCTGCATCTCGGCCAGGAACGCCCGCTGGCCCGCCTGCTGATACAGAGGCAGGAAGCGGGCCCAGTCGATGCGGGCCACCACGCCGTGCCCGGACGTGGTCGTCGCGACGTCGGCCAGCCCGGCCAGAGCGTCGGCGGGGGAGAGGGTCTGCACTCCGCGCTGCGCCAACCGCGCGCGGGACTGTTCGTCGGCCATGCCGGCCGACCAGGGGCCGAAGTTCACGCTGATCCCGGCGATGCCCTGGTCTCGCTGATGCCAGGACAGTCCGTCGAGGAAGGCGTTGGCGGCGCCGTAGGCGGTTTGACCGAATCCGCCCCAGACAGAGGCGATCGAGGAGGTGCTGAGGAAGAAGTCGAGCTTCAGGTCCGCCGCGGCCTCACTGAGATGCCACGCACCCCAGACCTTTCCGGCGAAGACACGGTCGGTCTCGGCGTCGTCGAGCGCGCTCAGCGGGGTGGTGCCGACCTCGCCTGCCGCATGCACGATGCCGGCCAGCGGCGGAAGGTCGGCGGCGATGCCGGCCAACAGGCGCGCCACGTCGTGGGCGTCGGCGACGTCGGCCGTGATCACCTGCACGGTGCCCCCGTGCTGCGCGCGCAGCGCGTCGATCCGTTGGCCGATGGCCTCGTCGGGCGCGCGCCGGCTGGTGAGCACCAGATGTCCTGCGCCGTGGGCGGCGAGGTACCCGGCGATCTCCAGCCCGATCGCCCCGAGCCCGCCGGTCACCAGATAGGTGGCGTCGTCGCGTAGCGGCAGCGGCGCCGCGCCGGGCCGGCCGGTACGGCGCACCAGACGGGGGACCAACGCCGCGTGCTCACGGATCGCGACCTGGTCGTCCCGGGCAGCCGAGTCGGGTGTGGCGTCGATCAGGTCGATGAGGCGGGTCCATTCGTGTACCGCGATGTCATGGTCTGCGGCCAGGTCGGCGAGTCCGCCCCACAGTTGCGGCATTTCCAGAGCCGCGGCGCGGCCGAAGCCCCACAGGCAGCTCTGCTCGGGGTTCACGGTGTCGGCGTCGGTGACGTGTTGCGCGCCCCGGGTCACCAGCCAGATCGGGCTGCGCAGTTCGGCGGCTGCGGCGGCGCGGAACAGCCGCCGCGTGCCGCTCAGGGTGCGGTGCTGCATTCGCAGCAGTGAACGCATCGACGGGCCGGTGGCCGCAGACGGATTCGCGTCCAACGCGGCGAGGTGCACGACACGCACTGCCGAACCATCCTCGGCCAGGGTGCGCAGCGCGGCGGCGAGTTGTTCGGCGTCGGCATCCGATGCCGGCAGTGCGACCGACTCGTACCGCTGGCCGCGTGTGGTCAGCACGTCGACGAGTGGCTGGGCCGCCGCAGGGTCACCGACCAGGACCCAGGTCGCGCTCGCGCTGGGCGAGGTACGGAACGACGAGGCTTCCTGCCACTTGATCTCGTAGCGGTCTTCGGTGATCGCCTGGGTGGTGCGTTGCTGATTATGCTGTGCGGCAAGCTTGTTCAAAACAGCCACCGTCTGCTGGTCGTCCGCGCTGTCCAGCAGGGCCGCGAGCTCGGCGATGCGCCCGTCCTCCAGGAGGCCGACGGCCTCGGTGCGGGAACCGCTGCGGCGCTGTGGTTCAGCGGGATCGGCCGTGCCGTTGCGGCCGTCGGAGAACCAGTACTGGCGCCGCTCGAACGGATAGGTCGGCAGATCCAGCTTGCTTGCCTCCGGGCGGCGCAGCGCGGCGAAGTCGGGCAGGTGACCCAGCACGTAGGCGTCGGCGAGGGCCTCGGTGATCTGGCGGTGGTCCGCGGTGGTCGGGCGCAGGGACGCGATCACCCGCGGGGTGGTGGCCGGGTCCGGCCAGGCGCCCAGGGCCGCGGCGGTCAGCACCGGTCGCGGACCGATCTCGACCAGCACCTTGCAGTTCATCTCGGCGAGGGTGCGCACGCTCTTGGCGAACTCGACCGGCTGGCGTGCGTGCCGCCGCCAGTAGGTCCCGTCGAGTTTCACACTGCGCCCCAGCGCGGCCCCGGTCCGGTTGTCGATCAGGATCCGTTGCGGCTGGTTGACCTCGAATTGCGCGGCGAACGACTCGAATTCGTCGAGGATCGGATCGAGCAGCGCGGAGTGGAAGGCATGGCTGGTGTCGAGCCAGTCGCAGCGCACCCCGGTAGCGACCAGTCCCGAAATCGCCTGCGCAAGATCGTCGGCCGGTCCAGACAGCACGGTGTTCGCACCGTTGTAGGCGGCCACCGACAGGGTGGGGAACTCGTCGGTCAGCGCTTCGACCCGCTCCGGGGCCGTGAACGCCGCGACCATCCGGCCGCCGGTGGGCAGGCTGGCGAACAGGCGGCCGCGCTCGGCCATCAGCCGTGCCCCGTCGGCCAGTTCGAAGACGCCGGCCACGCACGCCGCCGAGTACTGGCCGACGCTGTGGCCCAGCACCACGTCCGGCTCCAACCCCCACGACTGCCACAGCCGGGCCAGGCCCATCTCCACCGCGAACAGGGCGGGCTGCGCGGCAGACGTCTGGCGCAGTTCCTCGTCGCTGGACCCGAAGATCACGTCGAGCAAAGGCTTTTCGAGAACATCGGCGACCGCGTCGGCACACTGTCGCAGCGTGTCGGCGAACACCGGCTCGGTGTCGAACAACTCGCGGGCCATGCCGGGGTACTGGCTGCCCTGCCCGGTGAACAACCACGCCGTCTTCGGCGACTCGTGGGATTCGCCGCGCACCAGGCCCGGAGCGGGCCGGTCGTCGGCGAGCGCGCCGAGGAGTTCGAGCGCCGCGTCCTTCGAGTCGACCACCAGTGCCGCGCGGTGCTCCAGGTGGGCGCGCGCCGTGCCCGCCGTGTGGCACACGTCGGCCAGCGTGGCCTCGGGATGCTCGACCAGCCAACCGCGGTACCGGTCGGCGAGGGTTGCCAGGGCGGCCGGGGTGCGGGCGGACAGCGGCAGCAGGCGGTAGGCGGCCTCCGGCTCGACCGCCGTGGTGACGATTGGCGGCTCCGTCGTGGGCGGCGCCTCTTCGAGGATGACGTGGGCGTTGGTGCCCGCGAACCCGAACGAGCTGACCCCGGCGATGCGGGGGCGGCCGTTGCGCTCCCACGGCACGGGATCGGTGACGACCTCGACCGCCAGCCGATCCCACGGGATGTGCGGCGAGGGCTTCTCGAAGTTGAGATGCCGCGGCAGCATCTCGTTCTCCAACGACAAAATGACCTTGATGACCCCGGCGATCCCGGCGGCCGCCTCGAGGTGGCCGATGTTCGTCTTGACCGAGCCGATCAGCAGCGGCCGGTCGGTGGGGCGCCCGGCGCCGAGCACCGCGCCCGCGGCCTGAGCTTCGATCGGGTCGCCCAGCGACGTCCCGGTGCCGTGGGCTTCCAGGTAGCCGACGTCGGCGGGAGCGACCCCGGCGCGGTCCAGCGCATCGGTGATCACCCGTTGCTGAGCCACGCCGTTGGGCACCGTCAGCCCGCCCGAGGCGCCGTCCTGGTTGATGGCGCTGCCGCGGATGACCGCGCGGATCCGGTCGCCGTCGCGAAGCGCATCCTCGAGGCGTTTGACGACGATGACGCCGCAGCCTTCGCCGCGCACATAGCCGTCGGCGGCTGCGTCGAACGTCTTGCACCGGCCGTCGGGCGCCAGCATGTGCGCGCTGGAGAACGTGATCATCGTGGCGGGCGTGAGCAGCACGTTGGCCCCACCGGCGAGCGCCAGGTCGCACTCGCCGAGGCGGAGCGCCTGGCACGCCTGGTGGATGGCCACCAGCGATGAACTGCAGGCGGTGTCGACGGCGACCGCCGGCCCCTGCAGCCCCAACCGGAAGCTGATCCGGCCCGCGGCGGCCGCGTTGGACGTCCCGATGGCCATGTAGGCCTCGATCTCGGGGTAGGTGAGTTCGTCGGAGGCCATGCCCAGGTAATCGTGGGTGGCCAGGCCGACGAACACGCCGGTGTTGCTGCCGGCCAGTGACGTCGGCGCGATTCCGGAGTGCTCCACCGCGCTCCACGCAGTCTCCAGCAGCAACCGGTGCTGGGGATCCATCAAGCGGACCTCGCGGGTCGACATCCCGAAGAACGGAGCGTCGAAACCGGTCGCGTCGTCGACGAAACCCGCGCGCCGGGTGACCACCTTGCCCGGCGTGCCCGGCTCCGCGTCGAAGAACTCGTCGACGTCCCAGCGATCACCGGGGACCTCGGAAATGGCGTCGCGGCCTGCCCGCAGCATGTCCCAGAACCGGTCGGTGTCCGGGGCGCCCGGGAAGCGCGCCGCGTAGCCGATGACGGCGAACCGCGGGGCCGGCCCGGTCGGATTCTCGGCGGATCCCATGCCGTTGTACTCCCTTGCTTCGACGGTGAGAATCTGACTGCACAGGTCACCTGTCGCGCCCTGAGATCGACTTCCCCCGACGGACACTATGGCACGTGTGCAGGGGCCGTGTGGGGTGTTGCTGTCCCGGGCTGGGGCGGCGCGGGACAGCGGCACCGGTATGTTGATCCAGCAGTAGTCGGCGCCGGTTCCGGGGTCGACTGAGCGGGGTGTATTCGGGAGGGTCGAGTTTTGCGCATCGGCAAGATCACGGTTGGCGGACTTGACGAATGGTCGCTGACCCCGGGTGCTGTCGTCTCATGGCATCCGACGGCGGAAGCGCAGCAGAAGGCGCGCCAGGCGCCGGTCAGTGCGGTGCCGGTCAGCTACATGCAGGGCCAGCATCTTCGTAACTACTGTGACCGTGCCGCGGCGGGATTGAACTTCTCCCGCCAGATCATCGCCAGCTGCGACGTCGCGGGCCAGTGTGACATCGCGGCGATGGACCATGCCGTCAACGCCTACCTGCGGCGGCACGACACTTTTCGCAGCTGGTTCCGACATGTCGGTGACAACGAATTCATCCGCCACGCCCTCGAGGATCCGGCCGACATCGAATTCGTGCCGATCGAGCACGGCGTGATGACCGTCGAGCAGATTCACGAGCACGTGGTGGCCATCCCGAATCCGTTGGAATGGGGTTGTTTCACGTTCGGGGTCATTCAGAACGACGAATTCTTCACGTTCTTCGCGTCCATGGACCACGTGCACGGAGATGCCACCCTGATCGGTACCACGATGCTGGAAGCCAACGGAATGTATTCAGCGCTCAGTGGCGGCGGATCGGCGCTCACCCTTCCCGACGCCGGCAGTTTCGACGCATTCTGCGTCCGCGAACGCGAATACACCGCGGATCTGGATATGGATTCACCGGGCGTGCAGGCGTGGATCGATTTCGCCGAGAACAACGACGGCGGTTTCCCCGAATTCCCGCTGCCGCTGGGTGACCCACAGGAGTCGGTGAGCAGCAGAATGACCTCCGAAGTGCTGATGGATGCAGCGCAGACGGAGCGTTTCGATGCCGCCTGTGCTGGCGCGGGTGCGCGTTTCGTGGGCGGATTGTTCGCCTGCCTCGCCCAGGTCGAGCACGAATTGACCGGCGCGTTGACCTATTACGGGTTGACTCCGCGGGATTCGCGCAACGCCGGAGACAATTTCATGACCCAGGGGTGGTTCACCGGGCTCATCCCGATCACCGTGCCGATCGGGGCGGCGTCATTCGGTGAAGCTGCGTGGTCGGCCCAGTCGTCATTCGATTCCGGTTTGAATATGGCGAAGGTGCCGTATTACCGGGTGCTCGAGCTGGCGCCGTGGTTGAAATGGCCTCAGCCGAACTTCCCGGTGTCGAATTTCCTGCACGGCGGCGCCGCTCCGCTCAACGCCATTCTGGCGGCCGGTGACATGGGCCTGGCCGACAACATCGGCATCTACCCCGACGGCCGGTTCTCGTATCAGCTGACGATTTACATTTTCCGCTACGGCGAGGGCACCGTGATGGCCATCATGCATCCGGACAATCCGGTCGCCGAGAAGTCGGTCACGCGTTATCTGCAGGCGATGCGGTCCGTGTGCGGACAGGTCGCCGACATCGGTCATTGGGGACGCGTCGCCTGACGGGCGCAGCGAGGTGAGAGCGACATGCAGGTGACATGCGGAAACTAGCCGGCGTCGTGGTGCGCTGGCCCTGGGCCGTGATCGGGGTCTGGGTCGCGATGGCGCTCGCGCTGCCGCTGACGTTCCCCTCGCTCGGCGAGATGGCCGAACGGCACCCCCTGGTCATCCTGCCCAGCGACGCGCCGTCGAGCGTCACCGCGGCCAAGATGGCCGAGGCGTTCGGCGAAACCGGGTCGGACAACCTGATGGTCGTCGCGTTCATCAATGAGTCCGGGCTGACGCGGGACGACGAAGCGGTCTACCGCGACGTGGTGGACGCGTTGCGTGACGACATCACCGATGTGGTGTCGGTGCAGGACTTCATCAGCACCCCGCAGCTGCGGCAGTTCATGACCAGTGAGGACAAGACGACCTGGGTGCTGCCGGTCAGCCTCGACGGCGAATTGGGCACCCCCCGGTCCTACGAATCGTTCAACCGGGTGTCGACGATCGTCGACCACCACACCGCTACGGGCGCCTCGGGCGACGGCCTGGACGTCTATGTCACCGGGCCCGCGGCCACCGTCGCCGACCTGACCGTCGCCGGCCAACAGGACCGGCTGCCCATCGAGATCGCCATCGCGGTGCTGGTGCTGGGCGTGCTGCTGCTGGTCTATCGCAACCCGCTGACCATGCTGTTGCCGTTGGTGACCATCGGGTCGTCGCTGCTGATCGCGCAGGCCGTGGTGGCCGGCTACTCGGAGCTGACCGGCTCGGGGGTGTCCAACCAGTCGATCGTGTTCCTCAGCGCGATCATGGCCGGCGCCGGGACGGACTACGCGGTGTTCCTGATCAGCCGCTACCACGACTATCTGCGCTCCGGCGCCGGCTACGACCAGGCGGTCACCCGGGCGATGATCTCCATCGGCAAGGTCATCACCGCGTCGGCGCTCACCGTGGGCATCACGTTTCTCGTCATGAGCTTCGCCCAGATGGGGGTGTTCCGCACCATCGGGGTGTCGGCGGCGATCGGCATCGGCGTCGCCT
>CAXEZH010000112.1:0-9300 GCA_964000695.1 uncultured Mycolicibacterium sp. | reverse complement strand
TCCCAGCGCCAGCGCCTGCTCGTCGCGATGGAAGAACTGGTCAATGAGAACGGATATGCCGGCGCCAGCGTGCCCAAGGTGGCCAAGCGGGCGCGCGTCACCGACCGCGCCTTCTATGCATTGTTCGAGGACAAGGCGGCCTGCTTCATCGCCACCTGCGAACGTCACGGCGATCAGCTCCGCGATCTCCTCGAGGCGTCCGTGCAACAGATGGAAGCCGCCGAGGACCCCATGGCGGCCTTCGACGCCGGACTGCACATGTATCTGCAGTGGTGGATGGATCGGCCCGCCGGTGCCCGCGCATTCTTCGTCGACATCCTCGTCGTCGGCGACCGGGCGTTCGCCTCGCGCGACCGGCGCGCGAGCATGTTCGCCGACGCGCTGCGGCGGATCGCGGTAGTACTGCGTCGCCGGGTCGGCATCGACGGAGAACCGCAGGACATCGACGCGGTGGCTGCGGCCGCGCTGGCCAGCGAGCTCGTCGCGCGGTACGTGCGGGCCGGTCGCGTCGCCGAACTACCGCAGCTGCATCCAGATCTGCGGCGGGTGCTGCTGCTGTTGCTGTTGGCGCCGGCGCAGGATGCCAACTGACTGCAGCCTCAAGGCGGGTCGCTCAGCCTCGGCGAGCGATCCACCACGCGACGACGCCGAGGAGGACCACCACCGCGGCCGCGACGATCCAGGCGGTGACGCCGCCGAAGCCCGCGCCGACACCGGCCACCCCACCGGGCTCCGCCAGGATGATCACGAGCCCCGCCGCATCAGCACCGCCGACTCGAACGGCAGGCGGGTGAACACCGGGCGCATCCCCCCGGTCACCGCGGCGGCCGCCTCGTCCCTGCTCATCACCCGAGGATCGGTGACCTGGAAGCTTCGGCCGTGGCGGCGCATCGTGCCCCCGCCGGCGGCGATGATGTTCTTCAGCCAGTCCCGATCCGGGCCATAGGTCAGCAGGACAGCCACCCCGTCCTGGGTGCTGAACACCGTCAGCGGGGTGCGGTACGGCCGCCCAGACCGGCGTCCCACGTGGGTGAGGATGCCCATCGTCGGCGCCCACCCCGCCCACATCCGCTGGATGGGGTTCGTCACGTGCCGATTGAACTGCGCCAGCCATTGCGGCAGTTGCATGCCATCCATCAAACTCCTCGGTGTGGCCTACCTCAAGCCGCCGTGGTTCACGGCCCGGGTGTTCAACCGGGTCGCGATGGCGACGGGGTTGAGCGGCACCCAGACGTTGACGGTCACCCGCCGCAGCGGAGGCCCCCAGCGCATCCCTGTCGTCGTCCCCGAGGTCGACGGCGTCAAGTACCTGGTGTCCACGCGCGGCGAGTCGGACTGGGTGAAGAATGTCCGCGTCCACCCGAACGTCGAGGTCAACGGCACCCGCTACGTCGCCAACGAAATCCCGGTCGAGCACCGCGCCCGCATTCTCGCGGCCTACCGGCCACTGGCCGGCAAGGTGGTCGAGGGGTACTGGCGCAAGCTGCCCGACGACGCCGACCACCCGGTCTTCGCGCTCACCCCGACCGTGTGAGCGCGCACCCACTACACCCTGTAGTGGACGAATTGGCGGTGGCTGGGACACTGGTGCCATGAGCAGTACCGACATGTCGGCCAAGTTGTTCGCCGAGGCCTGTGACGTCATCCCGGGCGGGGTGAACTCGCCGGTGCGGGCTTTCGCCTCGGTGGGCGGCACCCCCCGGTTCATCACCTCGGCCAAGGGCTGCTGGCTGACCGACGCCGACGACAACCGCTACGTCGACCTGGTGTGCTCGTGGGGCCCGATGATCCTGGGTCACGCGCACCCCGCCGTCGTCGAGGCGGTGCAGCGGGTCGCCGTCGACGGGTTGTCGTTCGGCGCACCGACCCCCTCGGAGTCCGAACTCGCCCGCGAGATCATCGACCGGGTCGGCCCGGTCGAGAAACTGAGGCTGGTCAACTCCGGCACCGAAGCCACCATGAGCGCGATCCGGCTGGCCCGCGGGTACACCGGCCGGGCCAAGATCGTGAAGTTCGCCGGGTGCTACCACGGTCACAGCGACGCGTTGCTGGCCGACGCCGGCTCGGGGGTGGCCACGTTGGGGCTGCCCTCCTCGCCGGGGGTGACCGGTGCCGCGGCCGCCGACACCATCGTGGTGCCGTACAACAACGTGGCCGCCGTCGAGGACGTCTTCGAGCGGTTCGGCGACGAGATCGCCTGCCTGATCACCGAGGCCAGCCCGGGCAACATGGGCGCGGTGCCGCCGCTGCCCGGCTTCAACGACGCGCTGCGCCGCATCACCGCCGCGCACGGGGCCCTGCTGGTCGTCGACGAGGTGATGACCGGGTTCCGGGTCAGCCGGTCGGGCTGGTACGGCCTGGAACCGGTCGAGGCCGACCTGTTCACATTCGGCAAGGTGATGAGCGGCGGGCTGCCCGCGGCCGCGTTCGGCGGCCGCGCCGAGGTGATGGGGCGCCTGGCGCCACTGGGCCCGGTGTACCAGGCGGGCACGCTGTCCGGGAATCCGGTGGCGATGGCTGCCGGGCTGGCCACGCTGCGCGCCGCCGACGCCGACGTGTACACCAAGCTCGACGCCAATGCCGACCGGCTCACCGGACTCATCACCGAGGCGCTCACCGCCGCCGGTGTCGCTCACCGGATTTCGCGCGCAGGCAACATGTTCAGCGTGTTCTTCTCCGACGAACCGGTCGTCGATTTCGCCTCCGCGCGGGCCACCGACACCTGGCGCTTCCCGGCGTTCTTCCACGGCCTGCTCGACGCGGGCGTGTACGCACCGCCGAGCGCCTTCGAGGCGTGGTTCGTGTCGGCGGCGCTGGACGACGACGCGTTCGACCACATCGCCGCGGCGCTGCCGGGTGCCGCGCGTGCTGCAGCGCTGGCCACGGAGCGGGCATGACCGAACAAACGGTGGTGCACGTGATGCGCCACGGCGAGGTGCACAACCCGGACAAGATCCTCTACGGCCGCCTGCCCGACTACCACCTCTCCGAGCGCGGGCGCGCCCAGGCGCAGGCCGTCGCCGACTGGCTGGCCGCCCGCGACATCACCCATGTGGTGGCCTCACCGCTCGAACGTGCCCAGGAGACCGCGGCGCCGATCGCACAGCGGCACGGTCTGATGATCGGCACCGATGACGAACTGATCGAGTCCACCAACGTCTTCCAGGGTCAGAAGGTCTCGCCGGGCGACGGAGCGCTGCGCGATCCCCGCAACTGGTGGCATCTGCGCAACCCACGGACCCCGTCCTGGGGTGAGCCCTACCGTCAGATCGCCGCGCGGATGACGCGCGCGGTGCTGCGGGCCCGGGCCGACGCCGCCGGGCACGAGGCCGTGTGTGTCAGCCACCAGTTGCCGGTCGAGACGCTGCGACGCGCGATGACGGGCGCTGCGCTGCACCACTTCCCGACCAAACGGATGTGCAACCTGGCCTCGGTGACGTCGTTCTACTTCCACGACGACGCCTGCGTGGGGTGGGGGTACGCGGAGTTGTCCGGGCAGTGAGGTCGCCGGCGCCCCGCGGGCGCACGCTGGTCACGGCGTGCGTGGCTGTGGTGATGGCCGTGGCCGCGTTGACCGGCTGCTCCACCGGCAGCGACGCCGTCGCCCAAGGCGGCACGTTCGAGTTCGTCGCTCCCGGTGGACAGACCGACATCTTCTACGACCCGCCCCAGGATCGGGGCCGGCCCGGCCCGCTGGCGGGACCGGATCTGATGGACACCGATCGCACCATCTCCCTCGACGACTTCGCCGGCCAGGTCGTCGTCATCAACGTGTGGGGCCAGTGGTGTGCGCCCTGCCGTACCGAGATCTCACAACTGCAGCAGGTGTACGAGGCGACCCGCGACCAGGGCGTCGCCTTCCTCGGGATCGACGTGCGGGACAACAACATCGACGCGCCGCGTGACTTCGTCGTGGATCGCGGTGTGACGTTTCCGTCCATCTACGACCCGGCGATGCGCACGATGATCGCCTTCGGGGGGCGCTATCCCACCACCGTGATCCCGTCCACCGTCGTGCTCGACCGCCAGCACCGTGTCGCGGCGGTGTTCCTGCGGGAACTGCTTGCCGAGGACCTGCAGCCCGTCGTCGAACGCCTGGCGGCCGAACAGTGAACCCCGATCAGCTCGACCAACTGACCACCGGCGGTCCGCTGCTGCTGGCCGTGCTGCTCAGCGTGCTGGCCGGGCTGGTGTCGTTCGCGTCGCCGTGCGTCGTTCCACTGGTGCCGGGGTACCTGTCCTACCTCGCGGCTGTGGTCGGGGTGGACGGTCCGGCCGCCGCGCCGGCCGACAGCCGGGTGGCGGTGCGCGGAGCGCGGTTGCGGGTGGCCGGGGCGGCGGCGCTGTTCGTGGCGGGCTTCACCGCGGTGTTCGTTCTCGGCACCGTGGCGGTGCTCGGCATGACGACCACCTTGATCACCAATCAGCTTCTGCTGCAACGTATCGGCGGTGTGGTCACGATCTTCATGGGCCTGGTGTTCATCGGGTTGGTGCCCGCACTGCAGCGCGACACCCGGTTCGCGCCCCGTCAGTTCTCCACGCTGGGCGGGGCGCCGCTACTCGGCGCGGTGTTCGCGCTGGGCTGGACGCCGTGCCTGGGGCCCACGTTGACCGGTGTCATCGCAGTGGCCTCGGCCACCGAGGGCAGCAACGTCGCCCGCGGGGTGGCGCTGGTGCTGGCCTACTGCCTGGGGCTGGGCATCCCGTTCGTGTTGCTGGCCTTCGGTTCGGCGCGCGCGGTGTCCGGGCTGGGCTGGCTGCGCCGCCACACCCGCGCGATCCAGGTGTTCGGCGGGGTGCTGCTGATCCTGGTGGGCGCGGCCCTGGTCAGCGGCCTGTGGAACGAGTTCGTGTCCTGGGTGCGCGACGCGTTCGTCTCCGACGTCAGGCTGCCGATCTGATGGCCCGGCCCGTCGCGCTGCTGCGCAGCACCTGGCGCACCCTGACCTCGATGGGCACGGCGCTGGTGTTGCTGTTCCTGTTGGCGCTGGCCGCCATTCCCGGGGCGCTGCTGCCGCAACGCAACCTCAACGAGGCCAAGGTCGCCGAATACATCGCCGAGCACCCCACGCTCGGACCGTGGCTGGACCGGGTGCAGGCCTTCGACGTGTTCTCCAGCTTCTGGTTCACGGCCATCTACGTGCTGCTGTTCATCTCGCTGGTGGGATGTCTGACCCCGCGGATGGTCGAGCACGTGCGCAGCCTGCGTGCCACGCCGGTGCCCGCACCGCGCAACCTGGGCCGGCTGCCCAAGCACTACACCGGTGAGGTCGCCGGCGAGGCCGACGACATCCCGGCGCTGGTCGACGCCGCCGAGGGTGAGCTGCGGGGCTGGCGCAAGGTCACCCGCCGCGAGGGCTCCGGAACGGAGATCTCCGCGGAGAAGGGGTATCTGCGCGAGTTCGGCAACATCGTGTTCCACTTCTCGCTGCTGGGCCTGCTGGTCGCCATCGCCGCGGGCAAGATGTTCAGTTACGAGGGCAACGTCATCGTCGTCGCCGACGGCGGCCCCGGGTTCTGCTCGGCGTCACCGGCGGCGTTCGACTCCTTCCGCGCGGGTAACACCGTCGACGGCACGTCGCTGTACCCGATGTGCGTGCGGGTCAACGATTTCCAGGCCACCTATCTGGAGTCCGGGCAGGCGGTGTCCTATCAGGCCGACATCGAGTACCAGGCCGGTGACGACCTCGCCTCCGGGGGGTGGCGGCCGTACCTGCTGAAGGTCAACGAGCCGCTCCGGGTCGGCGGGGATCGCGTCTATCTGCAGGGACACGGGTACGCGCCGACTTTCACCGTCACGTTCCCCGACGGCCAGACCCGCACGCAGACGCTGCAGTGGCGCCCCGAGGACCAGATCACGATGCTCTCGTCGGGGGCGATGCGGTTCGACCCGCCGGGTGGCACCTACACCGACGAGTGGCAGCGCCGGCAGAACCAGATCGCCATCCAGGGTCTGTTCGCACCGACCGAGCAGCTCGACGGCACGCTGTTGTCCTCCAGCTTCCCCGCGATGAACGATCCGGCCGTGGCCGTGGACATCTACCGCGGCGACACCGGGCTGGACACGGGCCGGCCCCAGTCGCTGTTCTCGCTGGACCCGCGGATGATCGACCAGGGTCGGCTGACCAAGGTGGCCCGGGTCAATCTGCGCGAAGGCCAGGACACCCGCCTCGACGACGGGACCGTGGTGCGCTTCGACGGCGCGACACCGTTCGTGAACCTGCAGGTGTCCCACGATCCCGCCCAGATCTGGGTGCTGGTGTTCGCGATGACCATGATGGGCGGGCTGCTGGTGTCGCTCGTCGTGCGACGTCGACGCATCTGGCTGCGGCTCGTGCCAGGCCCGGAAGGTACGGTGAACGTCGAGTTCGGTGGTCTGGCCCGGACCGACAACTCCGGCTGGGGCGACGAGTTCGAGCGGCTGACGGAGCGTGTGCTGTCCTCCATGCAGTCGGCGGAGCGGGCCCGGCGTCCGGAACGGCAACAGAAGAAGGCAGAGCATTCATGAGCACCACCATCGACCTCGGATTGGCCCGATACTCCGACTGGGCGTTCACGTCGTCGGTGCTGGTCCTCGTCGGCGCGCTGCTGTTGTTGGCCGTCGAGCTGGCCTACAGCCGTAGCCGCCGCAGCGAGTCCCGCGAACTCGTCACCGCGGGGTCCGGCTCGGTCACCCCGGACAGCGTCACCCCCGGTGTCGTCACCGACGCCCCGCGGCGTCCCTTCGACGAGCGGATCGGAACGTCCGGGGTGGCCCTGGTCTACGTCGGGATCGCGCTGCTGCTGGGCTGCATCGTGTTACGCGGCCTGTCCACCTCACGGGTGCCGTGGGGCAACATGTACGAGTTCATCAACCTGACCTGTTTCTGCGGTCTGGTCGCCGCCGCGGTGGTCCTGCGTCGGCCGCAGTACCGCTCGCTGTGGGTGTTCGTACTGGTGCCGGTGCTGATCCTGCTGACGGTGTCCGGCAAGTGGCTCTACTCGCACGCGGCGCCGGTGATGCCGGCGCTGCAGTCTTACTGGTTGCCGATCCACGTCTCGGTGGTCAGCCTGGGTTCGGGGGTGTTCCTGGTCGCGGGTGTGGCCAGCATCCTGTTCCTGGTGAAGATGTCCCGGCTGGGGCAGCCCGGACGCTCCGATCTGGCCGGCCGCATCGTGTCCAAGCTGCCGGATGCGCAGACACTGGACCGGATCGCCTACCGGACAACGATCTTCGCGTTCCCGGTGTTCGGGTTCGGCGTGATCTTCGGCGCGATCTGGGCTGAGGAGGCCTGGGGGCGGTACTGGGGCTGGGACCCCAAGGAGACGGTCTCGTTCATCGCGTGGGTCGTGTACGCGGCCTATCTGCATGCGCGTTCCACGGCCGGATGGCGGGACCGCAAAGCCGCCTGGATCAACATCGTCGGCTTCGTCGCGATGGTGTTCAACCTGTTCTTCATCAATCTGGTCACGGTCGGTCTGCACTCCTACGCCGGGGTGGGCTGATCGACTGCACGAGGAGGCCGGGCGTGTCTGAGTTCCCAGCGTCTGGGCCGACGGGCTCCGAGCTGTCAGGGGGGTTCCGCGCCCAGCAACGGTTCACCGACCCGATGGCGCCGGTCCCCGCCGAGTGGACGGCGCCGACCCCGCCGCAGGGCGTGCCGGCGCCGTCCGCGCCGCCACCTGAACTGCCGGAGACGGGCGCGGACCCGGCGCCGTTTCTGGATCTGTCGACCGTGGCACTGCTCGGCAAGGGCAAACGGGGCCCGTCGGCGGGTTGGCGGAAATGGCTCTATGTGGCGACCGGCCGGCTGATCGATCCCGGGGAAAGCCCCAAGGTGCTTCGCCATGACACCTTGCTGGCGCAGGCGCAGACGCCGCTGCGTGGCTGCTACCGGATCGCGGTGCTGTCGCAGAAGGGCGGGGTGGGCAAGACGACGATCACCGCCTCTCTGGGCGCCACGTTCGCCGAGGCCCGGGGCGACCGGGTGGTCGCGGTGGATGCCAACCCAGACCGGGGGACGCTCAACCAGAAGGTGCCTCTGCAGACGCCGGCCACGGTCCGGCACCTGCTGCGCGACGCCGAGGGCATCCACGCCTACAGCGACGTGCGGCGCTACACCTCCCAGGGGCCGAGCCGACTGGAGGTACTCGCCTCCGAGAGCGACCCGGCGGTATCGGAGGCATTCAGCTCCCAGGACTACCACGACACGCTGGAGGTCCTGGAGCGGTTCTACAGTCTGGTGCTCACCGATTGCGGCACCGGCATGCTGCACTCGGCGATGACGGCGGTGCTCGACCGTGCCGACGTGTTGCTGGTGATCAGTTCCGGGTCGGTCGACGGGGCCCGCAGTGCCTCGGCGACGCTGGACTGGCTCGAGGCGCACGGGCGTGAGGATCTGGTGCGCAACGCGATCGCGGTGGTCAACGGGGTGCGCGGGCGGCCGGGCCGGCGCGGCGCGAAAGTCGATCTGGACAAGGTGGTCGACCACTTCTCCCGGCGCTGCCGGTCGGTGCGTCAGGTGCCCTTCGACACCCACCTCGAAGAGGGCGCCGAGATCAGCCTCGACCGGCTGAAGCCGGATACCCGCGACGCCCTGCTCGACTTGGCCGCAACCGTGGCACAAGGGTTTCCAGGTGCAGGGTTTCCGGGGGCCCTACGCCCCCACGACACGGCGGGTTGAGGGCCGCCGCGCCTCGTGCGCGGTCGCTGTCCGTCAGGACCGGGGTTGGTCGTCCCGCGGATTGATGCGCCGCAGAAAGTCCGGATCGTCGTCGGGTCCGATCACCCGGGTACGCGGGCGGTTCGCCACTGTCCGGGTGATCCGCCAGCCGACATACACCAGTACGGCCAGGACGAGAATCAGGAGTAGATACGCCACTAAAAACCTCCTTCCTGTCAATATACGCGTCCTCGGTAGGCTCGGATCGTGTCTGACCGACAGCCTGGATCACGCCTGTTCATCGACGTTTTCACCTACGCCGCAGCGCGGCTGGCGCTGGTCGCGGCCGTCACGGCGGTGATCGTGGGCCTCGGGTATCTGATCGGAGTCGCCGTCCCGGTCGTGGTGGCCCTGTTGTTCGCGATCGTCATCGCGCTCCCGTTGGGCATGTGGGTGTTCACCCCGTTGCGGCGGCGGGCCACCGCCAGCATCGCCGCGGTCGACGAACGCCGCCGCCGCGACCGTGAGCAACTGCGAGCGCGGCTGAGGGGCGAGGCTCCCGCGGATGAGGACCGGGACGGCGGTGCCGTCGATCGGGCTGGGGGCGGTGCCGTCGATCGGGCTGGGGGCGGTGCCGTCGATCGGGCTGGGGACGGTG
>CAXEZH010000111.1:0-4726 GCA_964000695.1 uncultured Mycolicibacterium sp. | reverse complement strand
CGATCTGCTCTGGCAGCCGACCGATCTCTACCCCGCCGAGGTCCTCACCGGTGCGCTCTCGGCGCCCGGGGTGGCCTACGAGTCCGAGGTGACCGCTCACTGGCCACGCCGGGACTTTCCGGCGATTGCCGCGAAAGTGACCGTCCCGGTGCAGTTCAGCGTCGCCGATCACGAGAGCGTATGGGACACCACGCCTGAAGCGTTGAACGCGATAACGGGTCTCTTCGCGAGGCCAGATGCTGTGCGGCTGAATCACATGGCAAACAGTGGACACAACGTGAGTGTCGGCAGAACCGCCGACAGGTATCACCGCAACGTGTTGTCGTTCCTCGAAGAATGCATCGCGGATAGCGGCCGCGACCGAAAGCAAGTGGAGGCGAGTTGATGCGCGTCGGATTCATCGGACTGGGCAGCCAGGGCGGGCCCATGGCTCGGCGAATCGCCGAGGGTGGCTTCGAGACCACGCTGTGGGCCCGGCGACAGTCCAGCCTGGAGCCGTACGCGGACACTCCGGCGAAGACAGCTGCGACGCCGGCGGACATGGCCGCGGCCAGCGATCTGGTGTGCCTGTGCGTTGTCGGTGACGACGACGTCCGGGAGGTGCTCGACGGGGACCACGGCGTGTTGGCCGGACTCGCCGAAGGAGGCATCATCGCCATCCACAGCACAGTCCACCCCGACACGTGCCGCGAGATCGCTGAAAAGGCTGGTGCACAGGGCGTCTCGGTCATCGATGCGCCGGTGTCCGGCGGCGGCCCCGCAGTCGAGGAGGGCACGCTGCTGGTCATGGTCGGCGGCGAGCAGGAGGTGGTCGAACGGTGCCGGCCGGTGTTCGCCACGTACGCCGACCCGATCGTGCACCTCGGCCCGCTCGGCGCCGGGCAGAGCACGAAGATCTTGAACAACCTGCTGTTCAGCGCGAATCTGGGCAGTGCGGTCAGCACGCTGGAGTTGGGCGAATCGCTCGGCATCGCGCGGGACAAGCTGGTCGAGGTGCTCAACCGGGGGTCGGCGACCAGCAAGGCTGTCGGCAGCATCTCGATGTTCGGCGGCACGCTGGAGGGTCTGGCGCCGATCGCCGGGGCATTGCTGCAGAAGGACGTCCGGCACGCGGCCAGCCTCGCGTCTGCCGCCTCGGCCCCGGAGGGGGCGGTGTTCAGCGCGGCGGACGCGGCGCTGAACGCCATGGAGTACGCCCGATGAGCGCTTGCGCGAAGAGCAGAACAGCACCGATGAGCGCTTGCGCGAAGAGCAGAACAGCACCGATGAGCGCTTGCGCGAAGAGCAGAGCAACCCGATGAGCGCTTGCGCGAAGAGCAGAGCAACCCGATGAGCGCTTGCGCGAAGACCAGAGCAACCCGGTGACCCGTGTCGGTTTCGTCGGCGCGGGCCGCATGGGCACCCCCATGGTGACCCGCCTGGTCGGCGCCGGCCACGAGGTCCGGGTGCTGGCGCGCTCCGATGGGAAGGCTACTGCGCTGGCTGAACAGGGGGCTGAGCCGGTGACCGACCTGACTGCGGTGACGGCCGGCGCCGACGTCGTCGTGGTATGCGTGTTCAGCGACGACCAGGTCAAGGAGCTGTGCCTGGCCGGTGAGCTGGTCGCGGGGTCGGCGCCAGGTTCTGTTCTGGTCCTGCACACCACCGGCAGCCCGAAGACCGCGCAGTCGATCGCGACAGAGCATCGGCACGTCGCGGTGATCGATGCCCCGGTCAGCGGCGGACCGCACGACATCGCCGCGGGTACGGTGACGCTCTTCGTCGGCGGCGACGACGATGCCGTCCAGCGGGCTCGGTCGGTGCTGAGCAGCTACGGCGATCCCATCCTGTACACCGGGCCCACCGGAACAGGCCAGGCGGTCAAGCTCGTCAACAACACGCTGTTCGCCGCTCAGATCGGACTGGTCACCGAAGCAGTCCGGCTCGCATCTCGGCTCGGCGTGGATGAGGCACCCCTGCTGTCCGCGCTGACGCACGGCAGCGCGCAGAGCCGAGTGCTCTCGATGATCGCTGGGGCAGGCTCGGCCGAGGCGTTTCTCGCCGCCGTCAGCGAGTTCATCAGCAAGGACATCGCGGTGGTGCGGGACACGGTGACCGACCTCGAGGGTGACCTCGGCGAATTCGACGCCGTGCTCAAGGCGGTGACTGCATGATCGAGGGGCGCGCCGTTGCACAATCAGCTGACTTTCGAGACCAAGTGTCACATACTGGAACCATTACAGTGCGACAGCCTTCCGTAACGTTTCCGGCTCTGCATACCGCGCCGAGGAGGACCTGATGACAAAGCCCCAATTGGTGTTCAACCCGGTCGCGCAGGAGTACTTCGACAACCCCTACGAGATTTACCGACGGATGCGCGACGAAGCGCCGATCTACTACGACGAAGAGCAGGACTTCTACGCGCTGACCCGCCATGCCGATGTCGCGGCGGCATTCAAGGACCATGACGGGTTCTCGTCGGCGCGCGGCTGCGACCTCGGCATGGTCCGCTCGGGCGAGGTGCCGCAGAAGTCCATCATCTTCATGGATCCTCCCGATCACCGCCACATGCGCAGCTTGTTGAACAAGGCGTTCACCCCTCGTGCGATCCAGTCGCAGCGAGACACTGTCGTCGAGCTCGTCGAGCACTACTTGAGTAAGGCCGACCCGGACAATTTCGACGTCGTTCAGGATTTTTCGGGACCGTTTCCGGTTGAGGTCATCACCCGCATGGCCGGAGTCCCCGAAGAGTTCCGCCAGCAGGTTCGGCACTGGATCGATACCAGCTTGCATCGCAAGCCCGGTCAGATCGAGATGGACGACGAGAACATGCAGGCCAACATCGACTCGGGGATCTACTACTACGGCCTCGTCCAGGAGCGTCGCAAGAATCCCCAGGACGACATGATCAGCAGGCTGATCGCCGCGCAGATTCCCGGCGAGAACGGGGAGATGCGTCAGCTCGACGACATCGAGATCACCGGCTTCACCACACTGCTCGGCGGCGCCGGTGCCGAGACGGTCACGAAGTTGGTCGGCAGCGCGGTGGTCGAATTCGCCCGCCACCCCGAACAGTGGCAGAAGCTGCTCGACGATCGCAGCAAGATCCCGGCGGCGGTCGAAGAGTTGCTGCGCTACGTGGGACCGGTGCAATACAACGTCCGTTACAGCCTCAAGGACGTGGAGTTACCCAGTGGCAGGGTTCCGGCGAACAAGCCGGTGTTCCTGATGGGCGCCGCCGCCAATCGCGACCCTCGTGCTTTCGACGACGGCGAGACTTTCGACATCGACCGAGACCGCACCCAGGCGCAGAACCTCGGACTGGGTTACGGCATCCACAGTTGCCTGGGCGCGGCACTGGCCCGCATGGAGACGGCGATCGCACTGGATCATCTGCTCGACTTCATGCCGCGATTCGAGGTCGCCTTCGACCGTCTCGAGCGGGTCAACATGCAGAATGTGGCCGGCTACCACCATGTTCCCGTGAAAGTGGTGAAGTGATGGCACAGAAGATCGACGTCGACTTCGGACTCTGCGAAAGCAATGGCGTGTGCATGGGCATCATCCCCGAGGTGTTCGATCTGGACGACGAGGACTATCTGCACGTCTTGCAGGACGAGGTGACGCCGGAGAACGAGCAGCAGGTGAAAGAAGCTGTGCGACAATGCCCGCGGCAGGCCATCGCGATCCGTGACGAATGACGGCGCTCAAGACGCCATCAGAAGCCGGAGACAATCACCCCATTGCAGTTGGCCGCGGCCTGACGCAGCTTCACCGCTTCCTGATAGGCGTCCGAGTAGTACCACTCTTTGGCTGCATCGACGGAGTCGAACTCCAGCAGCACGGTCTGGGTTGCCGGCCAGTCCCCCTCGATGACCGTGGGGTTGAGTCCGATCGACAGAACCGTGGCGCCGGCCATGGTTTTCGACGCCAGCTTGCCGTACTCGGCCATGCCCGCTGGATCCTTGATTTCCTCTGTGATGATCACATATCCCTTGGCCACGTTGATTCGCTCCTATTCAGTCGATTTCGCGGATCGCCCGCTCGGGGCAGTTCTGTATGGCTTCGTGCGCGGCGGCTTCCAACGCGGGTGGGACATCACCGGGAGCCGCCACGGCCCAGCCGTCGTCGGTCATCTCGAACACCTCGGGGCACAGCGTCAGGCACATGCCGTGTCCGGCGCAGCGGTCCTCGTCGACAGCGACTCTCATGCGCAGACCGTCACTCACACACCCTCACGCGAGGTCGAACTCGAGGTGCAGCTCGGTGAGCCCGCGCAGGATATAGGTCGGGATGTACTGGTAGTTCCGGTTGTCGGCGGGACCGTGTTTGTTCTCCGAGATGCGGATATCGGTCGTGCGGTCAAGCAGTCGCTCCAACCCGACGCGAGTTTCGGCCCGAGCCAGCGGGGCGCCCGGACAGCTGTGGATGCCCCGGCCGAAGGCCAGGTGCTGACGGGCGTTCTTGCGTTCGGGATCGAACGTGTCAGGGTCGTCGAACCGGCGCGGATCACGGTTCGCCGCCCCGTTGATCACCATCACCGTGCACCCGGCGCCCAGCGCCTGGTCTCCGACAGTGGTCGGCACACGGGACAGCCGGAAGTCGCCCTTGACCGGGCTCTCGATGCGTAGGCACTCCTCGATGAAGTTGCCCAGCAGACTGCGGTCCTCCCGGAGCTTGGCCTGGATCTCCGGGTGGTCGCCGATCACCTTCAACGCCGTGCTCAGCAGCCGCACCGTCGTCTCCT
>CAXEZH010000110.1:0-21678 GCA_964000695.1 uncultured Mycolicibacterium sp. | reverse complement strand
GGCGTGTCCGGGTGTGAGCCGGCGTTATCCGCTCTTGCGGCGAAATTCGCGACGGTTCTCCACCGGGCCGTGTGAGCGGGGCTGCTTGGCGCCGCCGTCGCGGTGGGCGGCCCCGGTGGCGGACTTGGCCTTCTTGCGTTCCAGCGCCTCGCGGAACTTGCGCTTGGTGTCGTCGTCGCCGGTCTGTTCCTGACCTGTGGCTGTCATGACCGAAGCCTAGCCGCTCAGCGCTTGCCCGGTGGCATGCCGTAGACATGCGAAATGGGCAGTGTCATCAGCACTCTGCGGTCGTCGACCATCGCTTGGCGATAGTCGTCCCAGTCGGGGTGCTCGCCGGCCAGCTCGCGGTAGAGCTGCACCAGCCCGGCCACGGTGTCGTCCCCGGGCTCGGCCGCCGGTGGGCTGAGCTGGGCGTCTCCCTCGGCGACCGCGTAGGACCAGCCGTCGTCGGAACTGACATGCAGCGAGGCCCGCGCGTCGCGTCGCAGATTGCGGGTCTTGGCCCGCGGCTCGGTGATCGACACCGAGATCGTCAACGCACGCGGATCGAAATGGTAGGAGACATTCGACAGCTGTGGTCGTCCGTCTCGTTTGATCGTGGCCAGCACGCCCAGGGAATTCCCGGCGATCACCGCCAACAGCTTGTCGTCGAAGACATCGCGCGTCATGACACGAGACTAGAACGATCGCGGGTCTGGGATCATCGAACAGATGGAGCAGAGACGATGACGCGCTACGCCGCGCTCCTGCGGGGGGTCAACGTCGGCGGGGTCACCCTGAAGATGGCCGCCCTCACCCGGGCCCTCGAAGCGGCCGGGTTCACGGGGGTCGAGACGATCCTGGCCAGCGGCAACGTTCTGCTCGACAGCGAGGCGGACGCCGCCGCGGTCAGAAACCGGGCCGAGCGGGCGCTGCGGGACGAATTCGGTTACGAGGCATGGGTTCTGGTCTACGCGCTGGACACCGTGGCACACATTTCCTCGGCATACCCGTTCCCGCGCGAGGTCGAGGGCCACCACTCCTACGTCACATTCGTCAGCGACGACGATGTGCTGCGCGAGCTGTCCGAGCTGGCCCGCCAGCCCGGCCCGGGTGAGCACATCGCCCCCGGTGACGGCGTCGTGTACTGGCAGGTGCCGCGTTCGGCGACCCTGCAGAGCGTCATGGGGAGGACAATGGGACGCAAGCGCTACAAATCCTCGACCACCACGCGCAACCTGCGCACGATCGACAAGGTCCTGCGGGGCTGACCGCAGCGACCGGCCGGGAGGGCCAATGACCGCCAAGCACTCCGCAGACCTGACCGGGGTCTCTGAGACCGCACTGATGACGCTGCAGGTGCGGGCCTCGGAGGCGCGCCGGCCCGACGGGATCATCGACGACCCGATGGCCGTGCACCTCGTCGATTCGATCGACGTCGACTTCGGCAAGTTCGGCTACACCAAACGCCAGGACATGGCGCTGCGCGCGAAGGTGTTCGACAAGTACACCCGGCGCTACCTCGTCGACCATCCGCGTGCGACGGTGGTGGCACTGGCCGAGGGATTGCAGACCAGCTTCTACCGGCTCGACGCCGCGGGTGTGGGCGACCAGTTCCGGTGGTTGACCGTCGACCTGGCGCCGATGGTGGAGCTGCGCCGCAAGCTGCTGCCGGCCTCGGACCGGATACAGATGTGCGCCCAGTCGGCGCTGGACTTCAGCTGGATGGACCGGGTGAACCCCGACGACGGGGTGTTCATCACCGCCGAGGGTCTGCTGATGTACCTGCCGCCGGAGGACGCGATGGCGCTCATCACCGCCTGCGCGGCACGGTTCCCGGGCGGGCAGATGATGTTCGATCTGCCCCCGTCGGCGTTCCATGCGCTCGCGCGCCGGGGAATGCGTACGTCGCTGCGTTACCGGGTGCCGCCGATGCCGTTCACGCTGTCGGTCGCCGAGGCTGCCGAACTGGTCGACACCGTTCCGGGGGTACGCGCCGTGCACGATCTGCCGAGTGAGGCGCCGCGCGGGCGGTTGCTCGGCGCGCTCGTCTGGGCGGTGCAGCGCACACCGCTGCTCGACCCGGTGCGACCTACGGTGACGCTGCTGGAATTCGGCTGACGGGAGGCCGGCGCGGCCTCAGCCGAACGCGGCCTCCACGTAGCGCAACGCCTCGCCCTTGTCCACGCCGAGGGCCCGCGCCGCGGACACGAACGTGTTCGCCGCGGTGGCCATCGCCACGTCGGCCGGGTCCGATCGCGCCACGAAGGTGCCGAACCGGCCCCTGGTCTCCAAGACCCCCGCTGCCTCGAGCTCCCGGTACGCGCGGGCCACGGTGTTCACTGCCAGGTTGATCTGACCGGCCAACTCGCGCACCGTCGGCAGCCTGGTGCCCGGTTCGAGTTGACCGTCCCGGATCCCGCCGATGATCTGCGTTCTCAGCTGATCGAACAGCGGCCTGGCAGCGCTCGGATCCACGCGCACCCATTCCCCCAAATCGGCCACGTGCCCAGTATCACCTACAGCGGCTACTTTGGTGGGGTGCAGGTGACGGTATTCAGCGGTGCGGGGATCTCCGCCGAGAGCGGCGTGCCGACCTTCCGTGACGCCGAGACCGGGTTGTGGGCCGAGGTCGACCCCTACGAGATCTCCAGCTCGCACGGTTGGCGCGCCCACCCTGAGCGGGTGTGGGCGTGGTACCTGTGGCGCCACCACATGATGAGCGCGGTGGCACCCAACGACGCCCACCGCGCCGTCGCCGCCTGGGAGGACTACGCCGACGTCCACGTCGTCACCCAGAACGTGGACAACCTGCACGAGCGAGCGGGCAGCAACCGGGTGCATCACGTGCACGGCAGCCTGTTCGAATTCCACTGCGACCGCTGCCGGGCCGGCTATCTCGACGAGGTGCCCGACATGCCCGAACCCGTCGCGGCGGTCGAGCCACCCCGGTGCGGCTGCGGTGGGCTGATCCGCCCGAACGTGGTGTGGTTCGGCGAGCCTCTGCCCGACGACGCGTGGCAGCGGTCGGTCGATGCGGTGGTCAACGCCGATCTGGTGGTGGTGGTCGGCACCTCGTCGGTGGTCTACCCCGCGGCCGGGCTGCCCGAGTTGGCCGTCGCCAACGGCACGCCCGTCATCGAGGTCAACCCGGAACCCACGCCGCTCTCCGACAGCGCGACGGTGACGCTGCGCGAGAAAGCGGCCAGCGCGTTGCCCGGGCTGCTGCAGCGCCTTCCGGTGCTGTTGGGCTGACCTGGCCCTCCCGGGTTGCTGCAGCGCCCACCTGTGCTGTCGGCCCGGTCAGTCCGGCCGCACGGCGACGCCCATCGCGAACTCGGCGGCCGGCATCGGCACCCACGCGGGCATCACGCGCTCGCGGTGGGCGCCGGTCACCTGCAATCCCGCCGCGGCGATCGTCGACTCGGTGTGGCGGTGGGTGTGGCAGTTGCCCAGCAGCCGGGGCCAGAAGGTCGCGTCGACGAACTTCTGCAGTCTGCCCCGCCCCCCGTCTTCGGCGACATGTTCCAGGTAGCGCAATTCCCCACCCGGCCTCAGCAGCGAATACAGTTGACGGACAACCTGTTCGGGGTCATGCACCGAGCACAACACCAGCGAGCACACCACGGCGTCGAACGTCTGACCGTCGGTGAACTCCTCAACGGTCTGGCCGGTGACGGTGACGGGGACCGGCGCGGTGGCGGCGGCGCGCTCGGCCACGACGGCGAGCCTGCGCTCCGGTTCGACGGCGACCACCTCGGTGACCGTGGCGGGGTAGAACTCGAAGTTCGTACCCGTGCCCGCGCCCACCTCCAGTACCCGCCCCGACAGACCGGCCAGGTTCTGCCGGCGTAGTCGCCGCAACGATTCGGGCTCCCGGCTCGACATCGTCGTCCACAACCGGGCGAAGAACGGATTATCGACTGTGTCGCTCATCGGCGGCCTCCTTCAGCCAGTTCACCATGTCGGCCGCCGAGTCTGTGGCTGTGATCCCGGTGGTGGCGACCAGCCCCAGGCACAGAGACCGCAGCACACGATCGGCGAATTCCTCGACGTCTCCCCATGGTAGGTAGGGCCGCGAGATCACCAGCGCGGCGACGCCGTGTACCGCCGCCCACATCTCGAGGGCCAGCGCGGTCGGATCCGCGGGTGGATAGAAGCCGTCGGCGATCATCGCCTCCATCGACGCGCGGATGTGCAGGAACGCCGAGCTGGTCAGTGCCACATCGACCTCGCCGCCGGGGTGACCGTGGCCCATGGTGGCGATCCGGTAGAGCTCGGGGTTGGCCAGCGCGAACCGCACATAGGCCATGCCCTGGGCGCGCAGCACCTCGACCATCGGCACGTCCGGCCGACCCGCGCCATCCACCGCCTGCATCTGCTCGTCGAGCTTCTCGAAGTAACGGCTGCACACCGCATCCAGCAGCGCCTGCTTGTCGGCGAAATGCAGATAGATCGACGGCGGGGTCACCCCCACCCGCTGCGCCACGGAGCGGATCGAGACCGCTTTGGCGTCACCGGTTTCCAGCAGAAGACCGGTTGCAGCGTCGAGAATCTCCTCGCGCAGGTGCTCGCCGGCACCGCGGGCGGCGCGGCGACGCCGCAGTGGTGGCACACTCACCTCAGCCGACCCCCTTACCCGTGGGCATGCGGTGCCGCCCGGCCGATGCCGGTTCACCCGGCCGGTCGTCGTCGCCGCCCTCGCTCAGACCCACGCGGTTGTGCAGGGCCACCAGCGGCGCGGGCGCCCACCAGTTCCAGCGGCCCAGCACATGCATGAACGCAGGCACCAGCAACATCCGCACCAACGTCGCGTCGGCCAGGATCGCCAGGGTCAGCCCCAGCCCGAACATGCGCATGAACGCCACCTCGGCGGCGATCAGCGCCGCGAACGAAATGGACATCACCAACGCCGCGGCGGTCACCACCCGCCCGGTCCGGGCCAACCCGAGGGCCACGCTCTCGTCGCTGCGGGCGTGGGCGTCGAGGTGGGCGGTGTCCGGTCGGTGCGCGGAGGCAAGCCAGTACTCCCGGATGCGCGAGACCAGGAACACCTCGTAGTCCATCGACAGCCCGAACGCGATGCAGAACAACAGCACCGGCATGGTGGCCACCAGCGTGCCGGTGGGGGTGGTGCCCAGCGCGCCGAGGTGGCCGTCCTGGAAGATCCACACCAGTGCGCCGAACGCCGCGGTCAGCGACAAGACGTTGAGCACCAAGGCTTTCAACGGCAGCACGACGCTTCCGGTCAGCAGGAACAGCAGCACGTAGGTGATGAGGGCGATGACCGTGAGCACGAGGGGCAGTCGTGACGTGATCGCCTCGGAGCTGTCCCGGTTGATCTGGGCCAGCCCGGTCACCAGCACCGGCACATCTCGGGGCGGCGCGACCGCGTGCAGGCGGTCGAGTTGGGTCTCCGAGGCCTCGGTGAACAGCGGCGCGGTGCTGCCGACGGTCAGGAACGCGCTGCCGTCGGCGAAGCCGGTCGCCGCGGCCGGCGGCGCGGTCCTGGACCCGTCGACGAAGGTGCCGCCGGGTGCGGACACCGACGAGACGTCGGGCACCCGGGACAGTTCGGCGGCATAGCCGTCCAGATCGGCGGGGGTGAGCCCCCGGGTGTCGGGCAGCACGATCGTCGCGTTGGTCGAGGAGTCCACCGCGAAGTCCTCACGCAGCTGATCACCGAGCTGGCGGGCCGACGCGGACTCCGGGAGCACGCGGTCGTCCGGGAAGCCCCAGTTGGCGCCGAGGAACGGCGCGCCGAGCACCAGCAGCAGCGCCACCACGGCGACCCCGATCGGGATCGACCGGCGCATCACGAACTTCGTCGACCGGTACCAGAACATCCGCTCGACCGGTTTGGGCGCCGGTTCGGGCCGGCCCAGCGCACGCCGGATGAGTCGGCGCACGTCCAGGGAATCCAGTCGGTCGCCCAGCAGCACGATGGCGGCCGGCGCGACCACGATCGCGGCGAACGCCGCGAACCCGACCACACCGATTCCGGCGTAGGCGAACGACTTCAGGAAGTACATCGGGAACAGCACCATCGCGATCAGCGACAACGCCACCGTCAGCGCCGAGAACAACACCGTGCGCCCAGCGGTCGCCATGGTGCGCACCAGCGCGGTGTCGGCGTCCTCGCCCGCGGCCAACTCGTCGCGGTAGCGGCTGATGATGAGCAGCGTGTAGTCGATGGCGAGCGCCAGCCCCATCGCGATCGACAGGTTCAGGGCGAAGATCGACACGTCGGTGACCATCGTGAACGCCCGCAGCACCGCCATCGAGCCCAGGATCGCGAACGCGCCGACGGCCAGGGGCAGCGCCGCGGCCAGCAGCCCGCCGAACACCCAGACCAGCACCACGAAGCTCAGCGGGATCGCGATCGCTTCCATGCGCAACAGGTCGCGCTCGGTCTGGGCGTTGATCTGGACGTAGGTCATGGCGACGCCGCCGGCCTGCACCGTCACCCCGTCGCGGTCGCGGACCAGTTCGTCGGTGAGGGCTTTGGCGTGCTTCTGCGCCTCACTCTCCCCGCCGGTGATTCCGGCGACGATCAGTCCGGTCTTGCCGTCCTCGCTGACCAGAGCCGGTGCGGCGGCCGGTGGCGCACTCCACGCCGAGGTGACGGCACCGACGTGCGGCGACTGCGCGAGCCGGTCGGCGATGTCGGTGCCGACCGCGCGCGCCGCGGGGGCCCGCACCCCGGCCTCGTCGGTGACGCTGATGATCAGCTCCATATCGCCCTGATCGAATTCGTCGACCAACAGCCGGGTGGCCAGCGCCGATTCGGAGGTCGGGTCCTGGAACCCACCGGCGGACAGCGTGCCGGCGACCGGAACGCCGAAGATCCGGCAGGCCACCATCACCAGAAGTGCGACGACGAGGATGCGGCGCGGGGCCGCGATGGCCAACAGGGCGATGCGCTGCAACATCGGGGACCCCCTCCTGGTTACCAGCGCCGGTTACCGGCGCTAAGTTATCAACGTTAAGTTGACCGGTCAACGGGAGGGCTCACCCGGGCGCGATGACTTTCCGGGCCGGGCGAAGTCGAGTCCTGCATGAACCTCGACTCCACTCGAAGCGGTCCCACCGCCCTAAGCTCGTCGGTCATGGCAACAGACCTCACCGCACCCGCGCCCGGCCCGGGCATCGGAGGCTCCGTGGGATTGGCCATCCTGCGCGTGGGCACCGGCGCGGCGGCGTTGCAGGCCGGACTGATCAAGGCCCTCGACTTCTCCACCACCGTGGGTTTCATGGCCGACGCCGGCTGGCGCCTTCCGGGCCTGGCCGCGTTCATGGTCACCGCCGCCGAGACGCTGGGCGGCCTCGGCCTGCTGCTGGGCGCACTGACCCCGCTGGCAGCGTGCGCGGTGCTCAGCGCGATGGTGTGCGCGTGGGCCGTCAACGTCTCGGCCGCGGCGTTCTGGTCCGAGCCGTTCAACCTGCCGTTCCTGATCGGTGTCGGCGCGGCGGCGCTGCTGTTCACCGGTGCCGGCCGGTTCTCGCTCGACGCTGGACCGCTTGCCCGTATCACCTGGTCGATGCCGGTACGCCTGGGGCTGGTGGGGCTCGCGGTGATCGCCGCTGTGGTGACATGGGTCGCGCTCTACGGGGTGAACCCGATCCATCTCACGACGCCCTCGTCCTGACTGCTACCGGCCGGTAGACCGCGGACCCTACCCAGCGGTAAGGATTGCCATCAAACTCCGAATCGTGACTCAAAGAATCCTTAATAGCGCTGGTTACTGTTCAGTACATGTGGATCGACGACACCAACGCTGATGTCATCAAGGTTGACTTCGACGCGCTCTACCACGGAGATGTCCTGGTCGAGGGCGAGACCTCGGAGCAGCTCGACGACGAGATCACCCTCCCTACCGCAGTATGAGAAAACGCGCGCCCCGTGGGGCGCGCGTTACTCGTTGGTGCGGTTTGCCGCTGAGGTGAGCTCAGACCGTCGCCGACTGCGCTGAGGTGGCCACCATGCCGGCGAGCCGGCCGGTGATCAGCCCCTCGGCCTCGGTGACCATCCGGGAGACCAGCTCGTACACCGTCGGGATGTCGTTGATCAGACCCATCGCCGTCCCGACCGTCCAGATCCCCGCGTCGGTGTCGCCCTCGTCGAACACCTTCCGGCCGCGTACGCCGGCCACCAGATCCTTGACGTCCTCGAACTGACCGCCGTTGGCGAGGATGTCGACCACCTCCCGCGACACCACATTCGACGCCACCCGCGCCGTGTTGTGCAGACTGCGGAAGATCAGTTCCGTACCCCGCTCGTCACCCGCGACGATCGCCTCCTTGACGTTCTGGTGAATGCACGACTCGACGGTGCACATGAACCGCGACCCCATGTTGATGCCGTCGGCGCCCAGCGCCAGCGCCGCGACCAGACCGCGGGCGTCGGCGAACCCACCCGAGGCGATCATCGGGATCTCGATCTTGTCGGCCGCGGCGGGGATCAGAACGAGGCCGGGGATGTCATCCTCGCCGGGATGTCCGGCGCATTCGAACCCGTCGATGCTGATGCCGTCCACCCCGAGCGACTGCGCCTTGACCGCGTGCCGCACCGACGTGCACTTGTGCAGCACCTTGATGCCGTTGTCGTGGAACATCGGCAGGTGCGGCGCCGGGTTGGACCCCGCGGTCTCGACGATCTTGATGCCGGCGTCGACGATCACCTGGCGGTATTCGTCGTAGGGCGGCGGGTTGATCGCCGGCAGGATGGTCAGGTTGACCCCGAACGGCTTGTCGGTGAGGTCACGCGTGCGGGCGATTTCGTTGGCGAGGTCCGCTGGCGTGGGCTGGGTCAGCGCCGTGATGAAACCCAGCGCGCCCGCATTGGCCACCGCGGCGACGAGCTCCGCGCGACCCACCCACTGCATGCCGCCCTGGGCGATGGGGTGCTCGACGCCGAACGTTTCGGTGAACTTCGTGGTGATTGCCATCGATTGTCTCCAAATCACCTGGGCGCCATGCGGATCGCGCCGTCGAGGCGGATCGTCTCACCGTTGAGCATCGGGTTCTCCACGATGTGCGTGGCCAGCGCGCCGTACTCGTCTGGATCGCCGAGGCGGGCCGGGTGCGGAACCTGCTTGCCCAGCGAGGCCTGCGCCTCCTCGGGCAGCGAACCCAGCAGCGGGGTCTTGAACAGACCGGGGGCGATCGTGCATACCCGGATCAGCTCGCGCGACAGGTCGCGCGCGATCGGCAGCGTCATGCCGACGACGCCGCCCTTGGACGCGGAGTAGGCGGCCTGACCGATCTGACCCTCGAACGCGGCCACCGAGGCGGTGTTGATGATGACGCCGCGCTCGCCGTTGATCGGCTCGGTCTTGGCCATGCGTTCGGCGGCCAGCCGGATCACGTTGAACGTGCCGATCAGGTTGACCTGGATGACCTTGGTGAAACCGTCGAGGGGGAACGGACCGTCCTTGCTCAGCGTCTTGATGGCGTTGCCGATGCCGGCGCAGTTGACGTCGATGCGCAGCGGGCCCATCTCCTCGGCGGCGTCGAGCGCGGCGCTGACCTGCTCGGGGTCGGTGACGTTGGCTTCGACGAACTTGGCGCGCGCACCCAGCTCCTTGACCGCGTCCTCGCCCTTGAGGTCGATCACGACGACGGATGCGCCGCGATCCAGCAGGCGCTTTGTGGTCGCCAGCCCGAGCCCGGAGGCACCTCCGGTGACGACTGCTACGGCGTCCTTGATCTCCACAGATCGGTTCCTTTCTGTTACTTGACCTGTCCTACGCGGACGTCAAACCCATTCCCTCAGAACAGCTTCGGTGTCGGCGCCGGGAACCCCCGGCGGCTTGGGCGCCGACGGTGACGAGCGCGAGAACCGCGGAGCGGGCGCCGGATAGAGATAGCCGTTCTCGCGGTAGAACGTGTCGCGTTCGGTGTTGTGCGGCTCGGACTCCACCTCGGCGAACGACAGCACCGGCGTCACGCACGCATCGGTGCCGGCGAACACCTCGGCCCAGTGATCGCGATCGTGGGCGGCGAAGGCCTCGGTGAAACGGGCCCGCAGCTCCGGCCAGCGACCCATGTCGTTCTGCTCGGGCAACTCCGCGCCGTCCAGGCCCAACCCCTGCAGCAGCTGGGCGTAGAACTGCGGTTCGATCGCGCCCACCGCGACGTGGCGTCCGTCGGCGCAGGTGTAGGTGTCGTAGTACGGGGCGCCGGTGTCGAGCATGTTCACGCCGCGCTCGTCGCTCCACATCCCCATGCCGCGGAACGCCCACATCATCATCGACAACACGCTCGAGCCGTCGACCATCGCGGCGTCGACCACCTGGCCCTTGCCAGAGCGTTCCCGCTCCCACAGCGCCGAGAGGACCCCGACGATCAGGAACATCGACCCACCGCCGAAGTCCCCCACCAGGTTCAGCGGCGGGACGGGTCGCTCACCGGCCCGCCCGATCGCGTGCAGCGTGCCGTTGAGCGAGATGTAGTTGATGTCGTGACCCGCCTGCTGGGCACGGGGCCCGTGCTGCCCCCAGCCGGTCATCCGGGCATAGATCAGCCGCTCGTTGACCCGGGCGCAGTCCTCGGGGCCCAGCCCGAGGCGTTCGGTGACGCCGGGGCGGAAGCCCTCGATCAGCACGTCGGCCTTGGCGATCAGCCCGAGCACCATGTCGCGGTCCTGCTCGTCCTTGAGGTTGGCCGCCACCGAGCGCCGGTTGCGCAACAGGTAGTCGCCGCCGGGTTTGGTGGCCGGGCCGGCACCCTTGCCGGGACGCTCGATGCGCACCACGTCGGCGCCCAAATCACCGAGGATCATGGCCGCATGCGGGCCCGGGCCGATGCCGGCCAACTCCACGACACGTAGTCCGTCCAGAGGTCCTGTCGGAGATCCCTGCTGGGGTTCAGCCATGTCTAACCGCCCTTCGTTGCGCGTGCTCGGTTGACCGCCGACATAGCTTACTTGTATAACCAAGTCGGACTGGCCGCGGGGCATCAGCTCGAGACGGCCCCCACGACAACAGGGATGCCGCATGACCTCCACCGACGCATTCACCGGTAGCTACGCCGGCATCGACGACCTCACCGTGACTCTGGACGGCGGCGTGCTGGCCGTGACACTCAACCGGCCCGACAGCCTGAACTCCCTGACGGCCCCGATGCTCGACACCTTCGCCGATGCTCTGGAGAAGGCCGCCACCGATCCCCGGGTGCGGGTGGTTCGCATCGGCGGCGCCGGCCGCGGATTCTCCTCCGGGGCGGGCATCAGCGAAGAGGACCATGCCAATCCCGGCGCGGCCGGGACACCCGCCGACGTACTCGACGCCGCCAACCGCTGCATCCGCGCGATCGTCAACCTGCCTCAGCCGGCCGTGTCGGTGGTGCAGGGCCCCGCCGCCGGGGTGGGTGTCTCGCTGGCGCTGGCCTGTGATGTGGTGCTGGCCTCGGACAAGGCGTTCTTCATGCTTGCGTTCACCAAGATCGGATTGATGCCCGACGGCGGCGCGTCAGCGCTCATCGCCGCCGCGGTCGGCCGCACCCGGGCGATGCGGATGGCCCTGCTCGCCGAACGCATTCCGGCGTCGGAAGCGTTCGACTGGGGACTGGTCAGCGCGGTGCATCCGGCCGACGAACTCGACGCGGAGGTCGACAAGGTGATCGGCACGCTGGTCGGTGGACCTGCGGCCGCGCTGCGCAAGACCAAGGACGCGATCAACGCCGCGACGTTGACCGAGCTGGAGAATGCGCTCGAGCGGGAGAAGAAGGGACAGCTGATGCTGCTGGAATCCGCCGACTTCCGTGAGGGCACCCGGGCGTTCCAGCAGCGCCGGGCAGCGAAGTTCACCGACCGCTGACCCACCCTCGTTGAGGCTGCGCTGAGCGCGAGGTTTTGCGAGTAGGCCCCGCCACCGGTGCAGTCTGAACGACAGCCAAGCGCCCGAAAATCGCTCGACGGCAACACTGCTCGTCGGTCACCATCGAGGGCGTGAACACACCCGAGACGGTTGACCAGCCGGCGCACGCCGCCGGCTGGCGGGTGGTCGCGCCCTTCCGGTTCCGCGAATACCGGCTGCTGATGGCCGCGGTGACGCTGTCGATCTTCGCCGAGGGCATGTGGGCGGTGGTGATGGCCTTCCAGGTGATCGCGCTGGACGACGATCCGAGGTCATTGTCGCTGGTCGCCACGTGCCTGGGCACCGGGCTGGTCGCCTTCGTGCTGGTGGGCGGACTGGCCGCCGACCGGTTCAACCAACGCACGATCATCATCGTGGTCGAAGCTGTCAACACCGTGATCGCCGCGGCCGTTGCTGCGCTGGGAAGTGCGGGGGCACTGCGGATCTGGCACATGGCGGTCGCCGCCGGCGCTCTCGGTGTGGCCGCGGCGTTCTTCTTCCCGGCCTACAGCGCACTGCTGCCCCGGATCCTGCCGGCCGATCAACTGCTGGCCGCCAACGGTGTCGAAGGGGTGGTGCGGCCGGTGTTCCAGCGCGCTGTCGGGCCGGCCGTCGCCGGCCTGCTGGTGGGTGCGACGTTCCCGGCGCTGGGCGCGGTGGCTGTGGCCGTTCTGTTCGGTGCGGGTCTGGCCCTGTTGGTGGCGACCCGACCGAGCCTGCGAGCCGTTGTCGCAGAACAGGATCGACCGCATCTGCTGCGTGATCTGCGCGACGGGTTCAGCTTCGTGGCGGGCACCCCGTGGCTGTTGTGGACGCTGCTGTTCGCCAGCGTGTTCGTGCTCGTGGTCCTCGGCCCGATCGAGGTGCTGCTGCCGTTCGTCGTGTCCGAGCGGTTCGTGCACGGCGAGCGTGCCTTCGGATTGATCCTGGCCTGCTTCGGGATGGGCAGCGCACTCGGCGCGGTCGCGGTGTCTTCACGGCCGCTGCCCCGCCGCTACCTGTCGGTGATGATGGCGGCCTGGGGCCTCGGTTCGGCGCCGCTGGCGATCATCGGTGTCACATCGTCGTTTCCGGTGATGGCTGCAGCCACATTCGTCGTCGGGCTCACCGACGGGGCCGGCATGGTGATCTGGGGGACGCTGCTGATGCGCCGGGTGCCCGCGGCGATGCTGGGCCGGGTGTCCAGCCTGGACTTCTTCGTGTCGCTGGCGTTCCTGCCCGTGTCGTTCGCGATCGCCGGCCCGCTGTCGACCGTCGTCTCGATGCAGTCCATCTTCCTGGCGGCGGGACTGGCGCCGATGGTGTTGGCGGCCGTGGCGGTGTGGGCGGCGAAGATGCGGCGCGACGAGCTCGCCCACCCGCTGACATAGACGCCGAGAATCGGCGACAGCGCAGTGACATCGACACCGACTCCTCGGCGCCGAGGGATACCATGCCCGAGCCATGAAGCCCGTTGATCACCTCCAGTCCGTGCGACGCGACAGCCACCGCATCGCCGGCGCAGCTCAGGGGCGGCTCGCCGACACCGTGCCCAGCTGCCCCGGCTGGCGCGTTGCCGATCTGGTCTGGCATGTGGGCGTCGTCCAGCTGTTCTGGCAGCTGGTCGCCCGTGGCGAGCTGTCCGGGCCGCAGGCGTGGGTGGAACCTGCCCGTCCCACCGACGACCAGCTGTTGGCGTGGTTTCGCACGGGGGCGGATACCGCGGTCGACGCCTTGGCCGGTTTGGATCCAGAGCGGCCCGCCTGGACGTGGGGACGCCGGCACAACGTGGGTTTCATCCGTCGCAGAGTGGCCCAGGAAACCGCGGTGCATTGTTGGGACGCGCTCTCCGCCGTCGCCGCCGACGAGCCGATCGAACAGCGCATCGCCGCCGACGGAGTCGACGAATTCCTCGACGAGGTCCTGCCTGGCCTCTCCCCCGACCTGGCCGGTCCGGCGCAGACCGTCGGCTTGTGCGCCGGCGATGTCGGCGCCGACTGGACGATCCGCGTCGGCGGCGGCTCGGCCGAGCTGGCGCGTGAGCGCGTCGGCGCCGACGTCACCGTGACCGCCCCCGCATCGGACCTGTTGCTGCTGCTGTGGGGGCGCCGCTCGGCCGACGACCTCGAGGTCGACGGCGAACCAGCTGCCCTGCAGCGCTTCCTGGCCCGGGCGCGGTTCTAGGCGTCGAACCGCGGACTACACCCCGAACATCGGCGGCAGTGCGAGCACCATGATCAGGCCCCAGAAGAAGTGGGTCAGCATCGGTGCGAGCACTCCGCCGGTCGCGCGGCGCTCGAGCGCGCACACGGTGCCCAGGATGATCGCCGCGAAGCCGAGCATCGGGTTACCGGTCGCGGCGCCCGTGGCGATCACATAGAGCACGGTGGAGACCAGCACGGGCCGGTACTTGGCCAACGCGGTGAACAGTGAACCGCGGAAGAACAGCTCTTCGGCCATTCCGTTGACGACCGTGATGAAGACGACCAGCCACAGCGGGCCGACATTGGAGTACTCCAGCACCCGGGTGATGTAGTCGGCCACCGGGGGGATCTGCCGGCACACCAACCCGCCGACGACGAACACCGCCCCCAGCGCCAGCCCCACCCCGGTACCGGTGATCAGGGGACGCTGGTTGCGGCCGCGGAAGTTGACGTGCCCGAGATGAAGTGGACCCGAGACGAACGCGCCGAGGGCCCACACCGCGGCCAGGGCCAACGTGAGCCAGATGAACGTCGCATCCTCGGGTGGACGGCTCAGCGAATAACCCAGCAGCGACCCGCCGACCAACAGGACGACGCCGACCATGATCTTGCGCCGCCGGATCACCGCGGGCGGCTCGTTGTACTGGGGCGCCTTCGTGCGGGCGATGTCGTACAGCTCGCCGGGCAGTCCGGAGCGGTCGTCCTGGGTCACGCCGACCCGACCTTCGGAACCAGTCCGAGCACCGTGTCCACGCCGGTGCGCACGGCCGCGGCGACGGGGCCGGGGATCTCGTCGATCAACCCGAGGACCGGGTGCAGCACCGACGGCGTCACCGCACAGGCCAGGCGCCGCAGCCGCAACGCGTCGCCGCCGGCCCAGTCGGGGTCGGTGTCGGCGAGGTGGTGCGGGTCGGCCAGCTCGTCGACGGGACGCCGGCGCGGGCTCGTCACCGATCGCCGGATGGCGTCCTCGACCCCGATCCGCCCGCCGGGCGGCTCGGGCACCCGTTCGAGCAGGCCGTCCTCGGAGGCCATCATCGGGTAGTCGAGGGACTCCACGAGATCGCCGGCCAGGCCGCCGGGCACAGGCAGGATGATGCCGGTCACCTTCGAGACCAGCCCGGTGTCGATGCCGTGCACCGCCACCGGGGTGCGCCAGATGCCGGCAGCCTTCGCGTAGGTCCGCAGCAGATCCCCGTAGGTCGTCGTCTCGGGTCCGCAGATGTCGTAGCTCCCGGCCGGCACGGTGTCGGAGTCGGCCGCGGCGACCAGGTAGTAGAGCGCGTCGCGCACCGAGATGGGGTCGATGGGGTTGGCCGACCAGTCCGGCATGGGCAGCAGCAGGAACCGGTCGGCGACGTAGCGCAGCATCTCGAACGACGTCGAACCTGCGCCGATGACGATCGCGGCGCCGAGCCACACCACATCGGGTCCGCCGTCGACGTGCAACGCGGCCGCCACCTCGGCGCGGCTGGTGAGATGCTCGGACAGCGAGTCGTCGTCGGGCACGAACCCGCCGAGGTAGACGATGCGACGGACTCCGGCCGCCTTGGCCGCGGTGGCGACGTTCGCGGCGGCCCGGTTGTCGGCCTCCCGGAAACCGGGCTGCCCGATGCCGTGCACCAGGTAGTAGACGACGTCGATCCGCCCGGCCTGATCGAACGCGGCCCGGGCGGAGTCCTCGTCGTGGGCGTCCAGAGCGACCGTCGAGACGCGGTCGGACCAACCGAAGTCGGCGAGCCGGTCGGGGTCACGACTGGCGGCGACGACGTCATGGCCGTCGCTGAGCAGCGCCGTCACGAGACGGGAGCCGATGTACCCGGTGGCGCCGGTGACCAAGGTGCGCACAGCTTTCACGGTACGGCTGTACCCGAACGCCTCAGAACAGAACCCGGGTGTGACCTACGTCGGATCAGGTGTCATCCGCGTCACGGTGGAGCTCGACCAGCTTCTGGTAGAGCTCCGCATTGGTCCGGATTCCGGCGATCTCGTCGTCGCTCAGTTCGCGCCGGACCTTGCCGGGCACCCCAGCGACCATCGAACCGGGCGGCACCACCGCGCCCTGCGGCACGACGGCTCCGGCCGCCACCAGCGATCCGGCACCGATCGTCGCTCCGTTGAGGACGACGGCGCCCATCCCGATCAGGCAGTCGTCCTCGACGGTGCAGCCGTGCAGCACCGCGTTGTGTCCGACGCTGACTCCCGACCCGACGCGGGCCGGGAATCCGGGGTCGACGTGAATGGTCACCCCGTCCTGGAGGTTGCTGCCGGCGCCGATCTCGATGGGCTCGGCCTCGGCCCGCAGGATCGCGCCGTACCAGGCGCTGGCCCGGGCCCCGAGGATGACGTGGCCCACCAGGGTGGCGTTGGGGGCAGCCCAGCTCTCGGGGTCCAGCTGGGGTCGACGGCCGGCAACGGACAGGATGAGCGGCTGTGGCATGGCCGCCATCGTATGGGCGGCGATCGGGCGGCCCCGCCGGGGGGAACTGCCGACGGTTCGTGCGATCCTCGCCTGATGACTTCAGCACCGACCGCTCTCGACGTGGTCGACGGTGTCGACCTGACCGGCAAGACCTGTGTGGTGACCGGGGCGTCGTCCGGTCTCGGACGCGAGTCGACACGGGCGCTGGCCGCCGCCGGGGCGCACGTGATCCTGGCCGCGCGCAACGCCGACGACGTCGCCGACACCTTGACCTGGGTGCGTACGTCGGTGCCCGCCGCCCAACTGTCCAGCGTGCACCTCGATCTGACCTCGTTGGCGTCGGTGACCGCGGCAGCCGCGGCGATCCAGGATCTCACCCCCGCGGTGCACGTCCTGATGAACAACGCCGGGGTGATGTTCACACCGTTCGGGCGCACCGTCGACGGCTTCGAAACGCAGTTCGGCACCAACCACCTGGGCCACTTCGAGCTGACCCGCGCGCTGTTGCCGGTACTGCTGGCCGCCGACGGCGCCCGGGTGGTCGTGCTGTCCTCGGAGGGACACCGCATGGGTGACGTCGACGTCACCGACCTGCACTGGGAACACCGTCCCTACGACAAGTTCGCCGCCTACGGCGCCTCCAAGACCGCCAACGTGCTGCACGCGGTCGAGCTGGACCGCCGGTTGCGCGACAGCGGGGTCCGGGCCTTCGCGGTACATCCGGGCATCGTCGCGACATCGCTGGCCCGGCACATGACCGCCGAGGATTTCGAGAGCCTCAACCGGGTGCCCCGAACCGGCCGGGACAAGCCGGCGCGGCGCCTGGACGTGACGAAGGACTTCACCACCCCCGACCGCGGGGCCGCGACCCAGGTGTGGGCCGCCGTCAGCAGCGACCTCGACGACGTCGGCGGGGTGTACCTGTCGGATTGTCAGATCGCCGCGGCCGCCCCGTACGCGGTGGACGAAGCCCGCGCCCTGGAACTGTGGGAGCTCTCGGAGCAGATCTGCATCTCGGGGCGCCCGAGTCTGGACTCGACGGTCTGACCGCGCTTCCCCTGGACGGCCGAGAACGGCCGCCGGTAACGCAGCCGTGTCCGGGGCACGATGAACAAAGAGGTGTGACGGAGCTGTCGCGCCCTCGACGGTGGAACACGCAGGTCAACGCACTGGACACGGACCGATACCGCGTTCGGCGGCGCCGCCTCGACTTGGCCGTGATCATTTCGTGCCCTTACCATGCCAGGCGACCTGACAAGCAGGAGGAACAGAAACGTGAAGTCCCGCACCAGCAAGGCCATCGGTGTCGTAGCGAGCGCCGCCGCGATCGCGCTGTCGGTTCCGCTGGCTGTCACTGCCTACGCCGAGCCGACCACCCCGGTCGCGGAGATCCCCGATCCTCAGGGCCCCGAGTGCGGTGCCTTCAAGGAAGCGCTGCCCAACTGGAAGAGCCTGGCGAACCTGCCGGTCAGCAGCGCGCTGGCCAGCATCCCGCAGATCAGCACCTTCAACTCCGCCATCTCCGGCGGGTTGAATCCGGCGGTCGACATCACCGGCGTGCTCGACAACGGCCCGTACGTGGTGTTCGCCCCCACCAACGAGGCGTTCGCGGCGCTGCCTCCCGAGCAGCTCGAGGTGCTGCGCACCGATCCGGCCGTGTTGACCAGCCTGGTGTACTACCACGCGTTCCTGGGCCTGCTGGGCCCCGACGACGTCAAGGGCCAGCGCCCCACCCAGGAGGGCACCGAGGTCGAGGTGACCGGCTCGGGCGGCGACATCGCGGTCAACGAGACCACCAAGGTGGAGTGCGGCGGCATCACCGCGCAGAACGCCCGCATCTACATCATCGACCAGGTGCTGAACCCGGCCGACGCACCGGCGCCGATCACCCCGGAGCCGACCACGTCGACCGAAACCACCTCGACTGAGACCACCGAAACGACGGAGACCACCGAAACGACGGAGACCACCGAGGCGCCTGCTCCGACGACCCCGCTGCCGGCGGAGAGTGCTCCGACGCCGACCCCGGCCGCCGACGCTCCCTAGTAGGACGAGCTAGCCAGAACTCAGCGAGGACGGGGCGCGCACAGCATCGCTGTGCGCGCCCCGTTCGCTGTGGCGTCGTCCGGCTACAGGCCCAGGTCCCGGCCGATGATCTCCTTCATGATCTCGGTGGTGCCACCGAAGATGGTCTGGATGCGTCCGTCGACGTAGTCGCGGGCGACCCGGTACTCCATCATGTAGCCGTAGCCGCCGTGCAACTGCACGCACTGGTCGACGACCTTCTTGGCGACCTCGGTGCCCCACCACTTGGCCTTGGCCGCCTCGACGGCGCTGAGCTCACCGTCGACGACGCCCTGCAGGCAGCGGTCCAGGTAGGTCTCGGTGACCTCGAGCTCGGTGTCCATCTCGGCCAGCAGGAACCGGTTGTGCTGGAAGCTGCCGATCGGTTGGCCGAAGGCCTTCCGGTCCTTGGCGTATTGCACTGTCTGACGCCAAGTTTCGCGAGCCCCGGCGATCGCGGAGATCGCGATCGACAACCGCTCCGACGGCAGGTTCTGCATCAGGTGGTAGAAGCCGCGGCCCTCCTTGCCCAGCACGTTGGCGGCCGGCACCCGCACGTTCTCGAAATGCAGCTCGGAGGTGTCCTGGGCGTGCAGGCCCATCTTCTCGAGCTTGCGCCCCCTGGTGAAGCCCGGCATGTCCCGCTCGACCACCAGCAGCGTGAAGCCCTTGTGTCCGGCTTCGGGGTCGGTGCGAGCCACCACGACGACGAGGTCGCTGTTGATGCCCGACGAGATGAACGTCTTGGAGCCGTTGACGATCCAGTCGTCGCCGTCCCGCACGGCCGAGGTGCGGATACCGGCCAGATCGCTGCCCGCACCGGGCTCGGTCATCGCGATGGCGATGATGGTCTCGCCGCTGGCGATACCCGGCAGCCAGCGCTGCTTCTGCTCGTCGTTCGACAGGTCCTTGAAGTACGGGCCGACGACGTCGTTGTGCAGGCTCAGCGCCGGGGCCGGAACGCCGGCCTTGGCGATCTCCTCGTCGATGATCGCGTTGAACCGGAAGTCGTCGGTGCCGCCGCCGCCGTACTCCTCGGGCATGTTGAATCCGATGAGCCCGTGCTTGCCTGCCGCCACGTAGGCCGACCGGTCGACGATGCGGTCGGCCTCCCACTGCTCGGCGTTGGGCACCAGCTCGCTGTCGATGTAGCCCCGGACGGTGTCGCGGAACGCCTCGTGCTCGGCCTCGTAGATCGTGCGCTTCATGAGTTTCCTTCGCTCATCGTGCTTACTGCGCTTTCCAGACCGGTTCGCGCTTCTGCGCGAATGCCAGCGGCCCTTCTTTGGCGTCCTCGGAGTTGAAGACCACCGCCACCTCGCGCATCGTGCGTTTCCACCCGGGTTCATCGGCAGCGACGACGGCGTCGTCGGCTCCCACCGCGACGCGCTTGCTGGCCTGAACGGCCAGCGGGGCGTTGACGGTGATGCGCTGCGCCAGCGCCAGCGCGGCCTCCAATTCCGTTCCGTCAGGGACGACTTCGTTGATCAGGCCCCACTTCAGCGCGTCGGCGGCGGTGATCGGTTCTCCGGTGAACATCATCTGCAGCGCCACCTTGCGCGGCACCTGGTCGACCAGGCGGAACACCCCGCCCGCGGCGGCGATGAGGCCCCGCTTCACCTCGGGCAGGCCGAATTTCGCGCTCTCGCCGGCGACGACCAGGTCACTGGCGAGTGCCAATTCGGTGCCGCCGCCGAGTGCGGTGCCGTTGACCGCGGCGATGGTCGGCTTGTCGATGAAGTGCCGGACGTAGCCGGCGAAGCCCCACTTGGGCTGGTCGGGGTGCCCGATGTTCTCGCCCCGGGACAGGGCCTTGAGATCGGCGCCCGCACAGAAGGACTTGTCGCCGGAGCCGGTGAGCACCACCACCCACACCTCGGGATCCTGCTGCGCTTCCTCGAGCGCGTCCCCGAGCGCGATGCTCACCGCCGAGTTGATCGCGTTGCGCGCCTCGGGCCGGTTGATCGTGATGACCATGACGTTGCCCCGGCGCTCGACCAGAGCGCCGGGACTGTCCTGCGTCACAGCAGTTCCAGAATGGTGGCGTTGGCCTGGCCGCCGCCCTCGCACATGGTCTGCAGACCGTACTGAATTCCGTTGTCGCGCATGTGATACAGCAGCGTGGTCATGATGCGGGCACCGGAGCCGCCCAGCGGGTGGCCCAGCGCGATGGCGCCGCCGTTGGGGTTGAGCTTCTTCTCGTCGGCGCCGATGTCCTTCAGCCAGGCCATCGGCACCGGTGCGAACGCCTCGTTGACCTCGAAGGCGCCGATCTGGTCGATCGACAGTCCCGACCGCTTGAGCGCTTTCTGCGTCGCCGGGATCGGCGCGGTCAGCATGATCACCGGGTCGGCACCGGCCAGGACCGCGGTGTGCACCTTGGCCAGCGGCTTGAGGCCGAGTTCCTTGGCCTTCTCGGCCGACATGAACAGCAGCGCGGCCGAACCGTCGGAGATCTGCGACGAGTTGCCGGCGTGGATCACGCCGTCCTCCTTGAACGCCGGCTTGAGCTGACCCATCTTCTCCAGCGTGGTGCCGCGACGGATGCCCTCGTCCCTCAGGACGGTGTTGCCCTCAGCATCCTTGATGGCGACGATCTGATCGTCGAACGCGCCGGCATCCTGTGCGGCGCCGGCCTTTTCATGCGAGTCGAGGGAGAACTGGTCGAGCTGGGTGCGCGACAGGCCCCACTGCTCGGCGATCATCTCGGCGCCGATGCCCTGGTTGGGGGTCTGGCTGTAGCGGTCCTTGAAGGCACCCGGGTACGGGTTGCCGCCGTTGGCCAGCGACGAACCCATCGGCGTGCGGGACATCGACTCGACGCCACCGGCGACGACGACGTCGTAGTGCCCGGCGACCACACCGGCGGCGGCGAAGTGCACCGACTGCTGGCTGGACCCGCACTGGCGGTCGACGGTCACGCCCGGAACGGTCTCGGGCCAGCCTGCCGTCAGCAGCGCGGTGCGCCCGATGTCCAGGGCCTGTTCACCGGCCTGCATGACGCAGCCCCAGATGACGTCGTCGACCAGCGCCGGGTCGACGCCGGCACGCTGGACGAGGCCGTTGAGCACCTGCGCGGACAGATCGGCAGGATGCACGCCTGCCAGGCCGCCGTTGCGCTTGCCGACTGGTGAGCGGACAGCCTCGACGATGACGGCTTCAGCCATGGAAG
>CAXEZH010000109.1:0-8603 GCA_964000695.1 uncultured Mycolicibacterium sp. | reverse complement strand
GCTGCCGCCAAGCGTGGCCGTGCTGCGACGAACATGCACTGGCAGCTGGCCGGCGACGAGGCGTTGATCGTCGAGTTCGATGTGCACGACGGTCTGTGGATGCTGACCAACATGGGTGTGTTCTTCAACAGCATGGATTATCTCTATCGACCGGTCAGCTACACGCCGAGCCGCACCGAGGTCGACAGCGACGGCAAGGTGCGTCTGATCCTGGCGCACGACGACCCGGGCTACCACAACTGGATCGATACTCAGGGTTTCGAGCGCGGTAACCTCACCTACCGGCACATGCTCGGAGGTTTTCCGGCCACGCTGGACACCCGGGTGGTGAAGCGCGCGGCCCTGGCCGCGGAGCTGCCGGGTGACAGCGCGACGGTCACCCCGCAGCAGCGGATCGCGCAGATGTGGGCGCGGTTCAACGGGATCCGCCGGCGGTATGCGTCGCTCTAAGTGTCGACGAGCGTGCGCGAAAGGACGGGTTCGCGCGGCGTGTCCCGTGCAGACGCGCACGCTCGCGGAGAAAGAGGTTCAGAGGCGGACGAGCTTGAAGGTCCAGAACTGAGTGCCGGGCGGGCCGTTGAAGCAGCCGACGTCGTACTTCGAGTCGATCGTGCCGACCAAGCTGACAGCATCCCAGGAGTACGTCTCGCGGGTCGGCAGGTTGTACCCGGGGCACCGCAACCCGTCGGGCACATCGACAGTGAAGGTGTAGCGGCCGTCCACCAGCCACGCCTTGCTCCCGTAGTAGGCGTAGAACTGCAGCCGGGGCCGAGCAGCGACTGTGATGCAGTCCGGCGACTTCTCCGGGATACAACCCGAGATGAACCACAACCATGAAGCCCGGTCGTATCGGTTGGTCCACAGGTCATAGTTGCCCAGTTGCATACCGGCGGCCGTGGCCGAGGGCGCCAGAAACGTCGCCGAGGCAACCAGTGTCGCCAGTATGGCTGCGGCCTTGCTGCGTATCGTCACCCACCACCCCATCTCATGCCATCGCCCATCGAACCATTCCGCAGCCGTTCCCGGGCCGGATTGGGGTGTCAATCGATGACCGCACGTTCCTTGCGTTCGGTGATCGGCCGGGCCAGTTCCTGCTCGGTGCAGATGCGCTGCAGCTTGTCGATCGTCTCGTCCAGGCCAGGTCCCAGCGGCTTGCCCGGGGTGAATGTGGCGGGCAGGTTTCGCATGCCCTGGATGACGCCGATGGTGTCGTAGTGCACGGTGCCCTCCGGGTCGCACTCATAGTCGGGCATGCGGTCGAGCACCGCGGTGAGCATGGACTTGAACACCGTGCGGGCCACGTTGGAGCCCACGCACCGGTGCACACCGATACCGAAGCTGAAGTGCCGGTTACCTTTCCGGTCCAGAATGATCTCGTTGGGATTTTCGAACACTGCAGGGTCACGGTTGGCCATCGCCCACGACAGCCACAGCCGCTCGTACTGCTTGAACCGGTGCCCGTCGACCTCGACGTCATCGGAGAAGGTCCGGCCGTCGCCGGGGGCCGGGGTGAAGAACCGCAGGAACTCCTCGGTGGCCGGATGCAGCAGCGTGTCGCGTTCGGCGCTGAGCCTCTCCCGGTCCTGCGGGTGCTCACCGAGCCACTCCAGGGCATGCGCGGTCAATGCTGTGGTGGTGTCGAACCCACCGCCGATGATCAGGCCGAGGTTGCCCAGGATCTCCATGTCCGGCGCTGGTTCACCGTCGATGCGCAACTGCAGCAGGGCGTTCACCAGACCGGGCCGAGGGTTCTCCCGGATCTCCATCATGTTGTTGATGATGTCGATGCCCATCTCGCGATGCTGCTCGTTGATCTTCTCGCGGTCCGGTGAGTGCTCCGGGGTGTAGACCGACGCGTGGGTGGGTTCGCTGTAGACGTTCCACTTCTTGAGCTCGATGCCCATCATGGCCAGCGTGAACACCGCGGGCACCACGTTGGCGAGATGGTCGACGAAGTCGATGCTGCCGGACTCGATGTGCTCGTCGAGTGCGGCACGGGTGATCTCGTCGATGAACGGTTCCCAGCGCTTGATCGCCGCGGGGGACAGGTACGGGTTGAGCGCACCACGGTAGGCACTGTGCTCGGGTTCGTCCATCTCCAGGATGCCACCGCGAACCACCGTCGCGCGGCTCGCTTTCGGGATCGTGATGCCCTGGTAGGGCGTCTCGCCGGAGATGTCGTGGTGGTTGGACACCACCGGGCAGCGCGCCAGCTCGAACACTTCTTTGCTGCCCGCGGCCACCCAGTGCCCGTTGTAGGTTTCGGTCCACGCCATCGGGCACTTCTCGTGCATTTCTTCGGTGATCTTCTGGAACTGCAGCCGGTACTCAGGCGTATGCCGGTCGAAGTGATACTTCGGCTGCTTACGGCTGTCGTCGGCGGTGCCGTCTACGACGTCGTCGACACTCAAGACTCTTGTCTCCCTTGTCATTCCTCGATCGAGATGGCCTGTTCGGGACAGGATTGCGCGGCCTCACGCACCGCGTCCTGCTGATCGGGCGGTACCACTTCGTTGACCGGTGAGGCTGTCCCGTCGATGTCGCTGAGTTCGAACGAGTCCGGCGCGATCATCGAGCACAACGTGTGCCCCTGGCACCGGCCCGAATCCACAAAAACCTTCACGTCACTTCCTCCTAGACGTGCCAGTCGTACCACTTCAGATAGCCACCGGCGTCCACGCGCAGCTGCATGCCGGTGACGTAGCGGGCCTCGTCGGACACCAGCCACAGAATGGCGTTGCTGATGTCCTCGGGCTCGATGAAGTTCACCTTCATCGCCTGCTGCACACCGAAGACCGGTTCGGCATCGGCGCGGGTCGGGTTGTCGAGATCGGGGCGGAACGACTTGTACATCGGCGGGCTCTGCAGCATGTCGGTGTTGCAGTTGGTCGGGTGCACGACGTTGGCGCGGATGCCGCGAACGGCCAGGTTTGTCGACAGATCGTGCACGTACTGGGACAGAAGCCGTTTGGACGTCATGTAGGCCATGCCGCCGGGGTCATTGCCCGGATTCGGCTTGTTGTGAGCATCCATGAGCGCGGCGGTCGAGCCGGTGGCGACGATCGATGCGCCCTCCTTGAGATGGGGCAACGCAACCTGGATGGCGTTGATCGTGCCGACCAGGTTTGTGTTGATCACATCGGTCCAGGCCTGCATCGGCGGATCGCCCTTCATGCCGGCGATTCCTGCCTGGGCGACGACGATGTCGAGGCCGCCCAGCTGGGCAATGCCCTCCTCGAGCGCCTTCTTCAGTTGCGCGGCGTCTCGGACATCGGCCTTGGCGGTGACGATGCGCTGGCCGGTCTTCTCGACGAAGGCGGCGGTCTCGTCGAGATCGTCGGCGGTGGCCATCGGATAACCGATGGTGTCGATGTTCTCGCACAGGTCGACCGCGATGATGTCCGCGCCTTCCTCGGCGAGCCGGACAGCATGACTGCGGCCCTGACCGCGCGCTGCGCCGGTGATGAAGGCGACCTTCCCTTGAACGCGTCCCATGTTCCTCCCGCTCCCTTTCGGTGTCTCTCAGGTGTTCCGGCCGCCGTTGACGCCCAGAATCTGACCGGTGATGTAGCTGGCGTCGTCAGAGATGAAAAAGGAGCAGGCGGCCGCGATGTCCTCGGGCCGTCCGATTCGACGCACCGGTGTCGCTTCGATCTGCTTGTCGGTGTCGCCCAGGAATCCGCGCTGCTCGGCCTTTCGCAGCATCGGGGTGTCGATGAACCCGGGTGGCACCGCGTTGACGGTGATGCCGTGTGGGCCGTACTCCAACGCCAGGGACTTCGTCAGGCCGTTGACGGCGGACTTGGCCGCGACATAGGCCGCCATGAACGGTTGGCCGGAGTGCGTGCTCGACGACGAGATGTTGACGATGCGGCCCCAACCGGCCTCGAGCATGTCGGGCAACGTGGCCTGGATGCAGTGAAAGGTCCCGTTGAGGTTGACGTCGATGACCTTCTGCCAATCGTCGAACGTGAGATCGGTGAACCGCTTGAAGCGGTCCATGCCTGCAGCGTTGACGAGCACCGTCACGGGTCCCAGCTCGGCGCGGATGCCCTCGAGGGCGGCGTCGACCGCGGCACGGTCGGTGACGTCGGCGGCGTAGGAGAACTTCTCCTCGCCGGCATTGAGATCGAGGGTCGCTACCTGAAGGCCGTCGGCCCGAAGACGATCAGAGATCGCGGCGCCGATGCCCGAAGCGCCCCCGGTCACCACAGCGGTCTTCACAAGCAAGCCTCACCCATCAAGAATCATCCTTTCGAATATGAGAACCGTACTCTCGCACACTGCTCGATCGCAAGACAATGCGAGTCGGATGTTCGCACTGGTGAGACGTTTATCGCTCGACTGTCGCATGGTTCCGTGCAGGCAGCCGCGGTTCCCTCCATTTTCTTGAGTTCTCTCACTGCGAATGTATGATTCGCCGAAGATGAGAATGCAGTTTCCATCACATTGCGGCCCACGAGCCCATTTCAGTCACACATCCCGGGTCGCTCCGGAGGAGGATGATGCAGGAAACAGCCACGATCTCGAGTGATCGTCAGGACGCGAACGGTGGTCCGCGCGAGGTGGCCCGCCGCCTGCTGATGGGCGGACAGCTGCTCGAGGCCGAGCGCACGTTCGCGTCGCTGAACCCCGCCACCGGTGACGTTCTCGGTTACGCACCCGACGCGTCCATCGACGACGCCGAGGCAGCGGTCGCGGCGGCCCGTCGCGCCTTCGACGAGGGGACGTGGTCGACCGACACGGAGTTGCGGGTCCGATGCCTCGAGCAGCTGCATCAGGCGCTGCTCGACCACCGCGATGAGCTCGCCGCGCTGACCATCGCCGAGGTGGGAGCAACCGAGTCGCTGTGTCAGGGTGCCCAGCTCGACGGACCGATCGAGATCGTGCGCTACTACGCGGATCTGCTGAAGACCTATCCGATGACAGAAGACCTCGGCAACATCGAGAGCCGCGGCATGCAGCACCACCGCTGGGTGGAAAAAGAAGCAGCGGGAGTCGTCGCTGCGATCATCGCGTACAACTACCCCAACCAGCTCGCGCTGGCCAAGTTGGCGCCGGCGTTGGCCGCTGGTTGCACCGTCGTCCTCAAGTCCGCTCCCGACACCCCGCTGGTGACCCTGGCGCTGGGCGAGTTGATCGCCAACCACACCGACATCCCGGCCGGCGTCGTCAACGTGCTCTCCGGCGCCGACCCCGCCGTCGGCGTCGCGTTGACCACCAGTCCGGACGTCGACATGGTCACCTTCACCGGGTCGACACCAACCGGCCGGGCGATCATGGCCGCGGCCAGCGACACCCTGAAGAAGGTGTTCCTCGAACTCGGCGGCAAGTCCGCCGCCATCGTCCTCGACGACGCCGACTTCAACACCGCTGCGCTGTTCTCGGCGTTCAGCATGGTGACCCATGCCGGACAGGGGTGCGCGTTGACCTCCCGGTTGCTGGTGCCCGAACAGCACAAGGACGAGATCGTCGAGTTGATCAAGAACAACTTCGGGCTGGTCCGTTACGGCGACCCCGCCGACCCGAAGACCTACATGGGCCCGCTGATCAGCGAGAAGCAGCGAGACAAGGTCGACGGAATGGTCCAACGCGCCGTTGCGGCCGGCGCGACACTGGTCACCGGCGGGGAGAAGGTCGACCCCGGGTTCTTCTATACGCCCACCCTGCTCGCCGACGTCGACCCGGACAGCGAGATCGCCCAGGAGGAGGTGTTCGGACCAGTCCTGGTCGTCATCTCCTACACCGATGACGACGATGCGGTGCGCATCGCGAACAACTCGATCTACGGCCTGTCCGGCGCGGTGTTCGGCAGTCCCGAGCGGGCCAAGGCAGTCGCACGCAGGATCCGCACCGGCACCTTCTCGATCAACGGCGGCAACTACTTCAGCCCGGACAGCCCGTTCGGCGGCTACAAACAGTCCGGTATCGGCCGCGAGATGGGCAAGGCCGGGCTCGAAGAGTTCCTGGAGTCGAAGACGCTCGCCGAGGTGGTGTCGTGAGCAGCAAGCCGCTGGACGGAATCCGCGTCCTGGAGGTGGCCATGTACGGCTTCGTACCCTCGGCGGGCGCGGTGCTCGCCGAGTGGGGTGCCGACGTGGTGAAGGTCGAGCACGCCGTGACCGGCGATCCGCAACGTGGTCTGCGTCAGACCGGTCTGCTGCGTGTCGAGGGCGACCCGAACCCGAACATCGAACACGCCAACCGGCTCAAGCGCAGCATCGGTCTGGACATGTCGGTGCCCGAAGGCAAAGAAACGCTGCTCGAGCTGGCCCGCCGCGCCGATGTGTTCCTCACCAGCTTTCTGCCCGGTCATCGGCGGAAATTCGGCATCGACGTCGACGACATCCGTGCGGTCAACCCCGACATCATCTACGCCCGTGGCAGCGCTCTGGGACCGCGCGGGGAGGAATCGGTCAAGGGCGGCTATGACATGACCGCGTTCTGGTGCCGGGCCGGCACCGCCCGCACTATCACCCCGCCCGACATGCCCGGCATGATCGGTCCACCCGGCCCTGCGTATGGGGACACGATCTCGGGCACGAACCTGGCCGGCGGCATCGCCGCGGCGCTGCTCAAACGCGAACGCACGGGCGAGCCGTCGGTCGTCGACGTCTCCCTACTGGGCAGTGGGCTGTGGTCGATGGGCCACACCGTGGCCCTGACCAATCGCCTCAACGAGCGCATGGAGGCATTCCCGCCCGGCGTGCACGGGTCTCCGATCAACCCGCTGGTCGGCCTGTACCCGACGTCCGACGGCCGCTACATCTCCTTCGTGATGATGCAGCCGACCAAGTTCTGGGCCGACGTGTGCCGGCACATGGAGCTCGACGAGTTCGTCGACGACCCGCGCTTCGCCACCGCCGAGTCCATCGCCGAGAACACCGAGGCCGCCACCGAGATCCTCACTGAAGCCATGCAGAAGCGTCCGCTGGTGGAATGGAGCGAACGCTTCGCGACGCTGGCCGGGCCGTGGGCGCCGGTGCAGGACACCCTGCAGGCGGCCCGGGATGCGCAGGTCCGTGCCAACGAATACCTGGTGCAGGCCGGCGAGCTCGAACTGGTCGCTAACCCGGTTCAGTTCGACGTCGCCGCCCCCACGTCGGGGCCGGCTCCCGGTTTCGCCGAGCAGACCGACGAGATCTTGTTGGAGCTGGGGCTCGACTGGGATCGAATCATCGAGCTCAAGACCGCCGGTGCCGTAACCTGATCGCCCTACTGTAAGTGCAACCGGAAGACTTCGCATGCCATTCGTCGCGTCCGTCGAGACCCACCTGCCGTGCTGGGGCTTGTGCCTGTGGTGGGGGGCCGGCGGCGACGAGGACAAATGGGAGGCCCCGGCCATGGCATGGGATTATCCGCGCAGTCAGGTTGTTCCGTCAGACTCCGCGCCACACGTTCGGCGATATCTCCACGAATCTCCAGCAACTGAAGAACACTTAGCCATGGTGGCGGTCAAGTATCACTGCCACGGCGCGAACAACCCCAAAGCGCGGCTGCGCTATGAGATCACGATGGAGCAGGCCCTGAATGCACCGACCGTGGTGACCCCGTTCCGGCGCTATGCGTGTGCACCTGAGTGCGCCTTGGCCCACAACATCGGTGGCCCGACCGCCGTGTCTGCGGTGACGATCTCAGAACGGCCGGGGGGATCACACTGATGGCCGTCAAGGGGCCGGAACGCTGGACGACCGGCATCTCGCTGCCGAATGGTCTGTCGGGTGCGATGCAGGCTGTCGGCGGGTTCTTCGCGATGGCGCTGGACGCGGTGCGGTTTGTGTTCGTCCGGCCGTTTCAGTGGCGGGAGTTCTTGGAGCAGTGCTGGTTCGTGGCGCGGGTGTCGATGGCGCCGACGTTGTTGGTGGCGATCCCGTTCACGGTGTTGGTGTCGTTCACGCTGAATATCCTGCTGCGCGAGCTCGGCGCAGCCGACCTGTCCGGGGCCGGCGCGGCGTTCGGCGCGGTGACGCAGGTGGGCCCGTTGGTGACGGTGCTGATCGTGGCCGGTGCCGGGGCGACGGCGATGTGCGCGGATCTGGGTTCGCGCACCATCCGTGAAGAGATCGACGCGATGGAGGTGCTGGGCATCAACCCGGTGCAGCGCCTGGTCACCCCGCGGATGCTGGCTGCGGGCCTGGTGGCGTTGTTGCTCAACAGCCTGGTCGTGATCATCGGCATCCTGGGTGGCTATTTCTTCTCGATCTTCGTCCAAGACGTCAACCCGGGTGCGTTCGCAGCGGGGATCACGTTGTTGACCGGAGTGCCCGAGGTGATCATCTCGTGTGTCAAGGCCGCGTTGTTCGGGCTGATCGCCGGGCTGGTGGCCTGCTATCGGGGGTTGACGATCACCGGTGGCGGAGCCAAAGCGGTCGGAAACGCGGTCAATGAGACCGTGGTGTATGCGTTCATGGCGTTGTTCGTCATCAATGTGGTGGTCACCGCCATCGGCATCCGGATGACGACGGGCTAGGGGACACCTATGGGTACCTCAGCGGTGTTGCGGTCGCGGTTTCCGCGGTTGGTTGGTTATGCGGGTCGGCCGGTGGCGTTGTTGTCGCGTATCGGTGATCACACGTTGTTCTACGGTCGCGCGTTGGGTGGGG
>CAXEZH010000108.1:0-13590 GCA_964000695.1 uncultured Mycolicibacterium sp. | reverse complement strand
GCCGAGGAAGAGGGTGGTGGCCAGCGCGGATACCGTGGTCATGTTGACGTACTCGGCCAACATGAACATCGCGAACTTCAGCGACGAGTACTCGGTGTGGAATCCGCCGACCAGCTCCCCCTCGGCTTCGGGCAGATCGAAAGGCGCACGGTTGGTCTCGCCGACCATCGAGGTCAGATACACCACGAACGAGGGAAGCAGCAGGAAGACGAACCAGGTGCGCTCCTGAGCCGCCACGATGCCCGACGTGGACATCGTGCCCGAGTAGATGAACACCGTCGCGAACGACAGCGCCATCGCGATCTCGTAGGAGACCACCTGCGCAGACGACCGCAGGCCGCCGAGCAGTGGATACACCGAGCCGGACGCCCAGCCTGCCAGCACGATTCCGTACACCCCGATGGACGTCACCGCCAGGATGTACAGCACCGCGACCGGCAGGTCGGTCAACTGCAAGGCGGTGCGATGACCGAGTATCGACACCTCACCGCCCAACGGGATCACCGCGAACGCCATGAAAGCCGGGATCACCGAGATGACCGGCGCGGCAAGATAGAGCCACTTGTCCACCCCGGCGGGTACGAGTCCCTCCTTCAGGGCGAGCTTGATCCCGTCGGCCAGCGACTGCAGCAACCCGTACGGACCGACCCGGTTGGGCCCGAACCTCATCTGCATGCGGCCGAGTAGCTTGCGCTCGATCAAGATTGCCGACAACACCGTCAGCACCAGGAACGCGAACACGCCGAGCGCCTTGGCCAGGATCAACCACCAGGGATCGTGTCCGAATAGGGCCGGGTCGGGATATGTCGTCGGGTGTGGATAGATCATTGCACCCCCCGCGCGATCGCCACCGGCTGGCCGACGGTCACCCCGAGGGTGGCGTGGACGGCGCTGCCCGCGGAGTTCAGCGGCAGCCACACCACCCCATCGACCATGTCGGTGATCTCGACGGGAAGCGTCACCGCGCCACGCTCGGTGCTGACGGTCACCGACTCACCGGCGGCGACGCCCACGTCGCCGGCCGTCGCGGCGGACAGTCGTGCCACAGCCGGGCGGGCTGTGCGCGCCAGGTGTGGCTCACCGTCCTGCAGTCGACCGGCATCGAGCAGCATTCGCCATCCGGCCAACACCACCTCACCCGGACGCGGGTGAGCCGGTTCGGGGGACATCTGCGGTGCCGCCACCCGCTGCCCGGACCACAGACCCAGACGGGCCCGATCGGCGTCGGCGGTTTCTGCAGTGGGAACTCCGAGGTCGACTCCGGCTTCGTCCGCGAGGAAGTTCAGCACCCGGGAGTCGGGTATCGCGGTGGTGTGCAGTGCCGGCTCGAAGCGACGCTGGCGGCCCTCCCAGTTGACGAACGAGCCGGCCTTCTCCACGGCCGGCGCGACGGGGAACACCACGTCGGCGCGCCGCGTGATGTCGCTTTCCCGTAGCTCCAGGCTGACGACGAACGGCGCGGACTCCACCGCGGCCAGCGCCGCCGCGGGATCGGGTAGGTCGGCGAGCTCGACACCGCCGATCAACAGTGCCTGAAGTTCGCCGGCGCGGGCGGCGGCCAGAATGGCTTCGGTGTCGCGCCCCACGGTGTCGGGCAGATGGTCGACGCCCCACGCCGCTGCTGTGGCGGCGCGGGCTCGTTCATCGGCCACGGGTCGCCCCCCTGGCAACAGGTTCGGCAGCGCGCCGGCTTCCAGTGCGCCGCGCTCCCCGGCGCGACGCGGGACCCAGGCCAGCCGCGCGCCGGTGGACGTAGCGAGCCGGCCGGCCGCCGACAGGGCGCCCGGCGATGTGGCGAGGCGTTCACCGACCAGGATCAGCGCTCCGGGCATCGAGAGCAGCTCGTGGCGCTCGAGCTCGGACAACGCGCCCGCCTCTTCGCCGGGACGTGCGCTGATCAACGTTCCGGCCAGCTTCTCGAGGCCCCTGGACGCGAACGGGGCGATGGACAGTACCCGGAGAGCGCTGCGACGCATGGCCTTCCGCAGCCGCAGGAACACGATCGGTGACTCCTCTTCCGGCTCGAACCCGGCGAGGAGCACGGCGGGGGCCTTCTCCACATCGGAGTAGGTGACCGTCATCGGCGCCCCGGCGACGTGGTGGGCCAGGAACTCGGCCTCCTCGTCGCTGTGCGGCCGCGCCCGGAAGTCGATGTCGTTGCTGTTCAGCACGATACGGCTGAATTTGGCGTAGGCGTAGGCGTCCTCGACGGTAGCTCTGCCGCCGACGAGGACGCCGGCTCGTCCCCGTGCCGACGTCAGACCGGCGGCAGCGACACCGAGCGCCTCGGACCAGGACGCGGCCCGCAGTTCGCCGCCGTCGCGCACCAGTGGAGTGGTGAGGCGATCGCCCACACCGGTGTAGGTGAACGCCCACCGGCCCTTGTCGCAGTTCCACTCCTCGTTGACCTCGGGGTCGTCGCCGGCCAGTCGGCGCAGCACCGCGCCGCGCCGGTGGTCGGTGCGCTGCGCACAGCCCGAGGAACAGTGTTCGCACACACTCGGACTGGACACCAGGTCGAACGGCCGGGCCCGGAACCGGTAGGCGGTTCCGGTCAGTGCGCCCACCGGGCAGATCTGCACGGTGTTGCCCGAGAAGTACGACTGGAACGGCTCTCCGGGTGCGATACCGACCTGTTGTTGCGCACCGCGCTCGAGCAGGTCGATGAAGCGGTCCCCGGCGATCTGGTCGGAGAAACGAGTGCATCGCGCGCACAGCACGCACCGCTCGCGGTCCAGCAACACCTGTGACGAGACCGCGATCGGCTTCGGGAACGTCCGTTTGACGTCCTCGAACCGGGTTTCCGCGCGGCCGTTGGACATCGCCTGGTTCTGCAGCGGGCACTCACCGCCCTTGTCGCACACCGGACAGTCCAGGGGGTGGTTGATCAACAGCAGCTCCATCACGCCCTGCTGCGCGCGGTCGGCGGCCTCGGACGTGAACTGGGTGCGCACCACCATGTCGGGGGCGACGGTGGTGGTGCACGACGCCAGCGGTTTTCGCTGCCCCTCCACGTCAACCAGACACTGACGGCAGGCGCCGACCGGCTCGAGCAGCGGATGGTCGCAGAACCTCGGGATCTGTACCCCCATGAGTTCGGCGGCCCGGATCACCAACGTGCCCTTGGGCACGCTGACCTCGGTGTCGTCGATCGTCAACGTCACCATCTCGACCGGCGGTGCGTCGTGGCTGTGTTCGGCGAGCGTCATACCCCGACCCCTTCCGGCGCGGACAGCATGGAGGCGTGCGGATCGAAGGGACAACCGCCGTCGAGATGGGTCTCGTACTCGGCGCGAAAATACTTCAGTGACGAGATGATCGGGCTGGCCGCACCGTCTCCGAGCGCGCAGAACGACTTGCCCAGGATGGCATCGGAGATGTCGAGGAGCTTGTCCAGGTCGGCTTCGGTGCCGGCGCCTTCCTCGAGGCGCTGGTAGATCTGTGCCAACCAGAAAGTGCCTTCGCGGCACGGGGTGCACTTGCCACAGGACTCGTGGGCGTAGAACTGTGTCCAGCGGCGCACCGCGCGCACCACGCACGTGGTCTCGTCGAAGATCTGCAGCGCCTTGGTGCCCAGCATCGACCCGGCGGCGGCCATCCCCTCGTAATCCAGTGGCACGTCGAGATGTTCGTCGGTCAGCAGCGGTGTCGACGACCCGCCGGGGGTCCAGAACTTCAGCTGGTGTCCGGCACGCACACCGCCGGCGTAGTCGAGCAGCTCGCGCAGCGTGATACCCAGTGGCGCCTCGTACTGCCCGGGATTGGTCACATGCCCCGACAGCGAATAGAGCGTGAAACCGGGTGATTTGTCCGAGCCCATCGACCGGAACCAGTCGACACCGTGCAGCAGAATGGGCGGCACGCTGGCGATGGATTCGACATTGTTGACCACCGTCGGACAGGCGTACAGGCCGGCCACCGCGGGGAACGGTGGCCGTAGGCGAGGTTGCCCGCGGCGCCCTTCGAGCGAGTCCAGGAGCGCGGTCTCCTCACCACAGATGTAGGCCCCCGCACCAGCGTGCACGATGAGTTCCAGGTCGAATCCCGAACCGTGGATATCGGTGCCCAGGTGACCGGCGGCATAGGCCTCGGCCACCGCCCCCTGCAGCCGTCGCAGCACCGGCACCACCTCGCCGCGCACATAGATGAACGCGTGGTGCGCCCGGATCGCGTACGCCGCGATGATGGCACCCTCGATGAGGAAGTGCGGGGTGGTCAACATCAGCGGAATGTCTTTGCAGGTGCCGGGTTCGGACTCATCGGCGTTGATCACCAGGTAGTGCGGCTTGGCGGCCGCGCCCTCGACCCCTTGGGGGATGAAGGACCACTTGGTGCCGGTGGGAAATCCTGCGCCGCCACGGCCGCGCAGGCCGGCGTCTTTGACGGTGGTGATGACGTCGTCGGGGCTCATCGCCATGGCGCGCTGCAGCGCCTGGTAGCCGCCGTGGCGCAGATAGGTCTGCAGTGACCACGGTTCGGGGTCATCCCAGAACCGGCTCAGCACGGGCGTCAGTGGGGTGTGTGCAGTCACTGCGCGTCGGCCGCCTTCGGATCGGTCTCGGGAGTGGCCGGTCGGGCGGGCACATCGGCCGACGGCGCCGGCGCGGGCTGATCCCGGACCGCATCGGCGGCTTCGGCTTGTTCACTTCCGGGGTCACCGGCCACGCTGTCGGTGGCCGGCGGTTCGGGCGGCGGTGCAGCCATCCCGCGTTCGTGAGCGCAGCGCAGGCCGGCCAGGGTGGCCGGGCCGGCGGGTGCCGCACGGTCCGGGCTCTCGGAGTGGGACACGCCCGCAAGAGTTCTCGCTGTTTCGCGGAACGTGCACAGTGCCGAACTGCGCGAGGGTACGGGCGGGTGACCCGAGCGCAGGGCGTCGACGAGGTCACGTGCGGACGACGGGGTCTGGTTGTCGAAGAACTCCCAGTTGACCATCACCACGGGCGCGTAGTCGCACGCCGCGTTGCACTCGACGTGCTCGAGGGTGACGACGCCGTCGTCGGTGGTCTCGCCGGGGCGGACGCCGAGGTGGTCGGTGAGCGTCTCCAGGATCGCGTCGCCACCCATGATGGCGCACAGCGTGTTGGTGCACACCCCGACCAGGTAGTCGCCGGTGGGGGTGCGCCGGTACATCGAGTAGAACGTCGCCACCGCAGTGACCTCGGCGTCGGTCAGCCCCAGTTCGGCGGCGCAGAAGGCGATTCCGGCCGGGGTCAGGCAACCGTCTTCGGCCTGCACCAGATGCAGCAGCGGCAGCAGGGCCGAGCGTGGATGCGGGTAGCGGTCGATCACCGTCGCCGCGTCTGAGCGCAGCCGAGTGGTCACCTCGTCCGGGTAGCGGGCCGGTCCGTGGATCGGCGGGCCGGGCTCGTCAGGCTGCTGGCCGAGTTCGAGAAAGATAGTCATGGTTGTCTGTTCTTCGCGCAAGCGCTCATCATGGTTGTCTGTTCTTCATCGTCGGCTCCTCGCCCGAGGGCTCGTCACGGCGCAAGCGCTCGTCACCTGTCCACGCCTCCCATCACCGGGTCGATCGACGCCACCGCCGAGATCGCGTCGGCCACGAGTCCGCCCTCGCACATCGCCGCCACCGCCTGGAGATTGGTGAACGAGGGATCCCGGTAGTGCACCCGGTACGGTCGGGTGCCGCCGTCGGAAACCATGTGCACACCGAGTTCGCCCCGCGGCGATTCCACCGCGACATAGACCTGGCCCGCCGGCACCCGTATTCCCTCGGTGACGATCTTGAAATGGTGGATCAGGCCCTCCATGGAGTGACCCATGATCTTGGCGATGTGCTCGGCGGAGTTGCCCAACCCGTCCGGGCCGAGTTTGAGGTCGGCGGGCCACGCGAGCTTCTTGTCGCTGATCATCACCGGTGCACCGCTGCTCTGTTCGAGGCGCTGGATGCATTGTTCGACGATGCGCAGCGACTCGCGCATCTCCTTGACCCGGATCAGGTACCGCCCGTAGGCGTCACAGCGGTCATCGGTGATGACATCGAAATCGTATGTCTCGTAACCACAATAGGGTTGGGACTTACGCAGGTCATGGGGTAGGCCGGTGGAGCGCAACACCGGCCCGGTCACCCCCAGCGCCATGCAGCCGGTCAGGTCGAGGTAGCCGACCCCCTGGGTGCGGGCCTTCCAGATGTAGTTCTCGTTGAGCAGGTCCTCGAGATCGCGCAGGCGCCTGGGCAGCAGGTCCATCAGTTCGTGCAGCTGCGGCAGCGCCTCGACCGGAAGGTCGACCGCCACCCCACCGGGACGGATGTAGGCGTGGTTCATCCGCAGCCCGGTGATCGTCTCGAAGATCGCCAGGACGAGCTCGCGCTCGCGGAACCCGAGAAACATCGCGGTCATGGCGCCCAGCTCCATGCCGCCGGTAGCCAGTGCCACCAGGTGGCTGGAGATCCGGTTCAGCTCCATCATCATCACGCGGATCACCGAGGCGCGCTCCGGGATCGCGTCGGTGATGCCGAGCAGCGCCTCCACCCCCAAACAGTAGGCGGTCTCGTTGAAAAACGGTGACAGATAGTCCATTCGGGTCACGAACGTCACGCCCTGGGTCCAGGTGCGGTACTCCAGGTTCTTCTCGATCCCGGTGTGCAGATACCCGATCCCGCATCGGGCCTCGACAATCGTCTCGCCCTCGATCTCCAGGATCAGGCGCAGCACGCCATGTGTCGACGGATGCTGGGGACCCATGTTGACGACCAGACGCTCGCCCGCGTGATCCCCGGCGTTCTGCCTCGCCGCGGTGACGACCTGATCCCAATCTTGACCGCCGACGACGACCACCCGTTCGGGTGGATTCTTCGATGTGGTCATCAGTTGTAAGCCCTCCGCTCGTCGGGCGGGGGAATCTCGGCTCCGTGGTACTCCACCGGAATGCCGCCCAGCGGGTAGTCCTTGCGTTGCGGGTGCCCTACCCAGTCGTCGGGCATCTCGATGCGCGTCAACGAGGGATGGCCGTCGAAGATGACGCCGAAGAAGTCATAGGTCTCGCGTTCGTGCCAGTCGGTGGTCGGATACACCCCGTAGAGCGACGGGATGTGCGGGTCGGAGTCGGGTGCCGCTACCTCGAGGCAGATCCGGCGGTTGTGCGTGATGGAGCGCAGCGGGTAGACGGCGTGCAGCTCACGTCCCTCGTCGTCGGGGTAGTGGACACCGCTGACACCCAGGCACAGCTCGAAGCGAAGGTCAGGATGGTCGCGAAGCTGCTGGGCCACCGTGACGAGGTGCTCGCGACGGATCTCCAGGGTCAGCTGGTCGCGGTGGACAACCACCCGCTCGACAACATCGGACAGGGGTACCGACGCCTCCAGCGCGGCGCCCAGCGTGTCGACGACGTCGTCGAAGTAGCCCCCGTAGGGACGCGGGGAGCCGCCCGGCAGGGCCACGGGACGCACCAGACGTCCATAGCCCGACGTGTCGCCGCTTCCTCGGGCCCCGAACATGCCGCGGCGGACCCCGATGACCTCCGAGCGGTTTTCGCCGCTGTCCTCGCCGCTCACCTGAGCAGCCCCTTCAGCTCGATGGTCGGCGGTATCGCGAGCGCGGCCTGCTCGGCTTCGCGGATCGCCTCCTCGCGATTGACGCCCAGCGGCATCTGCTGGATCTTGTCGTGGAGTTTCAGAATGGCGTGCAGCAACATCTCCGGCCGCGGTGGGCACCCGGGCAGATAGATGTCGACCGGAACCACATGGTCGACGCCCTGGACCACCGCGTAGTTGTTGAACATCCCGCCCGAGGATGCGCAGACACCCATGGCCAGCACCCATTTGGGTTCGGCCATCTGGTCGTAGATCTGGCGCAGCACCGGCGCCATCTTCTGGCTGACCCGCCCGGCCACGATCATCAGATCGGCCTGCCTCGGCGTCGCCGAGAAGCGTTCCATGCCGAACCGGGAGATGTCGAAGCGCGGCCCGGCGGTGGCCATCATCTCGATTGCGCAGCAAGCCAGCCCGAACGTCGCCGGCCACAGCGACCCTTTGCGGACGTATCCGGCGACTTTTTCCACGGTCGACAACAGGATGCCGCCGGGCAGTTGTTCCTCTAGTCCCATACCAGCCCTCCGCGCCGCCACTCGTAGGCGTACGCCACCGAGACGTTGAACAGAAACAGGCCCACCGCGACGACGCCGAAGGCGCCCAGATCGTCGAACGCCACCGCCCACGGGTAGAGGAACACGATCTCGATGTCGAAGATGATGAACAACATCGCGGTCAGGTAGTACTTGATCGGCATCTTCTGCTGGGTCGCTCCGCCGGCTCCGCTCCGTAGTTGCCCGGCCGCCGCAGGCGAGGACGTCGCCATCGGCTCGATGCCGCACTCGTAAGCCTCGAGCTTCGCGCGGTTGTACCGCCTGGGTCCGATGAGCAGGGCGATGCCCACCGACCCCACGGCGAAGACAGCGGCTATCGCACCAAGCACCAGGATCGGCGTGTACAGGCTCATACTGCGCAGGCGCTCCTCAGGGGCTGTCGATGTGAGCTAGCCCACAGCGTAGCCCTGTTTCGGATGCCTGCCACTCATTTTGGTTAGTATCGCTACTGGCGCCCTTCGGCGATGCCCCCTTGCCTCGAATAGGAAAGTGGGCCAGTCGGTTTCATGTTCGGCGCGCGGGCGGGTCAAGAGTTCAGCGCGGCTGGGCCGCTGTTCCACGCGCGGCTGGGCCGCGGTTGCGCGCGGGCTAGGCCGCGGTCCGCAGAAGCGCTGCCACCGCGTCGCCCAACCGGATCGGGTCGATGGGGTGCGGGACGGCTGCTTCGGCGCGCGACCACCGGGCCAGCCAGGCGTCGTCGGGCCGGCCGGTGAGCACCAGCACCGGCGGGCAGTCGGCAAGCTCGTCTTTGAGTTGCTTGGCGATGCCCATGCCGCCGACCGGGGTGGCCTCCCCGTCCAGGATGGCGAGATCGATGCCGCCGGCGTCCATCTGTCGGACCACCATCGGGCCGGTGGCGACATCGAGATACGTCAGCTCGGGCAGTTCCGGGTGGATGCGTTTGCCGAGTGCGAGGCGAACCTGCTCCCGGATCCGCGGGTTGTCGCTGTAGACCAGAATCCGCAGCGGCGGCCCGGAGGGCCCGCGGGACGGCACTGCCATGCGCGTGATGTTAGCCGTGGGTGAGCACGACGTCTGCCGAAACGGCTGCCCGATCGCTGAGCGTGTCCGGAAGGTGTTCTCAGGACGAATCCCGTACCAGCGGCGCGAGCTCGGCCGGATCGAAATACTCGTCGATGCGGCTGATCAGGCCGTCGGCGTCGATCTTGATGACGATGCACACCCGCATTGCGAGGACGCCGCCGCGGTGGGTGGTGGCGTGCAGGATGTGCTGCTGGACGAAGCCGCCGGGGAACAGTTGGCGGTCGAGGATCTGGTAGCGCCGCTCGACGGTGCTGTCGATGAACCAGCTGATGATCCGCAGCGAGCGGTCGCGGTCGTTGTCCCGACGGTCACCGCTCTTCCACACCCTGACATCGGTACCGAACAGCTGCGCCACCGCAGCGACGTCGCTGCCTTCGATGGCGCCGAACAGCTGCTCGGCGAGGTGCAGGGCGGCGCGTTCACCGGTGGCTGACATGACGCTTGACCTCAACTCCCGTTCAGGTTGAACACTGGCAGGCATGGATGAGAGCCCCACACTGTCGCGATTCGACGAGTTCTACAAGCACCGAACCCCACCGTGGGTGATCGGCGAGCCGCAACCCGCCGTCGTCGCCCTCGCCGCCGCCGGGCACATCGCCGGGCGTGTGCTCGACATCGGATGCGGAACCGGCGAGCACACCATCCTGCTGGCCGGCGCGGGACATGACGTCGTCGGCTTCGACGGCGCGCCCACAGCGGTGGATCAAGCCAGACGCAACGCGGCAGCCAAGGGCGTGACAGCGCGGTTCGAAGTGGCCGACGCGTTGAACCTCGACGCCGAATCCACCTATGACACCGTCATCGATTCGGCGTTGTTCCATGTGTTCGACGATGCCGACCGAGCCCGCTACGTCACGAGCCTGCGCGCGGTGACCCGACCGGGGTCGGTCGTGCACCTTCTGGCACTGTCCGACGCCGGGCGCGGGTTCGGTCCCCAGGTCGCAGAGTCGACGATCCGCGACGCCTTCCGTGACGGCTGGGTGGTCGAGGAACTCGGCGCCACCAGCTACCGCGGCGTCGTGACCGACCTCCACGCCGACCTGCTGGATCTGCCCGTCGGCAGCAAGGTCGACGAACCGGCATGGTTGGCACGCATCCGACGCCTGTGATCGCGTCAGTCCGCCTCGGCGTAACCGGGGTGATCGAAGGACAGGCGGTGGCGGACCAGCAGCTGCAGAACGTCGACGACCTCGTCGCCCCGGTCGTCCATCCGCCCCGCCCGGATCGCATCCGCCAGCGCCGCCTCGTCGGTGAAGCCCAGTTCTGCCAGCGCATCACGCACCGGCCCGGCGTTCTCGTCGCTCAGCTCCCGCTGCACGGTGCGCAGGACGTTCACCGCCACCCGGACGTGGAAGCCCACCGACCCCGAGCAGGCGTCGCGCACCTCGGCGTCGAGAAAGTCCGCGACGGCGGAGACCAGCTCCGCGGCGGTGGGCCGTCCTGACAGTGACGCGCTCATCGCGGACCCCCGCCGGTCAACAGGTCGAGCAGGTCCCATTCGGTTTCGCTGACCCGACGGCCGATGGCGGCAAGCTCCACCGATTTCGTCTGTCCGGACAGGTGCCGCTCGGCCTGGTAGCGGCAGATCACGCCCCAGCGCAACGTGGCCACTGTCAGCCACCACCGGAACGCGTCCCGGTCCACCGCGATGCCCGCGGCTTCTTCGTAGGACACCAGGAACGCCTCGACGCCGCCGAGCCCGCCGGCGCCGAGGGCAGAGGGTGCACCGAAGCGCCACGCCCGCACACAGAACCAGGCCAGATCTTCGTACACCTCGCCGAGGTGCGTCAGCTCCCAATCCAGCACCGCCGCAAGACCCGAGTCGTCGACGATGAGATTGCCCATCCGGAAGTCTCCGTGCACCAACCGCGTCGGCGAGGGGGCGGGCCGGCTCTTCTCGAGTTGTCGGAACGTCCATTCGAACGTCGCGGTCGTATCGCCCATCTCGTCGAGTCGTTGACGCCAGTCGGCGAGTTCATCGACACGGCTCAGCCCGACGCCGTCGAAGTCGCTGCGGTGAACGGCGGCCAGCGCCTCGGCGCACTGCCGCAGCAGTCGTGCGCGGCCCTCCTCGTCGAGGCCGCGGTAGATGCGGCGCACGATCGTCTCCCCGGCGACGGCTGCACAAATCAGATACGGGTTGCCCAGCGCGGCAGCAGAATTGTCGGCGGCCACGATGCGCGGAACCGGTGCGCCGGCTGCGGCGGCGCGCTGCTGGACCGCTGCTTCCAGTTCCATCGAGGCGTGCACGTCGTCGGGAGGGCCGGTCTGCAGGATGAGTGCTGGGGCGTCGGCGGAACTGGTCGAGAACGCCCACGTCGTTCGGCTGGCGCCACCGGTGAGCCGCTGCAGATCTCTGACCTCGACCTCGCCGAGCACAGGCGTGAGGACCCGCTCCAGACCTCGGGCCAGCTCGTCACTCACCTGGCTCCTCGACCGAACCCGAAGAGCCGCTGCGCCACCCGGCGAATCTGGATCTCCTCGGCGCCCTCGGTGATCCGATATCGGCGGTGGTGGCGATAGATGTGCTCGAACGGTTCGTGACGGCTGTAACCCACCCCGCCGAACACCTGCATGGCTCGGTCGGCGGCTTCACACACGAGGCGGTTGGCCCGGTAGTTCGCCATCGACACCTTGTCGGACACCTCCATGTGGTGGTTCCCGTCGAGGTGGCTGGCGGCGTAGTAGACGAGCAACCGCACCATCTGCGCCTCGGTCTGCAGTTCGACCAGCGGCCACTGCACGGCTTGGTTGACCGCCAGCGGTTTGCCGAAGACCGAGCGTTCACCGGCGTAGGCGACGGCACGGTCGATGCAGTACTGGGCCGCCCCCAGGCTGCTGGCAGCCTGCCGGATCCTGTTCTCGTGCAGAAACGTCTGACCGACCTCGAGGCCGCGGTCGAGTTCGCCGAGAACCGCGTCGGCGGGGACGCGGACGTTGTCGAGTTCGACCTCTCCGTGGTCGGTGGGCATGTTGAACGTCCACCAGTAGTAGGGCACCGAGAAGCCCGGGGCGTCGGTCGGTACCAGGAAGGCGGTGATGCCCCGGGCTTGGCCGGGCTCGCCCGAGGTGCGTGCGAACACCAGATCATGGGTGGCGCGGTGGACGCCGGTGTTGAACCGCTTGGTGCCGTTGATGATCCACTCGTCGCCATCGCGCTCGGCGCGGGTCTCCAGCCAGGTGGCATCCGAGCCGTGGTTCGGCTCGGTCAGTCCGAATGCCATCGAACGCTCACCGGTGATCAGCGCTTCGGTCCACTCCTTCCTCTGCGCGTCCGTACCGAACCGGTCCATCATGATGACCTGGGGAAAGTTGCCGACGATCGAGGACTCGTCCTGCAGGTCGTTGTGCAGCCCGAGGCCCTTGTGGGCCAGATGCTCGCGGATGACCGCCATGTCGATGTTGCTGCCGTCGCGCCCACCGAATTGCGACGGGAGCCCGTAGCGCAGCCAGCCGGCAGCATCGGCGCGGCGGCGCATCTCGCCGAGCAACTCCTCCCACTCCCGCCGGGGAACCCCGCCGTTGTCCCAATCGGTGCGGGCGTGCTCTCTTCGGTGGTCGAAGTACTGGATGTGTTCGCGTTCCAGCGGTTTGATCTCCACCTCGATGAACTCGTCCATGTCGGCGAGAACGCCGGGGAGATGGTCGGGAAGGCTGAAATCCACGTTGACTCCTCAATGCCCTTGCAGTTCAACACCCGTACAGTGTTTTCTTCCAGATGCGCGACAGCGTCGCGATGGCGTTCTCGTCGTCGATGTTCAGCCCCAGTTCCGAGTTGCCGGCGACCACGGTGGTGAAGTTCTCGAACAGCAGGGCGATCGCCGCGGCGGTCCACTCGGGATTCAGCTCCCCACCGTAGCCCTGCTCTTGGGCGCGCCGCACCGAAGCCGCGATGATGTCCATTCCGAAACGGCGGAACTCGTTCTGCACCTCGGCGAAACGTGACTGCGTGGCCGCGAGCTGCGCGACGGCGATCATGATGCCGATGTTCTGGGTGAACATCGTCCAGTAGCCCGACACCACCGTGGTGAAGAACGCGTCGTCGTCGGCTGAGGTGGGCAACGCGAGGCGCAACCCCGACGGTGTGACGACGTCATGCAGGAACGACTCGGCCAGCGCGGCGAGCAGATCCTCCTTGTCGGTGTAATACCGGTAGAACACCGCCGGCGATCTGCCGGCCGCCGAGGTGATGTCGCTGAGAGTGGTCCCGTGGAAACCGCGCTCGGCGAACAGCGTGCGGGCCGCCTGCGCGATCGCCTCCCGGGTCTGGCGCCCCTTTGCGCTGAGGTTCCCCGGGTCGGGCACCGTGCTCAGTCCCGGATCCGGTCGCCGGCTCGCAGCAGTGCGCTCGGCAGGTCGTGGCCGACTGCCCGCTGCGCTACCTGAGCGGCCGCGATCGCCGCCTCGAGGTCCACGTCGACGTGAACACCGCTGTCGCGCAACAGG
>CAXEZH010000107.1:0-11235 GCA_964000695.1 uncultured Mycolicibacterium sp. | reverse complement strand
CCTGATCGCGGATCGACACCGCGGGAAAGCGTGAGCCCCAAGCTTTTCCGTCCGGCGCGGGCGAACCCGGCCCGGTGGAACCGCGGCATCCGCCCAGCACGTTCGTCGAGATCGCGCACCAGCGGTCGGTGTCGATCGGGGCACCCGGTCCGGCCACCCCGTCCCACCATCCGGCGGTGGGATGACCGGGCCCGGCCGGCCCGGTGATGTGCGAGTCGCCGGTCAGCGCGTGCAGCACCATCACCACGTTGTCCCGCTCGGGCGACAGTGTGCCCCAGCGCTGCACCGCGATCGACACGTCGTCGACCACCCGGCCGTTCTCCAGGGTGAGCGAGCCGATGTCGACGACACCGACCTCGCCTTCGGGAGGCAGCGTCACCGAGTGCTGAACCACGTCCACGATTGTCACGTCACGATCCCTAGAACGAGGCAACGGTGTGCGGATCCGTACTCGTGGAAGCCGACCGGTCGCGGGCGGCCCCGGCGGCGGCGAACCCCTGGTCGAGGTCGGCGATGATGTCGTCGATCCCTTCGATGCCGACCGCGAGACGGACCAGCCCCGGCGTGACCCCGCTGGCGAGCTGCTCCTCAGGCGACAGCTGCTGGTGCGTCGTCGAGGCCGGATGGATGACCAGGGAGCGCACGTCGCCGATGTTGGCGACATGGCTGTGCAGGGTCAGCGCGTTGACGAAGGCCTTGCCGGCATCGATGCCGCCCTCCAGTTCGAAGGCCAGCACAGCGCCGGTTCCCTTGGGCGCCAGCTTCTTCCCGAGCTCGTGCCACGGTGAGCTGGGCAGCCCGGCGTAATTGACCGAGATGACGTCGGGGTGTGCGGCCAGGTACTCGGCCACCCGCTGGGCGTTGGCCACATGGCGCTCCATGCGCAGGCTCAACGTCTCCAGGCCCTGCGCGATCAGGAACGCGTTGAACGGTGAGGCCGCCGAACCGAGGTCGCGAAGCAACTGGACCCGCGCCTTGAGCGCGAACGCCGGCGCGCCCAGCTCGGCGAACACCACACCGTGGTAGCTCGGATCGGGGTTGGTGAAACCGGGAAAGCGGCCGTTGGTCCAGTCGAAGGTGCCGCCGTCGACGATCACGCCGGCGATCGCGGTGCCGTGTCCGCCCAGATATTTGGTCGCCGAGTGCACGACGATGTCGGCCCCGTGGGCGAGCGGCTGGATCAGATACGGGGTGGCGATCGTGTTGTCGACGATCAGCGGGACCCCGGCGTCGTGGGCGACGGCTGCGACGGTGGGAATGTCGAGAACGTCGATCTGCGGGTTGGAGATCGTCTCCCCGAAGAACGCCTTGGTGTTCGGCCGGACTGCGGCACGCCACGACTCGGCGTCGTCGGGATTGTCGACGAAGGTGACGTCGATGCCGAGCTTGGGCAGCGAGTAGTGGAACAGGTTGTAGGTTCCGCCGTACAGGCGCGGGCTGGAGACGATGTGATCACCGGCGTTGGCGATGTTGAGGATCGCCAACGTCTCCGCGGCCTGGCCGGAGGCCAGGAACAGGGCGGCCACGCCGCCCTCGAGGGCGGCGATGCGCTGTTCGACGACGTCGGTCGTCGGGTTCATGATCCGCGTGTAGATGTTGCCCGGTTCAGCCAGGCCGAACAGCGCCGCGGCGTGATCGGTGCTGTCGAAGCTGTAGCTGGTGGTCTGGTAGATCGGCAGGGCCCGTGCGTGGGTGGCGGTGTCGGGCTGCTGTCCGGCATGGACCTGCTTGGTCTCGAACGACCACTGGGCGCTGGGGTCGGTGTTGTGCTCGCCGCTCATTGTTGTGTTCTCCTCCGCGAAGGGGCCTGGAATGGGTGAGGTGATCGCTGCTGTGCGTTACCGACAACAGTGGATCGGTGACCTCGCCATCAGGTGTCCCCATCTACTCAGGGGGCCCGTTCACGGCGGACCCGCGCTTGCCGCGTAGCCGGTGTGGCTACTCAACCTGGTTCATCACCCGGGGCACCCCACCGCGGTTGGAGGGTTGCCGGCCAGCAAGCCGGGGCTTCACGCTGGCGCTCATGACCGAGACGAAGCGTAGCGCACTGCGCAGCGACGATGCCAGCGGGTTGGACGCGCGGAGGTGCTGACCGGCGTCAGCCGGTGGCCTGCCCGGGGTCGGCGCGGGAGTCGGAGTGCCGGTCGACGAAGTCGGCGATCAGCGCCGAGATCTGCTCGGGTGCCTCGAGCATCGGAATGTGTCCGACGCCGGGCAGGCGGACGACCTCGGCACTGTCGGGCAGATGCTGCAGGAAGTAGCGATTGCCACGGGGGGTCGGGAACACCCGGTCCTTCTCGCACAGCACCAGTTGGGTCGGCGCGCCGAGACCGGCCAGCTCCAGCAGCCCGGGCAGGTGCAGCGTCTTGACCAGCAGCTGCAGGTAGGCGCGGCAGTGGGTGGCGTCCTCGACGAGGGCGCGCAGATCGGCCTCGGCGGGTCCGTCGGCGGGTCCGCTGACCGGGAGGGTCGCCAGCCGGCGGACGAATGGCCACGTCAGGATGCGCGGGCCCACCAGCCGGGCCGCGATCAGCGCCGGGCCGCCGAGGACGAACTTCAGCACGGTTTCGTACTTCGACAGCGAGTGGTGCGGCCACCCTCCGGCCGGGGCGATCGCGGTCAACGTGCGGGCCCGGCCGCGCCGCTCGAGCTCGAATGCGGCCCAGCCGCCCAGCGAATTGCCCACGATGTGGGCGGTCTGCCAGCCCAGCTCGTCCATCCGCTGCTCGATGTCGTCGACGAGCACCGCGGTGTGCAGCAGCCAACTCGGCGACGGACGCCCGCCGTGATGGCCCAGCATCGTCGGGGCGTACACCTCGAATCGACCCGTGGCGGCCAGGTCGTCAGCGACGGTGTTCCAGACGTTCTGCGAGCACAGGAAAGGGTGCAGCAGCAGGACCGGTTCGCCGGTTCCGGCGTGGATCGGCTCTCGTTGTGCCATGCGCCCGACACTAAGGTGATACCGCCGGTACCGCAAGAATGTGCGCGCCGCTCGGCCCGTTATGGTCGGCGGTCGTGACAGGCCCTCTCACGGTGAGCACCGTCAACGTCAACGGCATCCGGGCGGCGGTCAAGCAGCGCTCGGCCGAGAACCTCGGGTTGCTGCCGTGGCTGCAGCAGACCACCGCCGACGTGGTGTGTCTGCAGGAGACCAGGGCGGACGACGAGCAGCTCGCCGCCGCGCTGGCCCCGGCGCTGGCCGACGGTTGGCATCTGGCCTCGGCCACGGCGCACGTCAAAGGCCGCAACGGTGTCGCCCTGCTGTCCCGCATGCCGTTCGATGACGTCAGGATCGGCTGCGGCGCCGAAGAATTCGCCTGCCACGGCCGCTACATCGAGGCGGACACGGCCGGGGTGACGGTGGGCAGCGTGTACGTGCCCACCGGCGAGGCCGAGACCGAACGGCAGCGGGAAAAGGAACGCTTCATGGCCGCGGTGCAGGCCCGGATGGCCGACCTGCTGGTGTGCGGTACCGATGCGGTGCTGTGTGGGGATTGGAACATCGCCCACACCGAGAACGACATCAAGAACTGGAAGGGCAACGTCAAGAAGGCCGGCTTCCTGCCGCAGGAGCGGCAGTGGTTGACCGACCTGCTGGCCAGCGGCTGGACCGACGTCGTGCGCCAGGCGCATCCCGGGGTGCCCGGTCCGTACGCGTGGTGGTCCTGGCGCGGCAAGGCGTTCGACAACGACGCCGGGTGGCGCATCGACTACCAGCTCGCCACCCCGGGGCTGGCCGCGCGCGCGGCGTCGGTGCGCACCGAACGGCCGGCCGCCTACGCGCTGCGCTGGTCCGACCACTGTCCGGTCACCGTCGAATACCGCTGAACACACGGACACTCAGGCCGCGGGGCAGCCCTCCCGGTTGGGGCCGTCCAGCGCCCCGGGAGCGTTCTCGATGGCGGCGTGCACCGCGTCGAGGACCTCCGGGTCCCATGTCAACGCCGTCTGCCAATCCAGGCCGGCGAGGTTGGACACATAGATGCTGTGCGTGTCGTCGAACACGTGGCAACGCCGGTGCGGCAGCACGGGATCGCCGATATCGGCGGCCAGCGCGCTCTGCAACGCGACCAGGCCGTCGTTGGGCCAGACCGCCGAGTTCACCGGACCGTCCTTGGTGAACTTCTTGCCGCCGATGAGCACCACCGGGATCTGGTCGAGGACCCCTGACTGGAATTCGTTCCAGCCGTTCTCGCCCATCAGGTAGGCCTGGTTGACTTCCCGGCCCGAGCCGGCCATCAACCGCTGCACCTCGGTCTTCATGTCCTTCATCGCGCTCTCGCAGAACTCGTCGCCGAGGCAGTCGGACAGCGGGAGCAGACCGTTCGCGTAGTCGGACAGATAGGAACCCTGCCACGGTGTCCCGAGGGTGGTCAGCGAGCGGATGCGCACCGGAGCATCCGTCGACGCGAGCACCCGGATCGCAGCGCGGGAGTACAGACCGCCCATGGAGTGGCCGACCAGATCGACCTCGTTGACACCCTTGTCGGTGTGCAACCACGTCAGGAAGCGCGCCAGGTGCTCGCCGGCGGTGTCGATGCTGCCGGTGGAATTGACCGTCATGTTCTCCGGCAGCGTGACCGGGCAGACCCCGAACGCGCCGAAACCGGTCTGATCGACCACCTGACCGCGTCCGGCCATCGCCGGTGACGTGTACACCGTCAGCCCCTTGTCGAGCAGGTATTCCCGCAGTGCGGTGTCGGTGTTGCCGGCCGCCAGCCCGGTGGCACACGCCTGGTCCGGGGTCGTGAACGGGCTCGTCGCGTCGCCTCCCGAGACGACGACGACTGCGCTCGTCGAGTCACGGGCCGCGGATCCATCGTCGCTCTGGCATCCGACAAGGGCGGCCGTCACCACCGCGGTCACACCCAGAGCCAGCCATCGTCGCACGAAGCGGAATGCTAGCCCTCTCGGCGGTGACCCGTACCGGAGTTGACGATCGACGTGGCAGCGACTCCGTCAACGTCACGGCCCAGGTGGCGCAGGAGCTGGGCGAAGTCATCATGGACGTCTGCGCCGGTCCCGGTCGGTTCGACCGAGCGCGCGAACGGGAAGGCGGCGTCGTCGCGAATCTCGCCGTCGGGCACCGCCATTGCGATGGGCAGGGCTGCGGTGATGACATCGGCGGGCAACCTGTACGGCCGTCCGAGCGTGGTGGCGACGTCCCATCCGTGCACCACGTAATCCACGAAGTGGAAGCCCAGTGCCACCGCGCCCGGCACGGTGATCTCGGGTCCGAGTTCAGGCAGAGCGAACAGCGTGTCTTCGACACCGTCGGTGGCGAACGCCCGGAGCACCTCGTCGGCGGCCGAAGCGTAACTGCCGACCGGATCGGCGGTCACTTCGACCGCGTAGGACTCGGCGTGCCACACCGCCTGCTCGCGCCCGTCCCCGCAGGCCGCCGCGGCGAATCCGTGGTGCTGGGCGGTCATGTGGGTCAGCAGGTCGGCAAGCGTCCATCCGGCACAGGGCGTGGGCAGCGTCAGCATGTCGGACCGCACGCGTCGGATCACCTCGACGGAGGACTCGATGGCGGTCCGGTGCTGAGCATAGAACGTGTACATGAGCATATGGTATGCGTCCGCATACTATTGCGCAATGCTTATGCTGTCGCCGTGGCCTCCGGAACGCGTCCCGATCTCGCTGCGATGCTCGCGCCGCTGCTGCGCGAACTGCTTGCCGCAGAGAAGCCGGTTCTCGCCCGAAATGACCTGACCATGTGGGGTTATGTCGTGCTGTGTGCGTTGGATCGAGGGGCCGTGCGGACACAGGCCGCGCTCGCGCAGGCGGTCAACGCCGACAAGACCCGGATCATCGGCACTCTCGACGAACTGCAGGACCGGAACTTCATCGAACGTCGCCCTGATCCCGAGGACCGGCGGGTTCGGTTGCTGGCGATCACCGATGCGGGTCGTGCGGTCAAGGATGCGGCACAGGCGGAGATCCAATCAGGCGAAGAACGATGGCTGGGCGTGTTGAGCGGCGAGGAACGCTCGGTGTTCCTGCGCGCGCTCCAGCGGATGACCCACGCGTGACCTCGCGCCCCGCAATGGGAAAATGGTCAGCACCATGAGCACCACAGCCAAGCCGGTCGTCTTCTCCGGCGCGCAGCCGACCTCGGATTCCCTGCATCTGGGCAACGCCCTGGGCGCGGTGGCCCAGTGGGTGGGTCTGCAGGACGGCCATGACGCCTACTTCTGCGTCGTCGACCTGCACGCGATCACCATCGCGCAGGAACCCGAGACTCTCCGCAAACGCACCCTGGTCACCGCTGCGCAGTACCTGGCACTGGGTATCGATCCGCAGCGGGCCACCGTGTTCGTCCAGAGCCACGTGCCGGCGCACGCTGAATTGGCTTGGGTGCTGGGGTGTTTCACGGGTTTCGGGCAGGCCTCGCGGATGACGCAGTTCAAGGACAAGTCGCAGAAGCAGGGCGCCGAGGCCACCACGGTCGGTCTGTTCACCTATCCGGTGTTGATGGCCGCCGACGTGTTGCTCTACGACACCGACCTGGTGCCCGTCGGCGAGGACCAGCGCCAGCACCTGGAACTGGCACGCGATCTGGCGCAACGGATGAACGCCCGGTTCCCGGACACGTTCGTCGTGCCCGAACCGATGATCCCCAAGGCCACGGCCAAGATCTACGACCTGGCCGACCCGACCGCGAAGATGAGCAAGTCGGCCGCCACCGACGCGGGGCTGATCTCGCTACTCGACGATCCGGCCAAGACCGCCAAGAAGATCCGGTCCGCGGTCACCGACAGCGAACGCGAGATCCGCTTCGACCCGGAGGCCAAGCCGGGGGTGTCGAACCTGCTCACCATCCAGGCCGCGGTCACCGGCGCCGACATCGACAAGCTGGTCGACGGTTATGCCGGACGCGGGTACGGAGACCTCAAGAAGGAGACCGCCGACGCGGTCGTGGAGTTCGTCACGCCGATCAAGAACCGGGTGGACGAGCTTCTTGCCGACCCCGCAGAACTGGAGAGTGTGCTGGCCACCGGTGCGCAGCGCGCACGTGACGTGTCTGGACAGACGTTGCGGCGGGTATATGACCGCCTAGGGTTCTTGCCAGCGAAACCATGAAGCCGTCGCTGGGCGACGACGACAGATCCAGGGGGTCGGATGACCGGGCCGTCCGCGACCGAGGCCGACGAGAAGCCCGGTTTCCTCGACCGGATGCGTGCCCGCATGCCGTGGTTCGACCACGTCATGCGTGCTCAAGACCGCTACGCCTCGAGCAAAGGTGACTTCTACGCAGCGGGCATCACGTACTTCACCATCTTCGCGCTGTTCCCGCTGTTGATGGTCGGGTTCGCGGTCGGCGGCTTCGTGTTGGCCAGCCGGCCCGATCTGATCGTCGAGATCGAGGACCAGATCCGCGCGAACGTCTCCGGTGACCTCGGTCAACAACTCGTCGAGCTGATGGAGTCCGCAATCGAATCGCGCGCCACGGTCGGCATCATCGGGTTGGCCACCGCGGCCTGGGCCGGGCTGGGCTGGATGAACAATCTGCGCGAGGCGCTCAGCCAGATGTGGGGTCTCTATCGTGACGAGCTGCCCGGATTCGTCAAGAAGAAGCTGTCGGATCTGACCGCCCTGGTGTCGCTGTTCCTGGCCAGCGTGTTGACGCTGGCGCTGACGGCGCTGGGCAACACGACGGTGATCCAGGACATCCTGATGTGGTTCGGGTTCCCCGACTCCACCGCCCTGAGCGTGCTCCTGCGGGTGGCGTCCATCGCGATCTCGATCCTGGTGTCCTGGCTGCTGTTCACCTACGTCATCGCCCGGCTGCCGCGCGAGTCGGTCAGTCTGCGCAGCAGCATGCGCGCCGGGCTGATCGCCGCGGTCGGGTTCGAGATCTTCAAGCTGGTCGCCTCGATCTACCTGAAGTCGGTGCTGACCGGTCCGGCGGGCGCGACGTTCGGTCCGGTGCTGGGCCTGATGGTCTTCGCCTACATCACTGCACGGCTGGTGCTGTTCTCGACGGCATGGGCGGCGACGCTGCCGGAGAACATGGGGGAGGAGCCCGTCCCGCCCCCCGGGCCGGCGGTCATCAACAACCGCATCATCCACCGTCCCGGCCTTGGTCCTTGGCAGGCCGCCGCGGCCGTCGCCGCGGGAGCGGTTGGTGCGCTGAGCCTTTCGCGGTGGCGGCAGCGGTAGTCGTCAGTGCTGCGGGCGCCGGTTGAGCGCCCGGGCGCCCATGATGAGGCTGAACACGATCACACTGCCGATCACGCCCACGCCGACCCGCACCGGCATCGCGTCAGCATCGGGCAGCACGGCGTCAGCCATGGTGGTCGTCGTCGCGGAGTCGGGGCCGGGTTCCGGCGCGACGAGCGCCGGGTCGGGTTCGATCAACGTCCCCACCTTGGTGCCGGGCGCAGTGGCGAATCCGTAGTCGAGCAGCCGTACCGCTTGCTCCCACGGCGCGATCGGTTGGCGGGTTCCGCGCAGCAACACCGCGATCAGCCGGCGGCCGTCGCGTTCGGCCGCGCCGACGTAGGTCTGGCCCGCATCGTCGGTGAAGCCGGTCTTGCCGCCCAGCGCCCCGGGATAGTTGGCGAGTAGCTTGTTGTCGTTCTCGATCGGGTAGCTCGACCCGTCACGGCCGGGAAAGGTGAAATCGCGGGTGGCCACGATGTTCGCGAACACCGGGTTCTTCCAGGCGTATCGGTAGAACAGGCCCAGGTCGTACACCGAGGTGCTCATGCCGGGGCCGTCGAGTCCGGACGGGGTGGCGATACGGGTGTCGCGCGCGCCCAGTTGCCCGGCGAGCACGTTCAGCTTGTTCAGCGTGGTCTGCATGCCGCCCATCTGCATGGCCAGCGCGTGCGCCGCGTCGTTGCCGGAGTACATCAGCAGCCCGTGCAACAGGTCGTTGATGGAGTAGAAGCCGCCTTCGCCGACCCCCACCTTGGTGCCCTCCTGGGCCGCGTCGTCGGCGGTGCCCGGCACCACTTTGTGCAACGGCAGATCGCGCAGTGCCTGCGCCGCGGTGGCGACCTTGATGACGCTGGCTGGCCGGTGCCGGCCATGCGGGTCGCGGGCGGCGATGACGTCACCGGTGTCGAGGTCGGCGACCAGCCATGCCTCCGCCGAGACCTCCTCGGGGACCGGTGGGGTGCCCGGGGCGGTGATGATGCCGCAGCCGGACAGCGCGTCGCCGCCCATCGGTTTGGCGGGCACAGGCAGCGGAGCCGGCGGATCACCGAACTCAGGCACCTCCGACAAGTCGACCGCCGGCGGTGTCGTCTCGCGGTAGGGGCAGATGTTGGGGTCGACCGCGGGATCGGCCGCCGCGCCCGGGGCCATCACCAGCATCCCGGCCATGACCAGCGCCGACGCACGCACGCAGAAGTTCCGTAGGGTCGCCATCGTGAGCGCAGATTAAGCGATGCGGGCCCTCGGATCGGTGCGCCACGCGGTGACGGATGTGATCAGTGTTGCAATTGTGACTCGCCCTCTGCGTTCAGACTGCGGCCACGGCGGGGTCCTCTCGCACTTTGCCGCCAGGAGTGCAGTCTCAACGCCGGGCCGTGACCGTCGTCGGCCGAACTAGGGTGGTGCCAACGCCGCGTCACGCTAAGGACCCCATGTTCATCCTTGTTCTCGGCTCGATTCTCGGGCTGATGCATCTCTATGTCTGGAAGCGGACGGTCAAGGACACGACCTCGCCCGGCCGGACGAGAGTTCTGCTGTCGGCGGCTCTGGTGCTGCTGCTGGCGCTGTTGATCTCTGCGCTCGTGCTGCCCCGGACACTCGGGGTGACCCACACCGGATGGGTGGCCTGGCCGGGATACCTGTGGTTCGGCGTGGTGGTGTACCTGTTCCTGCTGCTGCTCGCGGTCGAGCCGGTGCGGCTGGTGCTGTGGCTGGCTCGTCGGCGCCGACGCACCGACCCACCGGCGGCGGCGCCGGCCGTGGATCGCCGGGTGTTTCTGGCCCGCACCACCGCCGCGGCAGCGGGAGTCGCGGCCGTCGGGTTGGTCGGAGTCGGCGCCACCACCGCGCTGCGGCGCCCCGATCTACTCCGCGTTCCGGTCCGCCTGCGACGCCTCGACCCTGCGATGGACGGCTTCCGCATTGCCGTGGTGTCCGACATCCATCTGGGACCGCTGCGCGGACGAGCACACACCGAACGGATCGTGTCGATGATCAACGCGACCGAACCCGACCTGGTGGCCGTCGTCGGCGATCTGGTCGACGGGACGGTGGCCGAGCTCGGCTCCGCCGCACAACCCCTACAGGACCTGGTCTCACGCGAAGGAACGTTCTTCGTGACAGGCAATCACGAGTACTTCGTCGAGGACACCGCAGAGTGGTTGACCGAACTCGAACGATTCGGGATGAACGTACTACGCAACGAGAGCACCCGGATCCGTCGCGGCAGCGGTGGTTTCGTCCTCGCCGGGGTGAACGATCCTGCCGGCGAGTCGGATTCAGCCGGGCCGGACTACGAACGGGCGCTGGCCGGTGCGACCCCCGACCAACCCACGATCTTGTTGGCGCACCAACCGGTCCAGGTGCAGCAGGTGGCGCAGCGGGGCGTCGACCTCCAGCTCTCCGGTCACACCCACGGCGGTCAGATGTGGCCGTTCCACTACGCGGTCGAGCTGGCCCAGCCCGCGTTGGCCGGGTTGTCCGAGGTGGACGGGACGCAGCTGTATGTCACCCGCGGAGCAGGCTTCTGGGGACCACCCGTCCGTATCGGGGCACCGCCGGACATCAGCGTGTTGACATTGCGCAGCGACAGCGTTTAGCTCCCGACCGGGCGGGGCAATTCTTATCGAGTTCACGGCAAACGACAACGGAAATACTCAGGTCACCTGGGCAAGCTGATTGTATTCAGCCTCAGTGGAAGGGCTCTGAACATGATGACGACCATGACGACGCAGACCGCCGCCACACCTGTTGTCCACCTGGAATCACACCCGGCCTGGCTTGCCTCGCGACGGCGTGCCCGCGAACGAGACGAGGCCATGCGCCGACACCCGTCCTACCAGTCGAGGTCAGAACTGCCGCCTGCTCGACTGCACAGCGTGTAGCCACACCGCGACGCAAAGGGGCACCCCGGATTCGGGGTGCCCCTTCGTCGTCTGGTGGTCCGGCGGCCTCGTGGTCGAGTCTCCGCTCAGCGGGCCCCTGTCTGATTATCCGCTCAGCAGGCCCCTGCCTGATTATCCGCTCAGCGGATGTCGACGTAGTAGACCTGGCCGGTGACGACGTCCT
>CAXEZH010000106.1:0-3195 GCA_964000695.1 uncultured Mycolicibacterium sp. | reverse complement strand
GTCGGGCGCGGCGTGCTGTCCGCCCTCGGCGAGATGGGCATGCCCGTCTCCCAGTTCACCGTCGCCTTCATGACTGCGATCCTGCTCGGCGCGGGAACCGACTACACCGTATTTCTGATCAGCCGATACCACGAACAGCGCCGCGCCCAAGTACCCGCCGATCAGGCCGTCATCCACGCCACCGCCAGCATCGGGCGCGTCATCCTCGCCTCCGCCGCCACCGTCGCACTCGCGTTCCTGGCCATGGTCTTCGCGCGGCTCAGCGTCTTCGCCGCCCTTGGCCCCGCGTGTGCCATCGCCGTACTGTTCGGATTTCTGGCCACCGTAACCCTGCTGCCACCGGTGCTGTCGCTAGCCGCCAAACGCGGCATCGGTGAACCCAAACCCGATCGCACCCGCCGCTACTGGAACAGCGTCGCCGTCGCCGTGGTCCGCCGTCCCGTGCCACTACTCATCGTCAGCCTGGTCATCTTGCTCGCCCTGTCGGCAGCGGCAGCAACCATCAAAATCAGCTACGACGACCGCAAGGGCCAACCAGACACCACGGCCAGCAACCTGGGCTACCACCTGCTGGACCGCCACTTCCGCAAAGACGTCGTCATCAGCGAATTCCTCGTCGTGGAAAATCCGACCGACATGCGGACCGGCAAAGGACTGGCCGATCTTGACGAGATGGCCTCCCGCGTCTCCCAGATCCCCGGCGTCACCAAGGTTTCCGGAGTCACCCGCCCCACCGGAGAGCGCCTCGACCAAGCAGAACTGGCCTGGCAGAACGGCCAGATCGGCGACAAAATGGCCGGCGCCGTCGCCGAGGGCAACTCCCGCAAGGACGACCTCACCAAACTCACCGACGGCGCCGACCAGCTCGCCGACGGCCTCGCCCAACTCGACAGCACCGTGCGCACCGCCTTCACACCACTAGCCGGAATCCTCACCCAAGCCCAATCCGCAGGAACTCAGGTCAACCAATTCCGGCCGCTGCTGCAACAACTTTCCGCCACTGCCCCCGCCGTCGACCAAGCCATCCAATCCGGCCCAGGACTACGACCGCTGGCCAACCAAGCCCAAAACGCAATCACTCAACTCGACCCACTCGTCGGCGCCCTCAACACCTCACCCTGGTGCGCCACCACCCCACAATGCGCCCAAATCCGCAACCAGGTCCAGATCCTGGTCACTCTGCGCGACAACGGATTCTTCAACCAAATCGCCGACCTCGGGGACCGCTACGATCCCGCCACCAATGCCACCGTTGGTGGCACCCTCGCCAACGTCCAGAACGCAGTCGCCTCACTGGACAAGGCATTCGGAGCCCTGGGTGACCCCGCCGACCTGACCACAAATCTCCGCCGATTGCAGGACGGAATCGGACAGCTGGCCTCCGGCGCCCAAGCACTCGCCACCGGCGTCCGCACCCTCGCCGACAGCAACATCGAAATGCTGTCCGGCATGAGCCAGATCGCCACCCAACTACAGAACTCCTCGCGCGCAGCGGCCGACTCCGACTCCTCGAGCGGTTTCTACCTGCCCGCCAACGCATTCGAGAACCGGCAATTCACCGACGTCGCCGAACAATTCCTCTCACCGGACGGCAAAACAGCGCGGTTCATGATCGAAAGCAGCCACGACCCATACAGCGTTGAAGCCATGGACCTCGCCAGCCGCATCACCGACACCGCCAACACCGCACGACCCAACACGTCACTCGCCGACGCCACCGTGTCCGTAGCCGGCTTCCCCGCCGTCAACTCCGATATCCAACGACTCCTCTGGGCCGACTTCGCACAACTAGCCATCGCCACCATCATCATCGTCGGCGTCATCCTGGTCCTACTACTGCGCGCACTCCTAGCACCGCTCTACCTACTAGGCACCGTCGTGCTCAACTACCTCGCATCACTCGGCATCGGCGTCGTAGTCTTCCAATGGGGACTGGGCCACGAAATCGCCTGGCCCGTACCGCTGCTGGCGTTCATCATCCTCGTCGCCGTCGGCGCCGACTACAACATGCTGCTCGTCTCACGGCTCCGCGAAGAATCCGGAACCAACATCCGCGTCGGCGTCCTGCGCACCGTGGCAAACACCGGAGCCGTCATCACCTCCGCTGGCCTCATATTCGCCGCCAGCATGTTCGGCCTCATGGTCGGCTCAGTCGCCATCATGATCCAAGCCGGCCTCATCATCGGCTTCGGGCTGCTGCTCGACACCTTCCTCGTGCGCACCCTCACCGTGCCCGCCATCGCCACACTCCTACGCGAAGCCAGCTGGTGGCCCACCAAAGCAACAAACCCGCGACCCGGTCAGACCAACCCAGGAGGCATTAAGGACGCACCTCACGTGCTGGTCCAGGAGAGGTGAAAAGCGAACAGAGCAATACCCGGCGCTACATGCCGACCAGCGTGAAGGCGTATTCACCCCGAATGAATACGACCCCTGCGCCGGTAGGATCCCCGGGTTATCGACGGACGAAATTCGAAGGACCCCCAATTTGGCGGAAGTCTGCCGCCGGCGTCGCGAGGGTTGCGAGGCCTGCGGACGTCGGAAATCTTGTCGCAGGGGACCACCACGAACGTCGCCAACGCGCTCGCTCGGCGGTGGACTTCACGCTTCAACTGCCCGGCTGAATCGCCACAGGCTAGCGGTCGATCAGACCCGTCAGCTGGTTTAGCTTTAGTGCAACTTCGGCGTGGTTGGGCCGTTGTAGGCGGGCATCATTGGCGGACATCGATCAGTTCGTCTTGACCTCTTGCAGTTCACGAATGATTCTTCGGCCGAAGTCATTTACCCCGGTGATGCTGTAGTTCTCGGCACGGGGGATGCTGTACAAGCCGCTAGATACAGGCTGAGACCCCACTAGGACGACGCCGGTTCTGACAAGGGCCGCCTTTACAGCCGGTGGCTCGTCGCCAAGTGCGTTCTGCAGGATTTCGTCGTCGTTGCCGGGATCTTTTCGATTCTCGTCATCGGCGGCTATAAGTCTGACAAGCGCGCGGATGTGCGGACCCTCAAGCTCGCGCAGGGCAGTCACGATGAACTGGGCGTCATCGATCTTCGCGTCATCCGCTAGCGCATTCGCCACTACGCGAGCGAGGTAAATACGCTTGTCCTGGTCTGCTGCCGACATAGCGGCTTGGATGCCATCCCAGAGCAGGTTTTGGAGCACTTGATCTGCGCGGACCTGTTCGAACAGCTGGT
>CAXEZH010000105.1:0-7474 GCA_964000695.1 uncultured Mycolicibacterium sp. | reverse complement strand
GACAACGCCCGCAGGTCACGCAACGCGCGACCCGAGATCAGTGCGACCGCGGTGGACGGCAGCTCCGCGAGCCGGATCAGGGCGCGTCCGGCCTCGGGTAGCGGGCGGGCATCGGAGGGGTTGCTGACGATCGGCGACAGGGTGCCGTCGAAGTCGGAGGTGACCAGAAGCCGGGGCAGTTTCGCGGCGGCGTCGAGCGCGCTGGACAGATCGGCAGGCAGGTCGCTCACGCCTTCAGATCTTAGGCTGGTCGCCGTCCCCGATGAGCAGTCGCACGGCCAGATCCAGGCGTTTGGCGACGTCGGTGGCCGACGCCCGCCGGGTCAGCCAGGCCAGCAGATTGGACAGCCAGACATCGGAGATCACCCGTGCGATGTGGTACTGGTCCTCGGTCGGTTCGCCCTCGCTCATCGCGCGCGCGAACATGGAGTCCATCAGCTTGCCGACGTGGTCGACCTCACCGGCGGCCGAGGCGTCGGCGAACACGAAGGCCCGGGTCATCGCCTCGGTGAGCAGCGGGTTCCGCTGCATTGCACGGTTGAGCTTGCCGACCATGATGTTGAGTCGCTGATAGGGGGTGGCGCCGGCGGCGAGCACCGCGCGGTCGGTCTTGGCGTCGATGCGCTCGAACTCCCGTCCGAGCGCCGAGACCAGCAGATGCACCTTGGAGGGGAAGTACCGGTACAGGGTGCCCACCGCGACATCGGCACGTTCGGCCACCGCCCGCATCTGAACGGCCTCGTAACCGCCCTTCGAGGCGATCGCCAGGGTGGCGTCCAGGATGCGCTTGCGTCGCTCGCGCTGGGCCTCGGACCCGAGTTCGGATTCAGCCAGAACCGCCACGTTCATCACCTGGCGGGGCCGGGTGTCAGCGCCAGCGCCCGCAGCGGCGCGGGCCGGCGTACCCGACAATTCTGACGTCCCTGACATGCGACGTGCGGCTCCTTCGTGATGCGGTATCGCTGGAAACGATACGCATGCCGATCCCCGATTGCTCACCTCCGTGCCGTGACGACACCGACGTGCCCTGCTGTGATGGCGGTCGACTTGACGGTCCAACGCTGGCAATATTAGAACACGTTCTAGTGGGAAGCACGGTCTTCTCGCCCAAACGCTAGGAGTCACGGTGTCGGCTAGGTCCACGAACTCGTCTGCCACTCTCACTGACGAGCAGTCCGCCGCGCGTGAACTGGTTCGGAGCTGGGCGGCCGGATCCCGGGCGGTCGAGGCCGCGCGCGACGTCGAGCAGGGCGATCCCCACGCGTGGCGCCCGGCCTACGACGGTCTGGCCCAACTAGGCACATTCGGTGTGGCACTGCCCGAAGAGCACGGCGGTGCCGACGGAACCGTCGCCGACCTCTGCGCAATGCTCGACGAAGCGGCCGCCGCCATGGTCCCCGGCCCGGTGGCCCCTACCGCAGTGGCCACCCTGGTGTTGTCGGATTCACACGCCGAACTGCTGGAAGCGTTGGCCTCCGGGGAGCGCACCGCGGGTGTGGCCCTGTCCGCCGACCTCACCTACTCCGACGGACGAGTGTCGGGCACGGCCGAGTACGTCCTGGGCGGGTCTGCCGGTGGTGTGCTGCTGCTGCCGGCCGGGGACGCCTGGGTGCTGGTCGACGCCGCCGCCGACGGCGTCACCGTGGAACCGCTGGCAGCCACCGACTTCTCCCGGCCGCTGGCGCGGGTGGTGACCGACGGCGCCATCGCCGAGGAACTCGCGGTCCCCGCGCAGCGGATCGTCGACCTGACCGTCACGGTGCTCTCCGCGGAGGCCGCCGGCCTGGCCCGGTGGTGCCTGCAGACCGCCACGGAGTACGCGAAGGTCCGTGAGCAGTTCGGCAAGCCGATCGGCAGCTTCCAGGCCATCAAGCACATGTGCGCCGAGATGCTTCTGCGCTCCGAGCAGGCCTCGGTCGCCGCCGCGGACGCTGCCCGGGCCGCATCGGATTCGCCGGGTCGGTCCGAGGATGCGCAGTTGTCGCTGGCCGCCGCATTGGCGGCGTCGGTGGGTATCGAGGCCGCGAAAGCCAACGCCAAGGACTGCATCCAGGTCCTGGGCGGTATCGGCATCACCTGGGAACACGATGCGCACCTGTATCTGCGGCGCGCGTATGCGATCGCGCAGTTCCTCGGCGGCCGCTCGCGCTGGCTGCGGCGGGTCGTTGCCCTGACCCAGCAGGGTGTTCGTCGCGACCTGCACATCGATCTCGACTCGGTGGCCGATCTGCGCCCCGAGATCTCCGCCGCGGTCGCCGACGTCGCAGCCAAGCCCGCCGACCAGCGTCAGGTGGCGCTGGCCGAGGCCGGCTTGCTCGCACCGCACTGGCCCCGGCCCTACGGTCGCGCCGCCGGCCCCGCCGAGCAGTTACTGATCGACCAGGAGCTGGCGGCGGCCGAGGTGGTGCGTCCGGACCTGGTGATCGGGTGGTGGGCGGTCCCGACGATTCTCGAGCACGGCAGCCAGGAGCAGATCGAGCAGTTCGTCCCGGCGACGCTGCGCGGCGACCTGCGCTGGTGCCAGCTGTTCAGCGAGCCGGGGGCGGGTTCTGACCTGGCCGCGCTGCGCACCAAGGCCGTGCGCGTCGACGGCGCGTCTGCGGGCGGCGCAACGAGGCCCGGCTGGAAGCTGACCGGGCAGAAGGTGTGGACGTCGTCGGCGCAACAGGCGCACTGGGGGGTGTGCCTGGCGCGAACCGACCCGGATGCACCGAAGCACAAGGGCATCACCTACTTCCTGATCGACATGACGTCACCGGGCCTCGTCGTGCGACCGCTCCGGGAGATCACCGGCGACGAACTGTTCAACGAGGTGTTCCTCGACGACGTGTTCGTCCCCGACGAGATGGTGGTCGGACAGGTCAACGACGGGTGGCGGCTGGCGCGAACGACGCTGGCCAACGAGCGGGTCGCCATGGCTCAGGGCACCGCGCTGGGCAACCCGATGGAGGAGCTGCTGCGCTCGTTGGCCGAACTCGATGCCGCGCAACAGGATCGGCTCGGTGAGCTGATCGTCACCGCTCAGGTCGGATCGTTGCTCGACCAGCGCATCGCCCAGTTGGCCGTCGTCGGCGAGGATCCCGGCCCGCAGGCCAGCGCCCGCAAACTCATCGGGGTGCGTTACCGCCAGGGGCTCGCCGAATTCCGGATGGAACTGGCCGAGGGCGCGGGCATCGTGGACAGCACACAGGTGCACGACTTCCTCAACACCCGCTGCCTGACCATCGCCGGCGGCACCGAGCAGATCCTGCTGACCATGGCCGGCGAGCGGTTGCTGGGCCTGCCGCGCTGAGGCGAAGCCGCACTATCCGAATGTGGTCTGCGCGCAAGCGGTCGGGGTGGTGAGGTTGACCCCGCTGTAGACCACCTGGATCTGCGAACAGGCGATGAAGTCCGACCCCGTCGCGGGCAGCCCGGTGCTCCACTGGGTGGGCGCGGTGTCACCGTCGGACTTGAACCGCTCGATGGGGCCGCCGCCGAAATAGGTGATGGAGATCTGGACGTCGTTGATCGCCTTGTACATCTTCGACAGCACGTTGTTGTGGTTGGCGCCCTTGAGTTCCCGGGGCGTCCCGGACGGGGCGCTGTACCACGCTTCCTGCCACACGTCGCGATCCGAACTGCGGATCGTGATGGTCTGACGGGCCCAGGTGTCGCCCGGGAACCCGGTGGGGCCGGTCGGTGTCATCAGGTTCGCGGTGGTGTTGAAGAAGCACCGGTTCTGCGCCGCCACACAGTCGGCGGTGACGTTCATCTGGATCTGCGTGGCGCCGTCGACCGGGATCGACGAGGTGCCGGAGTTGGCTGCGGCAGCGGCCGTTGCGGGCTGCACGAGCCCCGCCGCTGCCAACAGGACGGCGGTGCATGCTGCTGCGAGCCGGTTCATCGTCACGAAGGTAATCCCTAGCTACTCGTCGTAGGTGACTTCGACCGAATCCGACAGGGGATGGGCCTGGCAGGCCAGGATCAACCCCTCCTCCAGATCGGAGTCCTCGAGGACGTCGTTGACCTCCATCTCGGTGTCTCCGGACTTCTTCACCACAGCACAGGCGCCGCAATGCCCTTCCCGGCAGGAGAACGGTGCGTCGAGCCCTTTGTCCAGCAGCACGTCGAGCAGTTTGGCGCGCCGCGGCCAGGACACCTCGTGTTTCTGACCGTCGAGCGTGACCACCGCGGTGGCCGGTCCCTCGTCACTGTCGTCGTCCTCGAGAACCACGGCGGCGAAGGGGTCGGACTCCAGCGACTTGAACACCTCGATGTGGATGCGGTCAGGGGACATCCCGGAGCTGGTCAACGCCTCCTCGGCGGCTTTCATGAACGGACCCGGGCCGCAGATGAATGCCTCTCGGGTGCCGAACGGGGCGACCAACTCGGCCAGTCCCGCCACAACCGGCAGGCCCTGTACCGACTCCAGCCAATGGATGACGGTGAGCCGGTCGGGATATCGGGCCGCGAGCTCGCGTAGCGCGGCGGCGAAGATCACTGAGTTCTCGTCGCGGTTGGCGTAGATCAGCGTGACCTTGCCGCTGCCCTCTGCCAGCGCCGACTTCAGAATCGCCATCATCGGCGTGATGCCGCTGCCGGCGGCGAGCAGTACGAAGTCTTCGTCCAGCGACTTGGGCACGAAGGTGCCCGAGGGCGCGAGCACATGCACCTTCATGCCGGCTTGGGCGTGGTCGCACAGCCAGTTCGACGCGTAGCCGTCGGCGGTGCGCTTGACGGTGACGGTCATCGGGTCGCCGGTGAACGGCGAACTGCACAACGAATAGCACCGGGCGACGGAACCGGTCAGATCGCTGGGCACCCGCAGGGTCAGGAACTGCCCGGGGTCGTAGCGCAGTTTCTCCGGTGCGACCGGGGTGTCGGCCGGAGACGTGAACACCAAGGATCGGGCGTCGGCCGTTTCGTCGATGACCTCGGCGATCTCCAGTTCGAGCACATGGGTGCCCAGTGGTTCGTCGGCTTTGACGTCCGTCACTCGTGCGCCTTCCTTTTCGACTGGCACCGTCATCTGACGCCACCCCAATAACTAGAACAGGTTACAGAAATGAATGTGCGCAGGTCCAGCGGCCGCAGGGCACCGCTGCTCGACACAAATCGTAACGTGTTCTAATCTCAATACCGTCAGTCCGCACTCCCTGGGAGGCATACCCGTGACGTCCATTGAACAGCGCGACGTGCAATCGGTGCTATCGGGCATCGACGATCTCCTGCCGCGGATCGCCAAGCGTTCCGCGGCCGCCGAAGAGTTGCGGCGTCTGCCCGACGAGACCGTCGCCGAACTCGATGAGGTCGGGTTCTTCAAGCTGCTCCAACCTGAGCAGTGGGGCGGACTGCAATGCGACCCGACGCAGTTCTTCGAGGCGGTGCGGCGCATCGCGAGCGCGTGCGGCTCCACCGGATGGGTCTCATCGATCCTCGGTGTGCACAACTGGCACCTGGCGCTGTTCGATCAGCAGGCTCAGGACGACGTCTGGGGCGACGATCCGACCGTGCGCGTGTCGTCGTCGTATGCGCCGATGGGTGCCGGCACCGTGGTCGACGGTGGCTACCTGGTCAGCGGCGCCTGGCAGTGGTCGTCGGGCTGCGACCACGCCACCTGGGCGTTCCTCGGGGGTCCGGTGATCAAGGACGGCAAGCCGGTCGACTTCGGCAGCTTCCTGATCCCGCGCAGCGACTACCGCATCGATGACGTCTGGAACGTGGTCGGTCTCAAGGCAACCGGAAGCAACACGGTGGTGGTCAAGGACGTCTTCGTCCCGCGTCACCGGTTCCTGTCCTACCGGGCGATGAACGACGGCACCGCCGGCGGATACGAGAACAACACCGCCCCGGTCTACAAGATGCCGTGGGGCACCATGCATCCCACCACCATCAGCACTCCCATCATGGGGATGGCGTACGGCGCCTACGAGGCGCACGTCGAGCATCAGGGCAAGCGGGTGCGTGCCGCGTTCGCCGGCGAGAAGTCCAAGGACGATCCGTTCGCCAAGATCCGTATCGCCGAGGCGGCCAGTGACATCGACGCCGGCTGGCGTCAGCTGATGGGCAACGTCGCCGACGAGTACAAGCTGCTGCAGGCCGGTGAGGAGATCCCGTTCTCGCTGCGCGCCAGCGCACGCCGCGATCAGGTCCGCGCGACCGCGCGGGCGATCGCGTCGATCGATCTGCTGTTCGAGGCGTCCGGTGCGACGGCACTGCAGCTCGATCAGCCGGTGCAGCGGTTCTGGCGGGACGCCCACGCCGGCCGGGTGCACGCCGCGAACGAGCCCGAGCGTGCCTACCTGATCTTCGGCAACGAGGCGTTCGGCCTGCCGCCCCAGGACACGATGGTCTAGATGACGTCCTTCGCCGCCGAAACTGCTCAGCAGCAAGAGATCACGTTCGAATCGACCTCCCGCTTCGCCGATGTGCGCGGCAAAGGTCCAGCCATGCGGTTGCACTATCACGAGGCGGGCGACCCGGAGTCGCCCACCGTCGTGCTGCTGCACGGCGGCGGCCCGGGTGCATCGAGCTGGTCGAACTTCGGGCGCAACATCCCGGTGCTGGCCGAGCACTTCCACGTGCTCGCCGTGGATCAGCCCGGCTACGGGCATTCCGACAAGCACACCGAACACGAGCAGTACAACCGCTACAGCGCCACCGCGCTGCTGAACCTGTTCGATCACCTGGGTCTGGAACGGGCTGCGCTGGTGGGTAACTCACTCGGTGGCGGCACCGCGGTGCGCTTCGCTCTGGATAACCCGAAGCGGGCGGGCCGTCTGGTGTTGATGGGCCCGGGCGGGCTGAGCGTCAACCTGTTCTCGCCCGACCCGACCGAGGGCGTGAAGCTGCTCGGTCGCTTCGCTGCCGACCCGACGCGGGAGAACATCGAGAAGTTCCTGCGGATCATGGTGTTCGACCAGAGCCTGATCACACCCGAACTGGTCGAGGAACGCTTCCAGATCGCGAGCACGCCTGAGTCGTTGGCCGCCACCAAGGCGATGGGCAAGTCGTTCGCGGGTGCGGACTTCGAGCTCGGCATGATGTGGCGCGACGTCTACAAGCTGCGCCAACGGGTTCTGCTGATCTGGGGCCGTGAGGACCGGGTTAATCCGCTGGACGGGGCACTGGTGGCGCTCAAGCAGATTCCCCGCGTCCAGCTGCACGTGTTCGGCCAGTGCGGGCACTGGGCGCAGCTCGAGAAGTTCGACGAGTTCAACAAGCTCACCGTGGATTTTCTGTCCGACGTTGCCGAGGGGGGTTCACGATGATCCGCTCACTGGGGTACCTGCGTATCGAGGCCACCGACATGGGGGCCTGGCGCGAGTACGGACTCAAGGTGCTTGGCATGGTCGAGGGCTCCGGCGGCACCGAGGGTGCGCTGTACCTGCGCATGGACGAGTTCCCGGCCCGCCTGGTGATCGTGCCCGGCGAGCATGACCGGTTGCTGGTCTCCGGCTGGGAAACGAGCAACGCCGCCGGGTTGCAGGAG
>CAXEZH010000104.1:0-23338 GCA_964000695.1 uncultured Mycolicibacterium sp. | reverse complement strand
TCGTGCCAGGCGGCCTCGTACTCATCGGCGGTCTCGATCGGGTCGAGCCCGCGCTGCCGCAGCCGACGGTCCAGTAGGAAGTCGACGTTGCCGCCGAGCACCACGTCGGTGCCGCGACCGGCCATGTTGGTCGCGACGGTGACCGCGCCGAGCCGGCCGGCCTCGGCGATGATGCCGGCCTCCTGCTCGTGGTACTTCGCGTTGAGCACGTTGTGCGGGATGCGCCGCTTCTGGAACTGGCGCGACAGGAACTCCGAGCGCTCCACGCTGGTGGTGCCGATCAGGACCGGCTGGCCCTTCTCATAGCGTTCGGAGACGTCGTCGACGACCGCGATGAACTTGGCTTCTTCGGTCTTGTAGATCAAGTCGGACTGGTCGGCGCGGACCATCGGCCGGTTGGTGGGGATCGGCACCACGCCGAGCTTGTAGATCTCGTGCAGCTCGGCGGCCTCGGTCTCGGCGGTGCCGGTCATGCCGGCGAGCTTGTCGTAGAGGCGGAAGTAGTTCTGCAGCGTGATCGTGGCGACGGTCTGGTTCTCGGCCTTGATCTCGACGTGCTCTTTGGCCTCGATGGCCTGGTGCAGGCCTTCGTTGTAGCGGCGGCCCATCAGCACGCGGCCGGTGAAGTCGTCGACGATCAGCACGTCGCCGTTGCGCACGATGTAGTGCTTGTCGCGCTCGAACAGCTCCTTGGCCTTGATGGCGTTGTTGAGGTAGCTGATCAGCGGCGAGTTGGCGGCTTCATAGAGGTTGTCGATCCCGAGCTGGTCCTCGACGAACTCCACGCCGAGTTCGTGGACGCCGACGACGCGCTTCTTGATGTCGACCTCGTAGTGGACGTCTTTTTCCATCAGCGGAGCCAGCCGCGCGAACTCGGTGTACCAGTTCGATCCGCCGTCGGCGGGGCCGGAGATGATCAGCGGGGTGCGGGCCTCGTCGATGAGGATCGAGTCGACCTCGTCGACGATGGCGAAGTGGTGGCCGCGCTGGACGCAGTCCTCGAGGCGCAACGCCATGTTGTCGCGCAGGTAGTCGAAGCCGAACTCGTTGTTGGTGCCGTAGGTGATGTCGGCGGCGTAGGCGGCGCGACGCTGCTCCGGCGACATCTGCGACAGGATGACCCCGACGTCCAGGCCGAGGAAGCGGTGCACGCGGCCCATCCACTCCGCGTCACGTTTGGCCAGGTAGTCGTTGACCGTGACGATGTGCACGCCCTTGCCGGAGAGCGCGTTGAGGTAGGCCGGTAGCACCGCGGTCAGGGTCTTGCCCTCACCGGTCTTCATCTCGGCGACGTTGCCGAAGTGCAGCGCGGCGCCGCCCATGATCTGGACGTCGAAGTGCTTCTGGTTGAGCACCCGCCAGGCCGCCTCGCGGGCCACCGCGAACGCCTCGGGCAGCAGGTCGTCGACGTCTTCGCCGTCGGCGACGCGGTCCTTGAACACGACGGTCTTGTTGCGCAGTTCGGCGTCGGAGAGCTTCTCGACGTCGTCGGACAGGGTGTTGACGTAGTCAGCCACCCCCTTGAGGCGCTTGACCATGCGGCCTTCGCCGAGACGGAGCAACTTCGAGAGCACGCTGTTAACCCTTTTTCCTCGATGGATTCGTCACCGGTGGACGGACACCATCGTACGGGTGGATCCGGCGCGCAAACCGGCACCTGGGGTGCGGTTGCGCGCCGGATCGGGCTGCGGCGGCCCTCAGGCCAGCCGGATCAACCCGTAGTCGTAGGCGTGGCGGCGGTAGACCACGCATGGACGGTCGCTTTCCTTGTCGTGGAACAGGAAGAAATCGTGGCCGACAAGTTCCATCTCGTAGAGCGCGTCGTCGACGGTCATCGGGGTGGCCTGGTGCTCCTTGACGCGCACGATCTGGCCCGGTTCGTGGTCGTCGGCGACGTCGCTGTGCTGCCCGTCGACACTCGGGGTGGAGGGCACGGCGAACGCGGCGTCGAGGTGGTCGAGCGAGGTCGCTTCGTGCAGTGACACCGGCCGCTTGTCGCCGTAGTGGATCTTGCGCCGGTCCTTGCTTTTGCGCAGCCGGGATTCGAGTTTGCTGTAGGCGGCTTCGAGGGCGGCGTAGAAACTGTCGGCGCAGGCTTCGCCGCGCACCACCGGGCCACGCCCGCGGGCGGTGATCTCGATGTGCTGACAGTTCTTGCGTTGCCGCCGATTCTTCTCGTGGTAGAGCTCGACATCGAAGAGGTAGATGGTGCGGTCGAATCGTTCCAGGCGGGACAGCTTGTCGGTCACGTGCTGACGGAAGTGGTCAGGCACCTCGACGTTGCGCCCCGTCACGACGACGTCGGCGTTACCGGAGGTTTCGGACGGTTCGCCGTCCATGACCATTGCGCTGTCGGTGTCCACGGAAAAACTTGACATGCTTGGCAACTCGATTCTCTCTCGCTTACGCACGCCTGCTGCGTGCCCGGCTGGGAAGAAATCGCGCCGACGGGGCATATGTGGTCGCGCCGCTCGCCGGTGCAAGGTGTCGAGGACTCACCTCCTACCGCTGGCGCGATACCGGCGCGTCACCTACAGGAGCGCCGCCGTGAGTTGTTCACGGTTCGTTGGTGCCGACGGTAGTCCGAGTTCACGTGTTCGTGCCACTAATTCGGCAGACCTGTTTTCAGTTCTTCATGCCGGGTTGATCTCGGGGTAATCGCGGCTAGGCGTTCGCCAGCGCGAGCACCGCGACCACGTGGGCTCCGCCGGTTTGCAGGACGTGGACGGATTCGGCCGCCGTGGCGCCGGTGGTGACGATGTCGTCGACCAGCAGCACGGGCCCGTCGACGGCTCTGATGCGACGGACCCGGCCGGCGATGTTGCGCTGACGGTCGGCGCTGGACAGCCCCACCGAGTCGCGGGTGAAGGTCTTGAGGCGCAGTGCCGCGACGACGCCGAGACCGGGGGCGGCGATGCTTGGGCCGCGGCCGGCACCCACGTCAGTGCGGGCGACGGCGAGCTGGGCGATGCGGGTGACGGGGTCACCGCCGCGCTTGCGGGCCGAGGAACGCTTGGTGGGAGCGGGCACCACGGTGAGGGGGAATCCGAGGATTCCCCAGTTCAGCAGATGTTCGAGGCCGTCGTGCAGCGCGTGGGCGAGCGGTCGGATCAGGTCGGTGCGGCCGTGCTCCTTGACCGCGACGAGCGCCTTTCGTCGCGGTCCGGCGTAGCGCCCAAGTGACAGCACGGGTACGCCGGGGTCCAATCGGGGGGTGACGAGGTGCGGTTCGTCGGGGTGGACGGCCAGTGTGCCGTCGCACTCCGGGCACCACGGCGTGGCAGGGGCGCCGCACCCGCCGCATTGCAGCGGCAGCATCAGGTCGAGCATGTGTCCTCCTCCCGTGGGTCGCGGTCGGGTCTCCCGTCCGGTCTTCCCGCCGCCTGGTCGCGGCCAGCTCCTGTAGCTCGGCCACCGGGCGCGCGCCGAGCGTGAATCCTCTGCGATATCCGGCCCGACTTTTCGCGCGGAGTTCACGCTCGGCGATGCCACGCTGTCCACACTCTCGCCACGATGCCGCCGTCGGTGTCCGCAGAGGTCACCCGGATGTCATCCCAGCCGCGCGCGGTGACAGCGTCGTGGCGACGAATCCCCTTGTTGAACTCCCAGGGCGTCCTGCGGTGATGGTCACCTTCATAGTCGACCGCGATCATCTTGTCCCGCCAGCCCATATCGAGCTCGCCGATCAGACCGCCATGGTCGTCATGGACCGGGATCTGCGTTTCGGGGCGCGGGAAGCCGGCTCGGATCAACAGCAGCCGGACGCGGGTCTCCTGGGGTGATTCAGCGCCCGCGTCGGCGAGATCGAGTGCCTCACGGGCCCGACGGATGCCGCGACGCCCCTTGTGGCGTTCGGCGAGCAGCTCGACGTCGGCGATCTTGAGCTTGGTGGCGCGGGCCAGCGCGTCGACGGCGGCGACGGCTCGGTCCAGCGGGTACCGGCACGCGATGTCCAGGGCAGTGCGCGCGGGCGTCGTGACCGGGATACCGTCGACCACCTCGAGCTCGTCGTCGGCGACGCTGTCGGACCAGACGGTGACCCCGCGCGGCGCGTGTCTGTTGCTCCACAGAATCTCGGCGGGGCGACCGGCGTCGACCCACTTCGCTCCGTGGAGCACAGCGGCCGACTGACCGGCGACGACGCCCGCGCGACCCGTCCACAGCCAGCCGGCTTTGGCGCGAGTGATCGCGGTGATCTCCGCGCCCGGGGGCAGGTAGATGCCCGGCAGGACGGCGCGGTAGCGGCTGCGCAGTGCATACGGTGTCAGCCGGCCCGCCCGGACCGCCTCACCGCCGATGAAGGGCTCCCCCATGCGGTGAGTGTGCCCGCGACGACCGACACGTCGCCGACTGTGAAATCTGTGCGAAAAAACGGCCCGGAAATCGCAACCAGTTCACGCTCGGCGGCAACGACGGCCAGCGAGAAGCGGCTACCCGAGCAGCTCCCGCACCCCGTCGGCCGACTCCGCCGCCACCGCACGCATGGCCAACTCCCGAGCCGCCGCCCGGTCCACGGCCCGCACCGCCTCCTTGACCGCGGGCACCGCGGGCGGGGTGACGGACAGCGCGTCGACGCCCAGCCCGATCAGCAGCCCGGCGGCGCGCTCGTCGGCGGCGAACTCCCCGCACACCGACACCGACGCCCGTCCCTGCGCACCAGCGCAGGTGGCCCGGATCAGGGCAAGCAACCCAGGGTCGTACGAGTCACCGATCGTGGCCACCGCGTCGTTGCCGCGATCGGCGGCCAGCGCGTACTGGGTCAGGTCGTTGGTGCCGATCGACATGAAGTCGACGTGGGGCGCCAGCGCCGCGGACTTCAGCGCGGCGGCAGGAACTTCGACCATGATCCCGACCTGCAGACCGGCGGGAGCGGGCCCGGCCTTCGCGACGGCGTCGTCGAGCAGCTGTCGCGCGGTGTGCAACTCGTCCAGTGTGCTGACCATCGGGAACATCACGCTGACGGGGGTGTGCTGGGCCACCAGCGCCATCGCCAACAACTGGTCGGACAACAACTGTGGGTGCTGCAACGACATTCGGATGCCGCGCACCCCCAGGAACGGGTTGAGCTCGGCGGGCCCCGGCGCGAACTCCAGCGGCTTGTCCCCCCCGACGTCGAGGGTCCGCAGGGTGACCCGTCGTCCGTCGAGAGCTTCGGCGATCTTGCGGTAGACGGCCACCTGTTCGTCGACGCTGGGTGCGTCAGGCCGGCCGAGGAACAGGAATTCGGTCCGGACCAGCCCGGCGAAGTCGGCGCCGTGCGCGGCGGCGGCCCGCGCGTCGTCGACCGAGCCGATGTTGGCGCCGACGCCGACGGTGACGCCGTCGGTGGTGACGGCGGGCCGGTCCGACCGGGCGTGAGCAGCACGGCGACGCTCCTCGAGCACGTGCACCTGCTCGAGGAACCGGGCTCGGGCGTCGGCGGGCGGGTCGACGAGGAACTCACCGCGGGTGCCGTCGACGGCGACCGTGGTGCCGTCGGCCACCCTCAACACGTCCGGTCCCGCACCGACAATCGTCGGAATGTTCTTGGCGCGCAGCAGGATCACATTGTGGGCGTGGGGACTGCCATACGCCATCAGCACCGCCACCACCTGCGCGGGGTCCAGTGCGGCGGCTTCTCCGGGGGTCAGGTCGTCGGCGATCAGGACGCCGCTGCCCGCCGATCCCGGGGTGACGCCGAGCATCGCCCGCAACACCTGGTCACCGACGGCGGTGACGTCGGCGGCGCGGGCCTGCAGGTACGGGTCGGTCAGGGCGGTGAACCTGCCCGCCAGTTCGCTCACCGCGGCCGACCAACCCGCGGCGGCCGACACGCCGTCGTCGACGCGGGCGCGGGCGCCGTCGAGCAGTTCGGCGTCGTCAAGCAGCAGCAGGTGGGCGTCGAAGATCCCTGCCTCGGCCTCTCCGACGTCGCGGGCGGTGTGAGCGCGCTGAGCGCTGATGTCGCGACGGACGGTGGCGATCGCCTTGCCCAGCCGTCGCCACTCGGTCGCCGGGTCGGCGGCGGGTTCGTCGGGCACCTCGATGGGGCCCCGCCGGGCCGAGCGGGCCGGGCCGATGCCCAGCCCCGCCACCGCGCCGATGGGTTGCCGGGCCGCGGGCGCGTCCAATACTGCAGTGGCCGGTTCGGTGGATTCGTCGAAATTGCGGGCGGCCAGCGCCAGCACGTGTTCGAGCGTCTCGGCGGCCCGGCTGCCCGAGACTCGCAACTCGACGGCGTCGCCCTTCCGGACGCCCAGCGTCGCGATCTTGGAAAGGCTTGTGGCGTCCACCCATTCGGAGTCGGTGCGCACATTGCGCAGGTGGACGCGGGCGTCGCGGTGACGCACCTCCTGCACCAGCCGGGCGGCGGGGCGGGCGTGCAGGCCGTGCGGGTTCTCGACGGTGAAGGTGCCGACCAGACCGTCGTCGACCGGAACGCCCGCGGCACCGGCGTCGGGGGCCTCACCCAGTTGTCCGGCCTTGCCGGCCAATGCCCCGCCGGCCTCGGCGACGACCTCGTCGATCGTGGCCCCACCGGCGGCGGCCACCGCGGCGACCACCAGACCCTCGACCAGCGGCGCCGGGCACAGCACCACTCGATCGCGGGCATCGTCGTCGAGCAGCTCCAGGGCGAGTTCGGCAGACAGCACGGCGCTGCCCAGATCCATCAGCACCACCACGCCGGCACCCTGGTCGGCGGAGGTGATGGCGTCGACGATCTGCGCAGCATCGGTGCCGAAGGTGGTTTCGTCGAGGCCTGCGGCGACGGCGATGCGAAGTTGCTTGCCGTCCACCATCTCCTGGGCCAGCGCGACCGCGGCGCGAGCCAGCGCTCGGCTGTGAGAGACGACGACCAGCCCGACGGGCGCCATGGCGCTCACGCCCCGAATGCCGTGGCCGCCGCGCCGATCAGCATCGCCGACGAGGCGGCGCCCGGGTCGATGTGCCCGACGCTGCGCTGGCCGAGGTAGGAGGCGCGGCCCTTGCGCGCGACCATCGCTTCGGTGGCGTCGCGCCCGGCCACGGCGGCCGCCTCGGCGGCGACCAGCGCGGTCGCCAGATCCGCTCCGGCTGCCAGTTCGGCATCCAGGGTGTCCAGCGCGGGAGCCAGCGCGTCGAACATGGTCTTGTCGCCGGCCTCGGCGCGCCCGCGCTGCACCACACCGTCGACACCGGCGCGCAGCGCCTTGGCGAAGTCGGTCGCACTCGCGCCGTCTGCCAGCGCGGTGGCCATCCGCAGGAAGAACGTCCCGTAGAGCGGACCGCTGGCCCCGCCGACCGAACTCACCAACGTCATCCCGACTTTCTTGACGAGCGCGGCGGGGTCTGGCGCAGGAGTCTCGTCGAGCGCCGCGACGACGGCGCTCATGCCGCGTTCCATGTTGGTGCCGTGGTCGGCGTCGCCGATGGCCGCGTCGAGATCGGTGAGATAGCCGGCGTTCTCGCCGATCACGCGCGCATACTCCCGGATCCAGTCGCTCAGAGTGGTGACGTCGATGTCCGCCTGAGTCATTCAGCAGCCCTTCCGCAGTGCCGGCGTGTTCACCGGGTGGTCCCATAACGTCAGCAGGTCATCGTCGGCACGCAGCAGCGTCACCGAACATCCGGCCATGTCCAGGCTGGTGATGAACGGGCCGACCAGCGAGCGGGCGATCTGCACTCCCGACTTCTCCAGGATGGCAGCGACTTCGGCGTACATCACGTACAGCTCGAGCAGTGGGGTGGCGCCCATGCCGTTGACGAACACGATGGCCCCGTCCGGGCCGGCGAAGTCGAGGTCGGCAAGGATCGGTTCGCAGATCAGTTCGGCGACGTCACGGGCGGGCCGGACCGGCATGCGTTCGCGGCCCGGTTCGCCGTGGATTCCGATACCCACTTCCATTTCCGAGTCGGACAGTTCGAATGTGGGATGCCCGACTGCGGGCACGGTGCACGAGGTGAGCGCCACGCCCATGCTGCGGGCGGCGGCGTTGACGCGGCGGGCGACGTCGGCCACATCGGCCAGCGGGCGGCCCTGGTCGGCGGCGGCTCCGGCGATCTTCTCGACCAGGACCGTCGCGCCGACTCCGCGTCGCCCCGCGGTGAAGGTGCTGTCCTGCACGGCGACGTCGTCGTCGACGATCACCGACTCGACCGGGATGTCCTCGGCCATGGCCAATTCTGCGGCCATCTCGAAGTTCATCACGTCACCGGTGTAGTTCTTGACGATGTGCACCACGCCGGCGCCGCCGTTGACGCCGCGGGTGGCTTCGAGCATCTGGTCGGGCACGGGTGAGGTGAAAACCTCTCCGGCACAGGCGGCGTCGAGCATGCCCGGGCCCACGAAGCCGCCGTGCAGCGGTTCGTGCCCGGAGCCGCCCCCGGAGAGCAGGCCCACCTTTCCCGGGACGGGGGCATCGCCGCGGTAGACGATGCGGTGGGCGTGGTCGACGCGCAGTTCGGGGTGGGCGATCGCGATGCCGCGCAGGGCCTCGGCGACGACGTCGGCCGGGTCGTTGATCAGCTTCTTCACGGTGGGGCTCCTCGAGGTCAGGCGGGGGTGGGTGTGGCGGCGGGTTCAGGCACCGCTGCCGGTGCGTTGTCGGCGCGGGTGCGGGAAATCGCGACGTAGGTGAGGGCGGCGAGCGCACCGGCGAGCAGTTCGGCACTGAGGTAGACGGGCAGCTGGTTCCAGTGCACGGTGCCGCCGGCGAGCTGCTGCACCAGCATCGGGCCGAGGGTGCGGGCCGGGTTGATGGACGCTCCGGTGGTGGGCGCCACCGGGATGATCGCGGCGAACACCACGAGGCCGATCGCGACGCCCGCGAACCCGACCGAGGCCTTGCGGTGGATCACGCCGAACACGGTGAACACAAGAATGAACGTACCGATGAACTCGGCGAAGAAGGCCTGAGCCGGGCTGATTCCGGGGGCGTAGGTCGCGACGCCGAGGCCGGCGTCACGCGCGGCCAGACCCAGCACGCCGATGATCGCCGCGGCACCGGCGATGGCGCCGACCACCTGGGCGGTGAGGTAGGCCGGCACCCGGGACCAGGGGAACTTGCCCGTGACGGCGAGGCCGACCGTGACGGCGGGGTTGATGTGGTTGCCGCTGATGTGGCCCAGCGCGTAGACGGTCGCGACCACCACGGTGGCGAACGCGAAGGAGATCATGCCGAGGTCGGCCATCGTGAACGGGGCGTCGCCGTTGACGATGATCGTTGCGGGCACCGATCCCACTCCGATGAACACCAGGAAGGCGGTGCCGAGCGCTTCGGCGGCCAGTTTCTGGGTGAGGGATGGCTCGTCCATGCTTGCTCTCCGTTGAGTCTGAACTGAGTGTGGCTCGACTATCTCGCATGTCATTCGACATTATCGAATGTGATCTGGACCATACGCCTATGCTTCGGTGGATACAAGGGTGGTTCCAGAGAGGGTGGCGCGCTGATGATCCAGGCGGTGGACCGCGCGCTGCGCATCCTGGCCGTGCTCGGCGGCGGCCGCCGGATGAGTCTCGGCGAGATCTCCGCCGCCATCGATCTTGCTCCCTCCACCGTGCACGGACTGGTGCGCACCCTGCTGGCCCACGGCATGGTCCAGCAGGAAGCCGACTCCGGCCGTTACCGGTTGGGCCCGGCGACGCTGCGACTCGGCAACGTCTACCTCGACACGCTGGAACTGCGATCGCGGGTGGCGATCTGGGCAGAGGGGCTGGCCCGGCGCACCGGCTGCGCGGTGCGCACCGCGGTGCTGCTGCGCGATGAGGTGGTGGTGGTGGCCCACGAACCCCGGCCCGACGGCACCCGTCAGATGCCGGAGGTCGGCATCGTCATCCCCGCCCACGCCAGTGCGTTGGGGAAGGCGTTACTGGCGTTCTCCCCCGAACCGCTGACCGGGCCGCTGCGCAGCATGACCGGCGACACCGTCACCGACACGGCGACGTTGGCCGAGCAGCTGGTCCAGGTCCGAGCCACCGGTATCGCCAGCGAAGTCGAGGAAGCGATCCTGGGGGAATGCGCCTTGGCGGCAACGGTTTTCGACACCACCGAACAGCCGGCCGGCGCGATCAGCCTGGTGGTGCCCGCCGGCCGCTGGCCGCTGCCACCCGAGGCGGTCGACGCGTTGCGGGACACCGCACGCACGGTGTCGCGCGAGCTGGGCGCCCCGGTGTGGCCGCCGCGCACGTGACCGGTCAGGCCAGGACGATCGAATCCCCCTGCACCTCGACCGAGACCGGAGTCAGCGGTCGGGCCGCCGGCCCGTTGACCACCTGGCCGTCGAGACTGAACTTGCTGCCGTGGCATGGGCAGTTGATGGTGCCGTCGGCGACCTGGTTGATCAGACAGCCCGAGTGGGTGCAGACCGCCGAAAAGGCCTGGTAGTCCCCCGCGACCGGCTGGGTGACGACGACGTCGCCGACAATGACCCCGGACCCGACCGGAACGTCCGCGGTCGAGGTGAGCGACTCCGGCGCGGCCGACGGGTCACCGCCCGGGCTCGCGTCCGCTCCGGCGTCGGGATCGGACCCGGAATCGCCGCTCGAGCAGGCCGCCAGTGTGACCGCCGCGGCCCCGACGCCGAAGCCGGCGAGCACGGTTTTGCGCGGGATCGGTATGTCGTGGATGTCCATCACTGACCTTTCGGTGGGCTGGCCGCCGATGGGCTGTACCGCGCGGCAGGACCAGTGTCGCCAGGCAGACCCGGCTTCGCACGCGCAATCGGCGACAACGCGCCCTCAGCAATGCCCTAGGACGGTCCCGCGGACGTCACCAATGTGTGGGCGACTTCGAAGACCACGCGGGCATGCAGCTCGAAAAGCCTGATCAGGTCCACCGAGTCCCCGCCGACCTCCCTGGCGATGAACAGACCGTCGGCGCCCGCGATCGCGTAGGTGGCGATCAGCTCCGCCTGCTCCTCATCGAGCTCGGGCGCCAACTCGCGGACGATGTCTTCGAAGCGCCGCGAGGCTTCCGCGCGGACCTGCAGGAACATCTCTCGCGCGCGCGGCTCGACCGGCCGGTGTTCCAGCGCCAGCATCAGCCCCAGACGCAGGAAGTCCGGCGCGTCCAGCAGCGCCTTGGCCACCTGCGGCCCCAGCTCCCGCACCCGGCCGGTGATCTCCTCGCCACCGGGCAGGTCCAGTGCTGCCAGCCAGCGCGCGAAGCTGCGCTGGATGACGGCCGCAATCAAGTCGTCCTTGTCGGCGAAATGCCAGTAGATCGAGGTGGGCGGCAGCCCACTCTTCTTGCTCACCAGTGAGATCGTGGTGCCGTCGTAACCCCGCTCGGCGGCGACTTCGGTCGCGGCATCGAGGATGCGTTCGCGCGATTGCTCGCCGTTGACGCGGGTTCGGCGTGCGCGCTTGGCGGACGGCTTGTCCGGGTGAGTGTCGGTCACGCGGTCTCCTCGCCGATGCTGCCGATGGGAGGTCCTCGGCTTTTTGTAGAGATCACTACATTAATGGAACTGCATGACGGTCGATCGCTGCGACTCGCCTCACTGCCGTGCGGCGAGCACTCAGGCCGGCGCGTCGGTGAGCTCCAGGGCGATCTCGACCAGGATGTCTTCCTGGCCGCCGACCAGCCCCCGGCGTCCCGCCTCCTCGAGAAGCGTTCGGGCGTCGACGCCGAAGCGCTCCGCGGCCGCCTCGGCGTGGCGCAGGAAGCTCGAGTACACCCCGGCGTAGCCCAGGGTGAGCGTCTCGCGGTCGACGCGGACCGGGCGTTCTTGCAGCGGCCGAACCAGATCGTCGACCGCGTCTTCGAGCGCATGCAGGTCGCACCCGTGTGGCCAACCCATCCGGGTGGCAGCGGCGATGAACACCTCCAGCGGCGCGTTTCCGGCACCGGCGCCCATGCCCGCCAGAGAGGCATCCACTCGTCGCGCCCCATGCTCGACCGCAACGATGGAGTTGGCCACGCCCAACGACAGATTGTGATGTGCATGGATACCGATTTCCGTTGCGCTGTCCAGGGTTTGACGGACCGCGCCGACCCGCTCGGCGACGTCGCGCATCGTCATGGCGCCACCGGAGTCCACCACATAGACGCAACCGGCGCCGTAGTTCTCCATCAATCGGGCTTGCTCGGCCAGCTGGGCCGGGCTCGTCATGTGGCTCATCATCAGGAAACCGACCGGGTCCATACCCATCTCGCGTGCGGCAGCGAGGTGGTGGGCCGAGATGTCGGCTTCGGTGCAGTGCGTCGCGACGCGGACCACGGTGGCGCCGGCGCGGTATGCCGCTGCGAGGTCGCGGATCGTCGCGATGCCCGGCAGCACGAGCGTCGCGACCTTCGCGGTGCGCACCACGCCCGCGACGGCTTCGATCCACTCGAGATCGGTGTGCGCGCTGAAACCATAGACACAACTGGAGCCGGCCAGCCCGTCGCCGTGGGCGACTTCGATGGAGTCGACCCCCGCGGCGTCCAGCGCCGCTGCGATCACGGTGGCCTGCCGCACGCTGTACTGATGACGCACCGCGTGCATACCGTCACGCAGCGTGACGTCGCTGAGGTACAGCCGTGCGGTCATGCCGTAGCTCCCATGCGTGTCGTCGAATGTTCGGCGATGCGTTCGGCGGTGGTGAGCGCGGCCGACGTCATGATGTCGAGGTTGCCCGCGTACGCGGGCAGGTAGTGCGCCGCCCCGGTCACCTGCAGCATCACGGTGATCCGGGTACCGATGAACTTCCCGGTTTCAGGAATGTGCAGCGCGTGGTCGGCGTCGAACGTCTCGAATTGCACTGCCTGTTTCAGCTCGTAGCCGGGCACGTAGCGGCGGACCCTCCCGGCCATCGCCTCGACGGAGGCTGTGATGGCCGCGTGATCGCAGTCGCCGTCCACCAGGCAGTAGACCGTGTTACGCATGAGGACCGGCGGGTCGGCGGGGTTGAGGATGATGACTGTCTTGCTTCGCTGCGCTCCTCCGACCTCGCGCAGTGCGGCGGCTGTGGTCTCGATGAACTCGTCGAGGTTGGCCCGGGTGCCCGGTCCGGCAGACTTCGCCGAGATCGACGACACGATCTCGGCGTACGAGACCGGCGCCGATTCGCTGATCGCCGCGACGATCGGGACCGTGGCCTGACCGCCGCAGGTCACCATGTTCAGGTTGGGCGCGTCGATGTGCGCGTCGAGATTGACCACCGGCACGCAGAATGGTCCGATCGCCGCGGGCGTGAGATCGAGGACACGAATATCCCTGTCGCGCAATTGGTCCCAGTGGTGCACATGCGCCGACGCCGAGGTGGCGTCGAACACCAACCGGATGTCGCCGAACTGCGGCATGGCGAGCAGTCCGTCGACGCCTGCCGACGACGTCGCCACACCCAGGCGCTTTGCCCGGGCGAGACCGTCAGAATCGGGGTCGATGCCGACCATCGCCGCCATCTCCAGCGGACCGCCCGCGCGGAGCACCTTGATCATCAGGTCGGTGCCGATGTTGCCCGACCCGATGATGGCCACCGGATATTTCTGCGTGCTCATCGAATCGCTCCCATCCCTATTCGAAAGCCACCGTGACGGTGCCGAGTCCGCTGAGGTGCGCCGACGCTCGGTCTCCGCCGACCACGAACGCGGCGGTGGTGTACGAGCCAGACATCACGATCTGGCCGGCGTCGATGGCAATGTCGTAGGCGGCGAGAGCATTGGCCAGCCACGCGACGGCCGCGGCCGGATCCCCCATGACAGCGGCGCCCTCGCCACTGTCCACCGTCGAGTCGTTGACCGTCAGCGTGGCGGTGGAATCGGGCAGCCGGGGCGCCTCCGCGATCTGCACCCATTCCCCCAGCACCACCGCTGCCGAGCTGGCGTTGTCTGCGATGGTGTCCGCGAGGGTGATTCGCCAGTCGGCGATGCGGCTGTCCACGATCTCGAGCGCGGGAGCGACCGCCTCGGTGGCGGCCATCACGTCGGCGGCGCTCACCCCCGGGCCGCGTAGCGGCACCCTGAGCCGGAACGCCACTTCGGGTTCCACGCGCGGTGCGCACAGCGTGCCGACCGGCACCGTCGCGCCGTCGGCGAGCACCATGTCATCGAGGACGTAACCGAAGTCAGGCTCGTCGACGCCGAGCAACTGCTGCATGGGCGCGGACGTCAGACCGATCTTGTGGCCGCACAGCACCGCACCTCTCTGCAGGTGGCGCGCCAAGTTCAGCCGTTGGATCGCATAGGCGTCGCCGACCGTGAGACCGGGATACGTCTGGGTCAGCGGCGAGATCGGAATGGCAAGCCGGTGGGCGTCGAAGAGGAGCTCCGCGGCACGCGTCAGGTGATCGGAGGCGACGCTCATGCGCGGTCCTCCTCGCGGGCAGGCAGCCCGGCGCCGACCTCGAGGGCCTTGCCGTTGGCGCAGGTCCGATTCTCGCTGTCCAAGCCTCTGCCGGTCTCACTCATGCTTCCTCCACAAAAGTGTTGACGATCACGTACGAGGTAAATTACTGTATCGATCGCTACATTAACAAGCCCGGACGAAGGGGTCGGCCGTGACTGATCAGACGAAGTACGACGTGGCGATCGTCGGCTACGGCCCGGTCGGCGTCACCGCCGCCAACCTGCTGGGCCAGATGGGGCTCACCGTCGTTGTCATCGAACGGGATCCCGACATCTATGCGCGGGCCCGCGCCATTTCCACCGACGAAGAAGTACTGCGCATCTGGCAGCAGGTGGGATTGGCCGACCGGCTCAACGCCGACATGCAGCCCGGTTGCGGAGCGAGTTTCGTCGACGCGAAGGGCGAGCCGTTCGTCAAGCTGCTCCCGGCTCCGCGGGGCAACGGTCACCCGCCGCAGCAGTTCATCTACCAGCCCGCGCTGGAGAAGGTGCTGCGCGCCGGCGTCGAGCGCTTTCCGAACGTCTCGGTTCTGCTCGAGCACGAGTGCCTGCGGGTGGTTCAGAAGCCCGATCACGCCGAGCTGATGCTGGCCGACCTCACGGTGGACGAGTTCCGGCGTGTTCGGGCGTCGTACGTCATCGCCGCTGACGGCGGGTCCAGCGCCATCCGCGCGCAACTCGGTGTCGGATTCGGTGGCCGGACGTTCGCCGAACGCTGGATCGTCATCGACACCAAGGTGATCGAAGAATGGCCGGGCCACGATCGGCTGCGGTTCCACTGCAATCCCGAGCGGCCCACGGTCGACTGCCCGACTCCCCTCGGCCACCACCGCTGGGAGTTCCCGGTCCGCGACGAGGAAGACGAGCGCGATCTGCTCAATGAGGTGGCGATCTGGAAAGTGCTGCGCGGACAGGGAATCAGCGAGAGGAACGTCGAGATCCTCGGTTTCGCGTGCTACAGCCACCATGTCCGATTCGCCGACCGGTGGCGGGTCGGCCGGGTCTTTCTTGCCGGCGACGCCGCCCACGCCATGCCGCCGTGGATCGGCCAGGGCATGTGCGCCGGCGTGCGCGACGTGGGGAACCTGTGCTGGAAACTCGGCGCGGTGCTGCAGAACCAGCTGCCCGAATCCGTCCTGGACTCCTACCAGGCCGAGCGGCTCCCACACGTCAGGGAAGTCACCGACCGCGCGGTGAAGACCGGCAAGATCATCATCCAGCGCAACCGATTCCGGGCTGCGGCACGCAACCACATCTTCCGCACCGCCAGCAAGGTCCCCTACTTCCTGGACTGGCTGCGGGATCATCGGTGGCTGCCCGATGCCCGGTACACCGACGGCCTGGTGGCCAACAGCGGTAACGGTGCCGAGGGGTGGCTGATTCCGCAGCCGTGGGTGATCGACGAGAAGAACGACACCGTGCGCCTCGACGACGTGGTCGGTGGCCGCTGGACCGTCTTGTACACCGGTTCGCCTTCGGACTTGTGGGGCTGGCGATCCGGCGGTGTCCCGACCCTCCGAGTCGTCCCGGCCGGCACGACGCCCGCTCCGGACAGCATCGTCGACACCGACGGCTCGCTGATCCGTTGGCTGGAGAAGAAGAGGGCGGTCGCGGTCGCCGTGCGCCCTGACGGGTTCGTCTACGCCGGCGCCTCGGCTGATCAGCCCCTGCCTCCTCCCCCCGCCGGTTTCCGGCCCTGAATCCCGGCACGTCGTAAAGGAAACGCCAATGACCAGCAGCACCATGACCGAGCGCACGGTTCGCGTGAACGGCAAACAGATCTATCTCGCCGAGAAGGGCAACGGCGCCCCGGTGGTGCTGCTGCACGGCGGCGGCCCGGGGGCATCGGGGGTGTCGAATTACTCCCGCAACATCGATGCCTTGGCCGAACACTTTCGGGTGATCGTGCCCGACATGCCGGGCTACGGACGTTCCGCGAAGGGCGTCGATCGTCGCGATCCGTTCGGCTACCTCGCCGACCACATCCGCGGAATGCTCGACGAAGTCGGAGTCGGGCGCGCGCATCTGGTGGGCAACTCCTACGGCGGAGCGTGCGCCTTGCGGCTCGCGCTGGACACCCCGCAGCGGGTGGACAGACTGGTGTTGATGGGACCGGGCGGAATCGGCACCACTCGCGGGCTGCCGACCGATGGGTTGAAGAGTCTGCTCGCCTATTACGGAGGCGACGGTCCGAGCATCGACAAACTGCGGGCCTTCATCCGCAACTATCTCGTCTACGACGGCAACTCAGTACCCGAGTCGCTGATCGAAACCCGTTATCACGCATCGATCGACCCCGAGGTCGTCACCGATCCGCCACTACAGCGGCCCGCAGATCTGCGCACGCTGTGGCGGATGGACTTCACCCGCGACCGCCGGCTGCGCAAGCTCACCACACCGACGCTGATCCTCTGGGGCCGCGACGACAAGGTCAACAAGCCGAGCGGCGCAACGCTGCTCGGCACCCGGATGCTCAACGCCGACGTGCTGGTCACCGCCAACACCGGACACTGGGTCCAGTGGGAGCGGGCCGATCTGTTCAACGCGGTGACGACCGCCTTCCTGGAACAGTGATGTCTTCCTACCCGTCTTCGGTCTTCGGCAACGTCCACCTCGGATACGTCGTCATCGAGACACAGAAGTTCGGCGACTGGAAGCGCTTCGCCCGAGATGCGATCGGTATGCACATCGACGAGCTCGACGCTGACGCCATGCGGTTCCGGCTCGACGCCAACGAGTGCCGCGTGCTGCTGCGACGAGGACCGGCTGAAGACGTGGTCGCCCTGGGTTGGCAGCTCGACGACCACACCACCTTCGACGAGATCTCGCGTCGCGTGCTCGACCATGGGGTGCCGAGCACGGAGGGCCCGGACGACGAGGCCAAGCAGCGCGGTGTCGAGCGGTTCCTGCGGTTCCCGGGACCCAACGGGCTGGCTCAGGAGGTCTACACCGCTGCCCGGACCGGTCCCCTGCCCCTCGACATCCCCGGCAGCGGCTTCATCACCGGTGCAGGTGGATTGGGTCACGTTGCACTGACCACCAAGAAGCCGCACCTCGTGCGCGGCTACTACAACCATGTGTTCGACGCGCGGTTGTCGGACTACATCGACGAAACCATCAACGGCTTGAAGTTCAAGATCCGGTTCCTGCGGGTCAACGAACGCCACCACTCGGTAGCCATCGCATCGGTGAACAGGCTGCCCCTCAACCCGATTCGCACCCGCGTGCAACACGTCAATGTCCAGATCGCGACGCTCGACGACATGCTCACTTCCTATCATCGGGTCACCCAGCTCGGCTTTCCCATGGCGTTGTCGGTGGGACAGCACACCAACGACAAGGAATTGTCCTTCTACGCAATGACCCCGTCCGGGTTCGAGTGGGAGGTCGGCTGGAACCCCATCGTCGTCGACGAATCCACCTGGGAACCCACCACGCACCAGGGCATCAGCATCTGGGGCCACACGCCGGAAGGGCAGACCGTCATCGACAAACTCCACCAGTTCGCCGTTGCTGCAAGGTCGCTGGGGCACCGCGAGGATGACGTTGCTCAGCTCGCCGCGCCCGGTATCGCCGACGACTGACCATGGCGCAAGCGACACCTACCGGCTGAAAACGCCCGGTATCGAGCCGCCGGTGTCAGCCAGGCAGCACCGGCTTGGCACCCGCAACCATCAACGGGCGAACCTCCACCCAGCTCGGATCGCCGTCCTCGGCGGACGCGCCGGACAGCTGCAGCACCCCGCGGCCGTCGGACACGTAGACCGTCGACGGGTTGGCGGCCACGGTCGTCACCGGCATCAGCAGATTACGGCTCGGCGCATCGGAGTTCACGCCGTCGAGGTTGACGTAGGACACCGGATGCTGCGGGTCGGTGCGGCTGACGACGATGTCGTCACCGGTGCGCCATCCCAGCGAGACCGCGGTGTTGCCCAGCCCGTAACCCAGCCGGCGCGGGAACGTCAGCGCGTACCCGCCGCCCTCGGTCTGCTCCACTCCGGCCAGGATCACCCGGCCGTCGATCACCATCGCCGCGCGGGTGCCGTCGCGGGAGAGCTGCAGCTCGGTGATCGCGCCGGGGAAGCGCGCCGTCACGGCGGTGGAGTCGACCGGGATGCGGGCGGGCTGTCCGGAGGCGTCCTGCACCGCGCGCACGACGTTGAGTCCGTCGACGACGACCCAGATCGACTCGTCGAGCGACCAACTCGGCCGGCTCAGGGTGCGTCCGTCCATCACCTGGGCGGCGCTGCCGCCCAGCTGGCCGACCCACAGCGACGACGCCATGTCGGGGGCGCCGGGACGTTGCACGACGACCGAGGCGACTTCCTGTCCCGACCGTGACAGCGCCGCCGCCACCTGGCCCGGTGTCTGCCCGAACGCCCCGGGCACTCGTGGGGCGCTGAACTCGTCGAGGGACACCAGCGAACCGCCGACCAGGGCGTGCAACCCAGCCGCGGCCCCGTCGGCCGCGCCGGGGTCGGTGGCGGCGACGTCGGCGGTGGTCCACCCGTCGGCGAAACGATCGTCGAGCGCGGCGCCATCGGCGTTGATGACGTAGGGCCCGTTGATACCGGCGCGCGACAGGGTCCAGATGATCTGTGCGGCCAGCAGTTGCCGGCTGTGCGGGTCGGTGGTGGACAGGTTCTCCAGGTCGATCCGCGCGCCGCCGTAACCGCGCCCCACACCGGTCTTGCCGCCGTCGGCGCGGGTCACCGGACCGCTCAGCTTCAGTGGATCGTCGAGCAGGTTGCGCACCGTCTTGGCCATCTCCGGTCGCGGACCGGCGATCAGCTTGCTGACCAGTTCGGTGGCCAGTTGGTCGGGTTCGGAGACCGCCACGTAGCGCGGGTCGGGCACCACGGTCTTTCCGGTCGGGTCGACGAAGTAGAGCGTGTTGCGTTTGTAGGTCTCCTGGAACTGCTGCCAGTCCAGGAACACCCCGTTCGGCAGGGTGTCGATGCGCCAGCCGTCGGAAGTCTTGATCAGCTCGATGGGACCGGGGTCGGGCAGCGCCCCCTCGCCGGTCTCGAACACCCCCATGTCGGACAACGAGCCGAGGATGTCGGCGCGCATGGTCACCGAGACCTTCTCGGGTTCGCGGGTTTCGACGAACACGACGTTGTCGATCAGCAGCGCGCTGCCGGCGTCGTCCCAGCCGCTGGACGCCGATTCGGTGAGGAATTGCCGCGCAGCCAGGTGGCGGTTCGCCGGATCGGCGGTGGCCTTGAGGAATTCGCGCAGCAGGATGTCGGGGTCCATGCCGGGGGTGGGTTTGGGCAGGCTGGGCGGCGCGGGACGGCTGACGGTGCCGATGGCCTGCGGGGAGGACGAACTCGGCACTCCGGCACAGCCGGCCAGCACCACGGTCAGGACGGCGAGCCAGGCGACGACGACGCGGGTCACACGCTCTCCCCGGCGGGTTCGCGTTCACGCGCGGGACGCCGTGCGGCGGCGGGCTTTTCGATCGGTTTGACCGGGAGCGGGCTGCTGGTGACCTTGTGGCCGCGGACCAGGGGCAGGGTGAGCCGGAAGCAGGCGCCCTTGCCCGGTTCACCCCACGCTTCGAGCCGGCCCTGGTGCAGCCGCGCGTCCTCGATGCTGATGGCCAGCCCCAGGCCAGTGCCGCCGGAGCGGCGCACACGGGACGGGTCGGAGCGCCAGAACCGGCTGAACACCAGTTTCTCCTCGCCGGGGCGCAGCCCGACGCCGTAGTCGCGGACGGTGACGGCCACGGTGTCGTCGTCGGCGGCCATGCGGATGCGCACCGGTTTGCGTTCGGCGTGGTCGATGGCGTTGGCGATGAGGTTGCGCAGGATGCGTTCGACGCGGCGCGGGTCGACCTCGGCGATGATCCCGTCAGGTGGCATGTCGACGATCAGTTCGACGCCGGCGTCCTCGGCGAGGTGGCCGACGTTGTCGAGGGCACTCTTGACGGTGGAGCGCAGGTCGATGGCCTCGACGGCCAGTTCGGCGACGCCAGCGTCGTGGCGGGATATCTCGAGCAGGTCGCTGAGCAGCCCTTCGAACCGGTCGAGCTCGTCGACCATCAGCTCGATGGATCGGCGCAGCGAGGGGTCGAGCTCTTCGGCGTGGTCGTGGATCAGGTCGGCGGCCATTCGCACCGTGGTCAGCGGGGTGCGCAGTTCGTGGCTGACGTCGGAGGTGAACCGGCGCTGCAGGTTGCCGAACTCCTCGAGCTGGGTGATCTGGCGGTGCAGACTTTCGGCCATGTCGTTGAACGACACCGCCAGCCGGGCCATGTCGTCTTCGCCGCGCACCGGCATCCGCTCGGTCAGGTGACCTTCGGCGAACCGTTCGGCGATGCGCGACGCGGAGCGCACGGGCAGCACGATCTGGCGGGCCACCAACAGCGCGATCGCGGCGAGCAAACCCAGCAGCACCACGCCGCCGGTCGCCATCGTGCCGCGCACCAGCGTGATCGTGGACTCTTCGTTGTTCAGCGGGAAGATCAGGTACAGCTCGAGATTCGTCACCGACGACGTCGCGGGAGTCGGGCTGCCCACGATCAGGGCCGGCCCGGAGAAGCCGTCGGTGTGCACCGTGGCGTACTGGTAGCTGACCTGGCCGGCTTTGACGAAGTCGCGCAGCGTGTTGGGGATCTGGTCGATCGGGCCTGCGGCGGTGGCCGCGCGTGGCCCGTCCCCGGCGACGATGAGCACTGCGTCGAATGCGCCGGCCAGCCCCGCACCGGCGTCGGCCTTGCGGTCGATGAGGGTGTTGCGCGCCAGTTGCAGGCTGCTGTCGAGCGAGCGGGTCTCCTCGCCGCCGACGATGCCGCTGACGGTGGTGCGGGCCCGCTCGATCTCCTCCGTCGCCGCGCCGACCTTGACCTCCAGAATGCGGTCGGTGATCTGGCTGGTCAGCACGAAGCCGAGCACCAGGATGACGGCCAACGACAGACCGAGCGTCAGCGACACCACCCGCAGTTGCAGCGAGCGCCGCCAGGCCAGGCCGATCGCGCGGCCCAGCGCGCCGAGTCCACGAACCAGCGGTGCCGACCGCCGGTGGATGCGCCGCCGCGAGCCGAAGATCACGCTGACCGCCGGCGGGCCACGGCCCCGGCCGGTCCGATCACGGCGACCGCGGGCGGTCCGATCACGGCGACCGCGGGCGGTCCGATCACGGAGGTCCGGCCTTGTATCCCACTCCTCGAACCGTGAGCACAACCTGCGGGTTCTCCGGGTCCTTCTCGACCTTGGCCCGCAATCTCTGGACGTGCACGTTCACCAAACGGGTGTCGGCGGGGTGTCGGTAACCCCACACCTGTTCGAGAAGCACATCTCGAGTAAACACCTGGCGCGGTTTCCGCGCCAACGCCACCAGCAGGTCGAACTCCAGCGGAGTCAGCGCGATCTGCTCACCCTGCCGGGTCACCTTGTGGGCCGGCACATCGATGTCGATGTCGGCGATGGAGAGCATCTCGGCGGGCTCGTCCTCGTTGCGCCGCAGCCGGGCGCGCACCCGGGCCACCAGTTCCTTGGGCTTGAACGGCTTCATCACGTAGTCGTCGGCGCCCGACTCCAGTCCGAGCACCACGTCGACGGTGTCGGTCTTGGCGGTCAGCATCACGATCGGCACACCGGAATCGGCGCGCAGCACGCGACACACGTCGATGCCGTTCATGCCGGGCAGCATCAGATCCAGCAGCACCAGATCGGGGCGCAGTTCACGCACCGCCGTCAGTGCCTGGGTGCCGTCTCCGATGACCGCGGTGTCGAAACCCTCGCCACGCAGCACGATGGTGAGCATCTCGGCGAGCGAAGGGTCGTCGTCGACGACCAGGATCCTTTGCCTCATGGTGTCCATGGTGTCACCAGTTCGCGATAATCCTCGGATACCACACGGCGCGTTGTCCGGGTTCACCGGCATTCGGTTCGTATTTGCCCCGACCGTGCCGGCCGCATCGCGCAGCGAGCCGTGCGTGACGGCAGCATCCCCTGGGCAGCGGCAGTGCCGCGCGCACCCGGGCGCACTGTGGACCCGCCGACTCCGGCGCCCCGCTGCCGGCGACGGAGGGATCGGGCGCACGCGAACGTGACCGGGCCGTCACGCCCCGTAATGGTGGTTCAGTTCAAGGTGGCCTGGATGACGTCGCGCTGCTGGCGCAGGGTCTGGATCACCTCGAACCCGATCTGGCGCATGCTGGCCAGAACCGGGCTGGCGGCCGGCGGCGTCGCCGCTGACCAGGCACCGTCCTCCAGCACCCACCCCAGCGAAGCGCTCGCCGCCAGCGCCGCGCGAGCCGAGCGGGCCTCGGGGTCGTCGATGTCGTCGGCCAGCGCGAGCACCAGGTGTTGACGCGAGAACTCGGCGCCGTCGGCGTCCTTGATGACGGGGTTGGTCCACCAGTGCTCGAACGGGATCCGTGAACCGCGGTCGATGTGCTCACCGCTTCGGGTGCGGATGGGCGCCGGCGGGTACAGGGCCAGTTTCGGCACGTACTCGCCGCCACGCTGCAGGCCGCTGCGCACCTTCATCAACGTCAGGCATGCCGCCGAGCTGGCGGTTTTGGGGTTGGGCACACCGCCGGTGTCCACCCAGGTCAACACGTCACGCAGGCCGATCTCGGTAAGCAGCGCCCGCGACGTGTACCCCTCGTGGACGAGCTTGCGAACGTGCACTGCCAGGACCTGCGCCTCGATGTAGCGGCCCTGGTCGAATCGTTCCCCCGCCGACGCCAGTGCCAGCGCGTAGTCGTCCAGCGCCGCCAGCAGCGTGGTGTGCGACCGAGTCGTCAAAGTCATGGCTCCCCCGTGTGCCCTTGAACCGACCGCTGCGCAGAGGTCTGCGCAACTCCCCAGGATCCGCAGCGTACGCGGCCGGGCGCGATCGCGCGTGACGTCCGTCAGACTGCGAGCAAATCAGCAGGAGAGCCGTGCGGCCAACTCGTCAGAGTCCACGTCGGTCGGCACCACGGCCCAGGGCCCACCCCAGTTCGCCGCGGCCAACCCGGCGTACACCGCTGCGGTGCGGCGTTGCAGACCGTCGTCGCGTTCGTAGGCGTCGCGGGCCCGGTCGGCTTCCTCGGC
>CAXEZH010000103.1:0-2416 GCA_964000695.1 uncultured Mycolicibacterium sp. | reverse complement strand
TAGGGCATTGCTGATCCACTGCAGCCAATCGGGGAGTTGTGAACGCGGAACGATGATCCCGCACAACAGCAACTGCGGGGCGATCACCAGCGGCATGAACTGGACCGCCTGGAATTCGGTGCGTGCGAATGCACTGCACAGCAGGCCGAGCCCCACTCCGAGAACGGCGTTGATGATCGCGATGGTGAACACCCATACCGGGCTGCCCGCGGTGTCCAGGCCGAGCAACCAGAACGACACCAGGCAGGCCAGAGTGGCCTGCGCGGCCGCGGCGAGCGAGAACGCGGTGCCGTAGGCGGCCAGCAGGTCGAGTCGGCGCAGCGGTGTGGTCAGGATCCGCTCGAGTGTTCCGGAGACCCGCTCGCGCTGCATCGTGATCGAGGTGATGAGGAACATGACGATCAACGGGAACACGCCGAGCATGATCAGGCAGGCGTTGTTGAACGGTGACGGGGCGCCGGGACGCACCGGTACGTCGGCGAACATGAAGTACATCAGCGCGATGATCACGCTCGGTACCAGCAGGATCATCGCGACGCTGCGGTGGTCGCCGGCCAGCTGGCGCAGAATGCGAGCCGTGGTCGCCGCAAATGCGCGCGGACTCAGCGGGTGGGCGCCGCCTCTGCTGCGGTGCCGCGCCGGATGATGGACAGAAACGCTTCCTCCAGGGACTGGCATCCGGTGTCCTTTCGCAATCGGGTTGGCGTGGTGTGGGCGAGTATTCGACCGTCGCGCATCAACAGCAGGTCAGCGCAGTGGTCGGCTTCGTCCATGACGTGGCTGGAGACCAGCAGCGTGGTGCCGCCGCGGGCCAACTCGGTGAAGCGGTCCCACAGATCGGCGCGCAGGACGGGGTCCAGGCCGACGGTCGGTTCGTCGAGCACCAGCAGATCGGGGCGGCCCACCAGCGCGCAGGCCAGTGACACCCTGGTGCGCTGACCACCGGAAAGGTTCGCCGCCAGCGACTTTCGGTGGCTGTCCAGTCCGACCGAGTCGATCGCCCGGTCGACCTCGTCGGGCTCGGAGCCGTAGAGAGCGGCGAAGTAGCGCACGTTGTCCACCACGCGCAGGTCCGGGTAGATGGTCGGGTCCTGGCTGACGTAGCCGACTCGGTGGCGCAGCTCGGCCGATCCTGCCGGCTTGCCCAGCACTGTGGCCGTACCGGCCGTGACGATCTGGGTCCCCACGACGCAGCGCATCAGGGTGGTCTTGCCGCACCCCGACGGGCCGAGAAGGCCGGTGATGGTCCCCCGGGACACCGCGACGGTGACGTCGTCGAGCGCCACGTGATGACCCCGCAGCACCCGGAGTCGGTCGATCTCGATCGCAGGCGACGAGCCGACCAAGAATTCACCGTCTGATGAAGTCATCATGGGATGAATTCTGTTCCGGTGCCGCAGGCCCTGTCAAGACCTCCGTAGCATGTCGACGGTGACTCTCGATTCGCTGCGGTGCATCCCGGCCGGCAAGGTCGACGTCACCGCCCCAGTGGCGATTGACGGGTTGAGCCACATCGCCGCCGACGACCCGGCCATGCCGATGTACCGCGTCATCGCCAACAACCGGCAGCCCGTAGCGCTGCGGGACTTGATGATCGCGCCGGTGCGCACGGGCTACATCGGAGACGGCCATCAGCCGGATCCGGCGCTCGTGCCGCCCAGCGGCGCCCAAGCGGTTCCCGACGTGGTGGTCGATCAGGTTTATCTGCCGGTGCGCGACGGTGTCGCGCGATGCCAGCTCTACCGCCCCTCGTCGCCGACCGAGGCCGCGCTGCCGGTCATCGTCTACTTCCACGGCGGCGGCTTCACCGTCGGCTCATCCGAGGACTGCGACTTCGTGGCCCGCAAGCTCGCGTTCACGAACAACGCCGTGGTGGTGTCCGCCAATTACCGGTCCGCCCCGGAGTTCGTGTTTCCGGTGCCCTTCGACGACGCCTTCGACATCTACACCTGGGTGGTCGAGCATGGGGCACAGTTGGGCGGCGACACCGCCCACCTCGTCGTCGCCGGGGACTCGGCCGGGTCGAACTTCGCCGCCGCCATTCCGTTGCGCGCCCGCGCCGACGGGGTGCGGGTTCCTGATGCCACGGTCATGCTGGGCGCCTTCGCGGACTTCCAGTTCGAGCGCTGGCCGTCGTTCCGCGAGCTGGCGCCGCGAGGCATCGTCTACGACATGGCATTCGCCGGCTTCATTCGCGGCGCCTATGTCGGCACCACCGCCTGGGACCACCCCTGGGTCAGCCCCATCGAAGGTGATCTCGCCGACTATCCGTTGGCTGTCGTGGTTGCCGGCACCCACGATCCGATCGTCGACTCGGCGCGCGCGTTCGCCCGCCGGATCCGCGACGCCGGAGGCCGGACCGTCGACTACTTTCCCGAGGGCATGCCGCACGGCTTCTACTTCTTTCCCGGCGTAC
>CAXEZH010000102.1:0-6767 GCA_964000695.1 uncultured Mycolicibacterium sp. | reverse complement strand
TGGTGGGCGGCGTCGTGGTCGTCGGCGGCGTGGTCGTCGTGGTCGTGGTCGTCGTGGTCGTGGTTGTTGTGGTCGTCGTCGTGGTCGTGGTCGTCGTCGTGGTGGTCGTCGGTGTCGTCGTGGATGTGCGCGTGGGCTGGGTCGTCGGCGTGAAGGCCGGGCTCGGCGGGGGCTGCGCCGGCACCGGCTCGTCCGGCGGCGGTGGCGCGTTGGTGACCGTGACCGTCTCGGACGGCGTCAGCGCGCTGCTCAGCGGGTTCGTCCCCGGCTTGGGCTGGGGCCGGTCCGGGGAGTCGAAACTGGTCAGAGCAATCGCCAACCCGCCGACGACCACAAGCGCGATCACCGCCAGCAGGCCCGCCACCGGCAGGGGCACTCGTTGCCACGGTGCGACGTCGTCGGCGGGTTCGGGCTGCTCGGTGTCGTCGGCCGGACCGGTCTGCAGCGAGCCGTACGGGTTGGGCGCCGGGTAGGGATCCTCGCCGGCGTAGGGCACGACGTCGTCGACCCCGTCGTCGGCCTGCGACCAGGCCAGAGCCCGCATCGTCGACGAGGCGGCCTCGTCGACCGGCGGCGCTGCCACCGGCGGGGCGGGTGCGACCCAGGTGGCGGTCTCCGCGGAACGCCCGTAGGCGGCGATCATCGCCGCGCCGACCGCCGCGTCCAGGGCTGGTTGCGGTGTCTTGACCACCGGAACCCGTGAGCGTTCGGAGATCTGCTGGGTGATCAGGGGAATGCTCGCACCGCCGCCGACGAGCACCACCGAGGACAGGTTGCTCCAGCCGACCCCGTTGGCGGTCAGCGTGTTCTCCAGCGCAGCGCTCACGCCGGCCAGTGGACGAGCGATGAGTTCCTCGAGTTCGGCGCGGGTGAGCCGCATCTCGGTCTGCAGATCCGGCAGGTCGACGGCCAGTGTGGTGGCGGTGTCGGACGACAGCCTCTCCTTAGCCGCGCGGCACTCCTCCCGCAGCCGCGCCAGCGAGCCGACCGCGGCGGTCTGGGCGGGATCAGCGCCGTGGTCGCCGCCGACCCGGTCGAGGACATATCCGAGCAGGGCCTGGTCGACCTGGTCGCCGGCGAACTCGGCGTAGCGTTCGGTACCGCCGATCATCGCGAATGCCGACGCGCCGTCGGCGAGTGTGATGCTCGTGCCGCCGCCGCCGAAGTCCAGCACCGCCACCACACCCGACCGGTCGAAGCCGGGGTTGGCGTTCAGCGCGGTCAGTGCCGCGACGGCGTCGGGGACCAGCCGCGGGACGGCACCGGTCGTGGCCGTCAACCGGCTAGCTGTCAACGCCGAGGCGAGCGCAGCTGTCGCCGAGGAGTTCCAGTAGGACGGGGTGGCGATCGCCACCCCCGACGGCGGCGCGGGCATCGCCGCGGCCGCCGCCTCGTCGAGGACCGCGACCACCAGCTGCTCTGCCGGATAGCTGGTGCCGTCAGCGGCAACCAGCGGGACCGGGTCGCCGACACGCTCGACGAAGCCGGTCAGCACCGTGCCGGAGCGCGTCAGCGCGGCCCGTCTGAGCACGGGTTGATGTCCGATTCCCACCGCGACGACGTTGGTCGTCCCGATGGACATCCCCAACGGATCGCTCATGATCCCCGCCACGATAGCGGGCCGCGGCACTCCCCCGGTGCCGACACCCCAGCGGCCGAGCCGGCCACACGTTGTTTGACGTGTGCGTCAACGGACTCCGACGGTGACCCTAGGTTCCTGCCCGCCGGTGTGCTGCAATTGCGGCCATGCCCGATATCGACGAGATCAAGCAGGTCAAGTATCGCTACCTCCGAGCGCTCGACACCAAGAACTGGGACGAGTTCGCCGACACCCTGACCGAGGACGTCATCGGTCGCTACGGCGAGTCCATCGGCGAGGAGCACCATTTCACCACGCGCGACGAACTGGTGGGCTTCATGCGCAACTCGCTGGGCGGCGCGGAGGTGCTCACCGAGCATCGCGTGAACCACCCCGAGATCACTGTGGACGGTGACGAAGCCACCGCGACCTGGTACCTGCAGGACCGGGTGATCGCACCGGCGTTCAACTTCATGCTCATCGGAGCGGGCTTCTACCACGACCGCTACCGCCGCACCGCCGACGGCTGGAAGATCTGCGAAACCGGCTACGACCGCACCTACGACGCGTCGATGTCGTTGGAAGCGTTGAACTTCAAGGTCAAACCGGGACGCGCGCTGAACCTGCCGCAGGACTGAGCGCGATCATCGCGCCGGGCCGCAGCCAGCGCATGATCTTGACGAGGGTGGCATCGTCGATCGCGACGCACCCGGCGGTGGCCCCGCCGTCGGTGCTGTGCACGAAGAAGGCGCTGCCCTTGCCGGGGATGCGTTGCTTGTTGACGCCCATCACCACGGCATGCGCGTACTGCGGGATGTCGAGGTTCTCGGTGCCGGTGCCCGAGGTCGCGAACGGGCACGCTCCCGGCTCACACACCTGCATGGTGTTGTAGGTCGGGCTGTTCGAATCGCCGTCCCACCAGTGGCGGGGGCCGACCTCGACGTACGGCAGTCCGCTGCCGGGGTCGGGCTGAGTGCCGAACGCGAAGTCCAGCGAGTACACCCCCTGCGGCGTCATCATCGAGCCCTCGAAGTGGTTCGGGGACATGCCCTTTGCGCCGATCTTCGCCGCGACGCCGACGCCGCCGTCGACGGGTTGCCACCCCGCCGCCGTGCGCTGCCAGACGTCCAGCGTGGCGTCCGAGCCGCCGCCCCCGGTCACCGACAACACCTGCGTGGCCGCCCCCACCTGTTGGGCGAACCACGGCGTGAACTGCGCCGCGGCCGGCGCGACGGATGGTCCGACCGCCAGTACGGCGACCGCTGACGCGCACAGCAGGGTCAGCAGTCGGCGCATCACTTCATCATCGCCGCCCACGCGACGCGGGTGCGTCAAGGGACGGACACGATCCGGTCGCGTTTACCTCACGGGGCCGCCGGATAACTTGAGCGGTGTGGACCTTCTTCCGATGCGCCGTCGTAGGCGCGGAATTCGCCAGATCACCCGTGGCCTGGGCAGCCTGGACCGCGAGGTGTTCGAGGCGGTCGCCGAGTCACCCAGTCCCCTGATCGACTCGGTGATGCCCCGGCTGACCAGGGCCGCCGACCACTCGAAGCTGTGGTTCGCCATCGCCGCGGGTCTGGGTGCATTCGGCAGCCCGTCGCTCAAGCGCGGCGCCGTGCGGGGGGTGGCCACGCTGGGGGTGACCAGCCTGGTCACCAACCAGGTCGCCAAGCGGGTGTGGCGTCGTGAGCGGCCCAGCCCGATCCTGGTCCCGCTGACCAGGCAGATCCGCAAACTGCCGACGTCGTACTCGCTGCCGTCCGGTCATTCGGCCAGCGCCGCCGCATTCGCCGTCGGCGTCGGTCTGGAGACTCCGCCGGTCGGCCTGGGATTGGCGATGCTCGCCGGACTCGTCGGCATGTCCCGGGTCGCCGTGGGCGCGCACTACCCGGGTGACGTGCTTGCCGGCTTCGGCATCGGCGCGGGCATCGCGGTGCTCGGCGCCCGGATCGTGCCGCCCGTTGTCCCGACCAGCATGCCCGCCGCCGATCCGCTGCGGTTCGAGACCCGGGCCCGGCCGGACGGCGCCGGCGTCACGCTGGTCGTCAACCCGGCCTCAGGCAGCGGGACGGGCGCGCGGGTCATCGACGAGGTGCGCGACGCGCTGCCCGGTGCCGAGATCGTCGAATTGGGCGCGGACGACGACTTCGCCGAAGCACTGCGTGAGGCCGGCTGCCGGTGCGCGGTGCTGGCGGTGGCCGGCGGCGACGGCACCGTGGCCGCCGCCGCGAAAGTCGCGATCAGCGAGGGCGTGCCGTTGGCCGTCTTCCCCGCCGGGACGTTCAACCATTTCGCCAAGGACATCGGCTGCGACACCGTCGCGAAGACCGTCGCCGCGATCCGCGAAGGCCAGGCCTCCTACGTCGACCTGGTGTGCCTCAACGAGCAGCAGATGGTGATCAACACCGCGAGCATCGGCGCCTACCCGCGGTTCGTGCAGACCCGGGAAAAGCTCGAGCACAAGATCGGCAAGCCGCTGGCCGGTCTCTACGCGATGTTCCACACGCTGCGCCGCGACGAGTCCGTGCGCATCTCCTACGACAACAAGACGCTGCGGACGTCGCTGTTCTTTCTGGGAAACTCCACATACCTGCCGTCGGGTTTCGCGCCCTCGCGGCGCACCCGCATGGACGACGGGCTCATCGACGTGCGGATCCTGGAAACCGGGCGCCCCCTGTCCCGGCTGCGCATCCTGGCAGGGCTGGCACTGGGCCGGCTGGAGCGCAGCCCGCTCTATCACGAACTGCGGGTGCCGCAGTTCGCGTTCCGCTCGGTAGACGGACCCACCGTGCTGGCACTCGACGGCGAGGTCGGGACCGAGGTCACCGAAGCGAGCTTCACGGCGCAGTACCGGACACTGCCGGTGTTTCGTCCGCTTCCGTGACGCGCGGACGGTACGGCGGCACCGCCAGCAGGCACGCCGCGAAATACGCGTAGCCCAGCGCCCAGCCCGCCAGGACGTCCGAGGGGTGGTGCACGTTGAGCACCACCCGGCCGGCGCCCATGACGACGATGAGCAGCACCGCGGCGCCGAGAGTCCAGGGCCGCCACCGCGGCCGCAGCACGGGACGGGCCACCACGTACAGCGCCAGCACCGCGGCCGTCACCCCCAGCGCGTGGCCCGAGGGGAACGACAACCCGTACGCGTCGACGAACGCGGTGTCCGGCCGCGGGCGCTCGGCCAGCGCTTTGGCGATCTCGGTAACCAGACCGCTCAACTCCACAGCGACGATCAGAAACACCGCGACCCTGACCCGGCGCCGCACGAACGCGACGACGATCACGGCCAGTGTGGCGAACCGGAACGCGAACGGACCCAGGGCGGTGCAGAACACGTCCCAGCCCGTCACCCAGCCCGGATGTGCCTGCCCGAACCGCGCGGTCGGCTGCAGCGCCCAGGCATCCACGTCGGCCAACCAGCCCCACTGCCAGGCGAAGCCGACCCACATGAGCAGGTAGACGCCGACAGCCGCCAGCGCGGTCGCGCCCAGCAGACCCCGGTTCACCGCCATCTGACCATCACTACCACTCAGGCGGCTGAGCTACCGTGCACCCATGGCCGTCATCCTCCGCAGGCTGCTCCGTATCGGCAGGCTTCCCGGCGCGTTACGGGCCGAACTCGAACCCGAAGGGATCCTGTTCTTCGACGAGTACGTACCGGTCACCCGCCGCTTTCACGGCGCGGTGCCCGGCCTTCGCTCGTCGGGCAGCATCGCCAGCTACGTCGGCGCTCTCGTGCTCACCGAGGACCGCGTGCTGGGCACGCTGTCGTCGGTGCCGAAGTTGGCCGGTCGCACCATCGACCTGCGCTGGGACGACCCGCAGGCCGGCGCGGTCAGGGCCGAGCTGTCGACGACCGGCCTGACGCTCGACGTGGACGTCGCCGAGATCGACGAGCATTGGTCCGGCGAGCTGTCGCTGCATTACAAGACCGACATCCCCCGCGACGTCATCGATCGGCTGCCCCGCACCTCGCTGGCGTTCGACGCGCCACCGGAGTTCGTGTTCCGCGCCGTGGGGGTGGCCTACCACCCCTGACGGTTCGCCGCCGCCCGGCCACCGTCGTTGCCGCGGTCCGGTCGCCGAAAGTGAATCGTCTGCGATTTCCGGGCCGATTTTTCGCACGACGTTCACGCTCGGTGACGGTTCGTCGCCGACCGACGGAACTCGCTCGGGTTGACCCGGCGAACCCGTTTGAACGCGGCGCTGAAGCCGAAGGGGTCGGAGTATCCGACCGCTTCGGCGACGTCGGCGACGGTCGAGTTCGGCTGCTCGACGAGCAGATCAGCCGCGAGCGTCATCCGCCAGCGGGTCAGATAGGACAGCGGCGGCTCACCCACCAACGTGGTGAACCGTTTGGCCAGCGTCGAGCGCGACACCCCGACGCGATCGGCCAGCGTGGCGACCGTCCACGGTTCCGCCGGTTCAGCGTGCAACAGCTGCAGCGCGCGCCCGGCGACCGGGTCGCGCTGGGCGGCCCACCACGCCGGCGGGTGACCACCGGGCCGGTCGAACCATTCGCGCAGCGTGCACACCATCATCCAGTCCAGCAACCGGTCCAGCACGACCTGCTGACCGGGCACATCGGTGGCGAGCTCGGCGGCGAGGTGATCGAGCACCGCGTCGCCGGTGCCGCCGGCCTCCACCCGCAGCACGACGGGGAGCACGTCGAGCAGCCGCCGGCTGATCTCACCGCGCACCGGATAGGCCCCGACGATCAGGGTGGGCGCGCCGGACCCGCCGCCGTCGCTCCAGCCGAACCGGTGGCGCGTGCCGCCCTGCTCGACGGTGGCGCAGTGCCGACCGCACGCCACCGGCTCGGCGCGGGTACCGAGCTCGTCGACGAAGGTGAACGTCGACGGTCCGCGCACCACCACGGTCTCGTACGGGCCGAGCCGCTCCGGGGCCGCCCCTGCGTCGTCGTCGGGCACGATCCAACCGGACCCGCCCAGCACCGTGCACAGCGTCAGCGGCGCACCGTCGACGAAATGCAACGCCCACGGTGCCGTCAAGGCCGAGCTGCCGAACAGCGAACCATGCGCCCGCACCCCGCGGAACAGGTCACCGAACACGTCCACCGCAACGAGATTAGACGAATGGACAGGCGATCCGGCTCATCACCCATGGAATCGTCCAATCGAGAGGCATTGAATGGAGTCATGAGCAACGACACCACCCTCGTTCT